>JBPYFR010000233.1:0-24688 GCA_051985685.1 Acidimicrobiales bacterium
GGTCGCCGAGCCACCCGATCGCCGAGGCGGTTCCGTAGGCGCCGGCGAAGGCGTCGGTGTCGAGGTGGAACACACATTGGTACTGGGCGGCGGGCCCGGCCGCCGCTCTGGTGGCAGTCAGCGCTCCGGCGGCAGGCGCCCCTCCGACGAAGGGCGCCGGTGCGACGAACGGCGCCGTTGCGACGAACGGCGCGGTCGCGATAATGGCCAGCCCGGCCAGGACGCTCGAGGGGGTGCGCATGCCTTGATTCTGCAGTCGAACCGGTCGGCCTACAAAAATTCTCGGTCTCCTCACGCCGACTGGCTGACCATAGTGTCTCGGATCATGGCGTAGGCGGGAGAGGAGGCGATGACGATCGAGCGCTCGAGGCGTTCCCCGGGGTGACACGATGAACGAACAGCGTCCCCTCCCACGACACGTCGCCGCACGGGAGGTCGTGCGGTGCGCCGCGGTCACGGCACGTTTACTGGCACGACGCGAGACGCACCTGCGCTCGCAGCGCGTAGGCATGAGGGTGGCATTCGCGGACGGCACCTCCGCCCGTGTCTTCCGGGAGACGGTGGTAGACGGTGGCCAGCCGCCGGATTCCTGCATGCTCGTCGTCGCGTTTCGACTGAGATTTCTCCGGGGGAGGTGGCACTCGCTGTTCCTGTGGGAGTGCATCTTGAACACCCCGCTGTTCGTGGGATTCCCGGGATTCGTATCGAAGCTCTGGCTCGATCATGACGAACACGACAATTACCGAGGCCTTTACGAGTGGAGCGATCCCGTTGGTGCCGAGCGGTATGCGCGTTCGCTGTGGCGCGTACTCGACCTGGTGTGCCCGCCGGAGTCCGTCCGCTACATCGTCCTCCCTGGATATCGACGCGACGAGGTCCTGCGGGACCCACGGCAGCTCGATGCGATCGGTTCCGAGGGGGGAGACTGGTGGCGCGTGGTTGCCGTGTCGTGAGACGACTACATCGTGCCCGAAGGCCCACACCCAATTTCCGTCGTCGGAACGGCCTCCTTTGTCACTGCACGGGGAATGTCTCTGAAAACTATCTACCGTCCTGTTTACAGTTTTGAGAGACATCCCCCCAAGGGACCCACCTCCTCCGGACCACCTCCTCCGGACGACCCGCTCCAGACCACCTCCTGCGGACCACCCCTCCGGACCACCTCCTCTGCCTCTGCACGGGGAATGTCTCTGAAAACTATCTACCGTCCTGTTTACAGTTTTGAGAGACATCCCCCCAAGGGACTCACCTCCTCCAGACCCCTCCTCAGCCACCACCTCCTCCGGACCCCCTCCTCGGCCCCTCGACCAGGAACGGAAGAGAGGACTCCGCGGAAGCGCCAAGATCGGAGCCAGCGAAAGAGCCGCCACCGGCGAAACACAACGAGAGCGAGAGCGGAAGAAGGAGCCACACATTGAGCACATTCGTTCTGGTCCCCGGGGCGGGGGGTGCGGCCTGGTACTGGCACCGGGTCGTACCCGAGCTCAAGGCGCGCGGCCACACGGCAATCGCCCTCGACCTGCCCGGCCCGGACGAGAGTGCCGGGCTCCCCGAATACTCCGAGGCGATTGTCGCCGCCCTGGGCGACCGACGCGACGCCGTCGTCGTCGCCCAGTCCTTGGCCGGTTTTAGTTCCGCCATGGCGTGCGCCCGCCCCCAAGTGGCGTCGCTGATCCTCGTCAACGCCATGATCCCCTTGCCGGGGGAGACGCCTGGAGAGTGGTGGGACAACACCGGCGCGATCGAGGCACGGGCTCAGGCGGCAGCCGAGGGCGGCTACCCGGACGAGTTCGACGTTGAGACCTACTTCCTTCATGACGTCCCCGCCGAGACGGCGGCCGCCGGCGAGTCCCAGGCGAGGGAGGAGGCCGCCATAGTCTTCGGCCAGCCCTGCGACATCACGCGCTGGCCAGATGTGCCCACCCGCGTGTTGGCCGCACGTGACGACCGCTTCTTCCCGCTCGAGTTCCAGCGCCGAGTCGCCCGCGAGCGGCTCAATCATGACGTGGAGGTGGTCCCCGGGGGCCACCTCGTCGCGCTATCCCGTCCGGTCGAGTTGGTCGACAGCCTGACCCGCTTGGCGCCCCCCGAGTAAGCCCTAAGGCCCTAAGGCCCTAAGGCCCTAAGGCCCTAACGCCCTAAGGCCGGAACACCACCTTGATGGCGTGCGAGTTGTTCCGGTCGATTGCGGTCTCGATCGCACGCCGGTAGTCCTCCAACCCGAACTCGTGGGTCACCACGACCGAGTCCGGCAGCAAGCCGGCCGACAGCACGTCGAGGGCGCGGTCGACGGAGTGACGGTCGGGCCCGCCGGCCAGCCCAGGTGCGGACGACGCGTCGACGGTGTGGTCGATGGATCCGACGAGCGCGGCCTCCTTGTACCAAATCGGGGTCAAGTCGACCTCGCTGATGCCGGCGGCGCCCAGAAGGAGCACGGTGCCTCGATGTGCCACTGCGCGCAGCGCCTCGGTGACCGACTGTGGTGCGCCCACGGCCTCGACCACGTAGGGGAACCCGCCCATGAGCATCTTGTGCCGCTTGCGCCCGACCACCCGCGCTCCTGACAGCGACGCCAGCTCCTCGAAGTGGCCGTTGTCGGGGTCGCTCAGCACCACGTGGTCCGCGCCGCACGCCTCGGCGGCGGCACGCTGGTGCGGGTGCCGGGCCAGCATCGTGACCGGGCAATGCGGGAACAACCCGCGCAGTGCCGCCAGCGCGGCCAGGCCGATGATGCCGGCGCCGACGATCAGCACGGGTTCGCCGTCGACGGGCTCGGCGCGCAGGAGGCCGTGGCACGCGATGGAGACCGGCTCGTAAAGGCTCCCTCCCCGGTCCGGGATCGCATCGGGAAGAGGGTGCAGCATCGACTCGTGCGCCAGCACGGAGTCCGCCCAGCCTCCGCCGAGGTCTTGCGTGTACCCCAACGACCGTCCCGAGCTCACGATGTGGCTGTCCAGATTGAGGCACGACGAGGTCCACCCGCGGGCGCAATTGGTGCAGGGCGGGTCGATCCCGCGGGGGAGGCACGGGATGCACGGGTCGATCACGACGCGGGTCCCCGCCTCGACCGAGCACTCGTTCCCGGCCTCGATGACGCGCCCAAACGTCTCGTGCCCGAGGACGAAAGGAAAGGCGCCCATCGAAGCCAAGGTCGGCGACGGCCCTGTGTTGTGCGCGAACAGATGGAGGTCGCTCCCGCAGATACCCCCCGTCGAGACACGGATCCGGGCCCACGAGCGCCCGGGTAGGTCGGGTTCGGGGAGCTCGGCCAGGGTGGCGGGGAACTCCGGATCGACCATGTCGAACACGACGGCGCGCACACCCGAAGCGTACGCGCCGTCGGGGTCCGGCTCACGAGGCGAGTGGCCTCGCGTAAGGTGCCCGGTGATGCGGGTGTCCGATTCCACCCTGGACGAGGTCCGCACGAGCGGGTTCTCTCTCATGGAGGGCTTCCTCAATCCCGCCGAGCTCGCCGCCGCCCAGGAGGCGTTGTGGCTCCACTTCCCGCGCCCAGAGGACTACTTCACGAATCCCGGCGCGTTCTCGAACTATGCATCGAGCCAGTTCGCCGGCGTCGAGGAGTTCCCCTACCGCTCCTGGGACCTCAACCGCCTCGCCATCCACCCCGATCTCGTCGATGCGGCCGAGCGCTATCTCCACACGGACGACCTCCATCTCTACAAGGTGGAGCTGTGGGCCAAGTACGCCGGTGCGGTCGATTACGACCAGCCTCTGCACCGCGACTACGGCAGTCACAGCCTCGTGGTGCCGCGCCCCGAACCCCGATACCAGCAGCTGACGACCTTCATCTTCCTGTCCGACGTGACCGCCGAGGACGGGCCGACCCACATCGTCCCCCACGAGAGCGGGAGGGACATTCCCTACACGCCGCTCTACATCCCCTTCGGGGAGCTCGCCGACCGCGAGGTGCACTGCACCGGTCCGGCGGGGTCACTGCTCATCTACCGGACCGACATCTTGCACCGGGGTTCGAACTTCGCGGCAGCCGGTCGTTCGCGTTTCTCGATCCTCGCCGATTACCAGGTTCGCGGCACGACTTGGGGCGGCAAGATGGCCTGGCCCAAGCAATCGCCGCAACGGTGGGCGAAGTTCATCCCGCGCTGCAGCGTGCGCGAGCGCGACCTCTTCGGCTTTCCACGCCCCGGCGATCCCTACTGGACCGAAGAGACCCTCGAGGGTGTGGCCGCCCGGTACCCCGGCATCGACCTGGCGCCGTACCGAGCCGCTGTGCCGGCTCTGGACGGACGGGTCTGACGTGCCGGCGGCGCGCAAGCCTCGGTTCGAGGTCCGCCGCGTCTACGACGCCGATCCTCACGACGGCGCGCATCGTGTGCTGGTGGACCGCCTGTGGCCGCGGGGCGTCGCCAAGGCCCGTGCACCCATCGACGAGTGGGCAAAGGACGTGGCTCCGAGCACTGAGCTCCGGCGCTGGTATGGTCACGAGCCGGACAAGTTCGACGAGTTCGCACGCCGCTACCGCAAGGAATTGCGCACGACACCCGCCCGGGACGACGTGACCCGGCTTCGCTCCCTCTCCAAGAGGAAGCGCGTTGCGCTGGTCACGGCTACTCGGGACGTCGAGCACTCGGGCGCAGTCGTTCTCAGGGCCGTCCTCTCGTCCTGACCGCCCACCTGCGCCGCGAAACCGATCTATGCGGATTCGAGCGCTGGCTTCGGCTCACTCGACGGGAGGAACAGCGTCGCGCCCAACCCGATCAAGCCGATGACGCCGATCGAGATCATGGCGAGCGCGTAGGACCGCTTAGGGTCGACCAGGCCGGAGACCAAAATGGTGCCGGCGATTGCGGTACCCATGGACGACCCGAGGTTGGACACGCTGCGTGAGAGCCCCGAGATCTCTCCTTGCCGCTCCTCGGGAAACGCTGACTGCACGACGTTGACGGATGGCGTGAGCATGACACCCAGTCCGAGCCCGATGAGCAGGAGCCCCGGGGCGAAGGCCCACGGGCTGGGCGAGCCCTTCACCAGGCTGAGGAGGACGACGATGCCCACGATGTTGGTCACGAAACCAGCGAGGATGAGGGACCGCTGCCGGAAGCGTTTGACCAAGCGGCCGGCGGCCAGGGACGAAACCAGGATGCCGAGGGTGGAGGCCGTGAAGATCACACCGGTCTGGATGGCGTTGTAGCCGCGCACCACCTGCAGGTAGGCGGACACCACGAACGAGGTCCCCATCAGCATGAGCCACTGCACGTTCTGGCCCACGAGCGCAAAGTTCGAAGTGCGGTTGTGGAACAGCGACGTCGAGAGGAGGGGCTGGCGGCCCTCTTGCTCGAGGCGCCGGATCCACGCAAAGAACCCGGTGAGGATCAGGCCCCCGGCGGCGATCAGCACGGCCGTGAGCACGAGGTTGTTGTCGGCGGCCAGGATGCCCAGCACGAGCACGACCAGGCCGACGGCGGACAGGGCGGCTCCGACGAAGTCGAACGATTGCGTCGGATCCGCCGCGACCGGGTCCTTGATCCTCCGTGCGAGCAGGACGATGGTGAGCACGATGAGCGCCTGGAAGACGAAGGCGGCCCGCCAGGTGATGGCCGTGGTGATGAGGCCGCCGATCAGTGGTCCCATGGCGGCACCGATACCACCCATGCCGCTGATCACCCCGAAGGCTCGGGCGCGCGACTTGATGTCGCCGAACAGCATCGTGGTGAGGATGTACACGGGCGGGATCAACAGCGCGGTCCCAAGACCCTCGAGGATCGAGTTGCCGAGAATGAGGACCCCGAGATTGGGGGCTGCAGCGCTCAGCACGGCGCCGACGCCGTACATGACGAGGCCGATCGTGAAGCACCGCTTCCGGCCCCAGCGGTCGGTGAGCTTGCCACCTGGGATCATGAAGGCGGCCATGACCAGGAGGAAGAGCGTGATGGCCACCTGCACCCCTTGGACCGTCGTGTGCAGGTCGTGGCTGATGTCGTTGATCATCACGTTCATGTTCGAGCCCGCGAAGCTGCAGATGAACTGCGCCAGGGCCAGCGGGACGAGCATCGCCTGTAGGTTGGGAGATCCGCTCCGGGTCAGAGGCTGTTCAGCCACGTGTTGCCGCCACCTGCGATGCCCACGGCATGGACCCGGGCGACGCTCCGAGCCCTACGTGACAACTTCGCGAACGAAGAAGCAGGGTCATTTCCCAGGGATCCACTTCGTCATTATGACCCGGTCTCTTCTGGGCCCCCCACCACCCCGATGCCCGTTACTCCAACTGGCGGGTCTGTGGAAGCGGTGTTCTACGGCAGTCGGGCTACCCACGTGACGCGGAGGAGCCTCGAGTCCAGCGTCGGTCCCGTGCTCCCGCCCCTGCGTCAGACCGCAAGGAATTCGACGATCGCCGTTGCGAGCTCGGGGTTCACGACGACGCTCTCGTGATCGCCTTTCAGTACGAGCGCACTTCCATCGGGCAAAGCAGCGGCCAGCTCGACGGGAGAGGCGTCACGGTCCCCGCAGACGACCAAGGTCGGCACGCGGACATCCGTTGAAGCCATCTCAGGCGAGAGGTGAGTGCGGTCGGAACGCAGCAGCGCCGCGATGGCTTCCAGATCGTTACCCCTAGATTCGAAGACCTTTCGGGCACCGCGTGCGACGGGATCTTCGAGCGTGGCTGGATCGTCGGCCTCGAGCCCGGCCAGCCAGCGCTTGGCCATCGCGGGGCGTTCCGCTTCTGGGGTGCCCCACTTTTTCGGATCGCCGCCGATACCGCCCAGGACCAAGCGGCGCAGCCGATGGGTACTCGCCGCAAACTGCAGGGCCGTCGACGCCCCCATGGAATAACCGACCAGATCGGTCTCTTCCAGCTGGAGCTCGTCCAACAAAGCCGAGACATCCCGCACCATGGCGTCATTTTCGTAGGCCGATGGCTGGTGAGGCTTGTCGGACCGGCCGTGACCCCGTGCATCGAGGCCGATCACTCGCCTGTCTGCGGCGACCAGAGCGGACCATATGCCCGGGGCCTTCCAATTCGTATCGGTGTCGACACTCAGCCCATGGAGGAGGACGACAGGCGGCCCCGTCCCCTCCACCTCGTATGCGAGCTTCGTGCCGTCAAAGCTAGAGAATGTGGCCATTGGTCCCCGCGCGATCTCCTCGTATTCCTTCAAGTCTCCAACCAAGAAGCACAACCGTAAGGCGTTGATCCGGCCAGGGAAAGTCCTGTGCCACCACCACGCTGCGGATGGTATTCACCGGCAGGCTCCGCTCGCTTCGCGGGCCACCGCGATCACCGCCGCGTCGGCAAGGTCCGACCCGCCGTGCTCGCGGTAGTGCCGATACGCCAGGGCCGCCATCGCATCGCGCCGGCCGCGGTCTCCAAGCAGCTGTGCGCACGCCGCGGCCAGGCCGGCGGCCGAGTCCGCGGTGAGCAGGTGCTCGCCGGGTTCGGCGTGAAGCCCTTCTGCTCCCAAGGTGGTGGACACCACTGGGACCCGGTGGGCGAAGGCCTCCAGGATCTTGACCCGGGTGCCGCTACCGAAGCGCAACGGCACCACCACCACGTCCGCGCCGGCCAACTCGACAGCGATGTCGGGGACCTGTCCCGCGACCACGACCCTAGGGGGGTCGTGCAGGGCGGCGACGGCCGGCGAGGCCAGGCCCACAAGACGAATCTGCACATCGGGCACCTGGCTGCGCAGCAGCGGCGCCACGTCGTCGACCAGGAAGCGCGCGGCGTCGGCGTTCGGCGGGTACCGCAGCGTGCCCTGGAAGAGCACCACCGGCGGCGTGCCGGAGGGGCGGGGGCGTCGCTCGGGCACGCCCGGGTCGGGGTACCCGTTGGGCACCACCCGCGTGCGCGGGAGGGCGGTGCGACGGGCGTCGAGGTCGCTGCAGACCACCACGGCGGCGGCTCGGTCCGCGATGCGACGGTGCAGTGACCGCCAGCGCCGGACCTCCTCGGCCCACAGCAGTCGGCTGCCCGCGGCACGGGCCACGGTCGAGACGTGGGCCATGCCCGAGCCGGGCCGGGTGCGCTCTTCTGTTCGGGGCGCGGCGTCGGCCAGGGTTTCCGGCCGAATGGCGCGGCGCGCGAGGATCTTCTGGTCCTCCAGGTCGTCGAGATCCACCACCACCGGCGCCGCCTCGCCGTCGCCGCGCCGGACCGGCACCGCGCCGCCCAGGACCCAGGCCCGCACCTGAAAGAACCACACGAGGTCGTAGGGACCGGAGGCGAACCGGTCGAGTGCGGCGGTGATCGTCGGTCGGCTGCGCCACGGGATCTCGAAGGGAAGGTCGACGCGGGCAAGCGACTCGGCGAAGCGAACCGGTCCGGGAGCCGCATCGTCGATCGCGGCGAGAGTCCACCGATCGGGCGCATCGTCCTTGGGCGGGTCGGCCAGGTCGGTGCGGCTGTTCGAAACGATGGAGAACATGTCGACGTCGCCGCAAGCCCGCAGTCCCCGGAGCGTGGACGACAAGCGGATGCGCGAGCCGCTGTTGACGGGCCACGGGTACTCGGCAGCCACGAGCAATGTCCTCACGATCGTAGATGTGGGCCGGGACGTTGCTTCCTTGGGGGCTGCCGCCGTGACGCTGTCAGCGCCCCGCTCACCTTGTTCACGCTCTGCCGTGCCCCTGCCGCGATCTCCTCGGGCGTGGCTCGGCTCCCGATCCCCGCATCGTCGTGATGTTTCGGCACACGCGGCCCACCCTAGGTCGGCCCTGCCTCGAGTTCGCCTGCGAGTACGCCGTCCCGAGTGCGCGAGACCGTGACTGAGCGCCCTGATCGCGCGCCTTCCGTCTGGAGCAGCTCGCTGCCCCGTTTCGACATTGTCCGATGATGAGCCACCTGGTTGGATAGCGGTACGGGACAGGATTGGAAATCGCGAGCAGACATCGACCGATCATGAGCCGGCTCATTGTGACCCGCGTGAAGGTCGGGACTCGTCTCCGAATTGACTCCGCAGGCGAGCTCACCGACTCACCGCTGTGGCTCCGCCCTGTCTGGATCGTTCTCCTCGTCCTCACCACGCTGGAGGCACTCAACGAGTTTGGTTGGATCGGCGGACCCTCTGTGCTCTACCAGCGCTGGATCCACGATTCCGTACTCGCCGCTGCCGCTGTGCTGATGTTGACCCGCGCCGCCTTCGAACCGGTTGCCCGGCGAGCCTGGCTGGCCTTCGGGCTCGCCACGGCCGTCTGGTGCACGGGGGATGTTTCTTGGAGCATCGTGTACGGGGGCCAGGCCAATCCGCCGTATCCCACGTTCGCGGATGTCCTCTGGCTCCTCTGGTACCCCTTGATGGCGCTCGGGATGGTGTTCCTCATCCGGGTCCGCTTCCGAAGCTTCGAGGTGTACCGCTGGTTGGACGGAATCGCTGTGATGCTCATGGTGCTCGTGGCTGGCTTCGCCCTTGTCGTACAACCGCTCGCAGTGCATTCGTCCCGAGGTTGGCTGGCCACCGTGATCAGCTTCAGCTACCCCGTTCTGGACGTCCTTCTTGTCGGCACGCTCCTAGGTGTCTACGGACTGTTGGGGTGGAAGCCCGACGCGATGTGGATCTTCATCGGGCTTGGGATCGTGGCTTCGACGTGCGCCGACGCCGTTTTTGCCGTCCAGGAGGCCCGGGGTGTGGTCGAGAGCGGCCACTACGACTTCGTCTGGACTATGGGAGCGCTTTTGATCGCCTACGCCGCCTGGGTCCGGGCACCGAGCGTGCACGATGACGCCGTGCGGGTCACCGGGATGCGCGCCATCGCGCTGGCCCTCATTGCTCAGGCCCTGGCGATCGCCATCCAGATTCTCGCCGTCTTCGAAGAGATCGGAAAGAGCGAACGCGTCGTGACAGCGGTCGTGCTCCTGGTGGCATCGATCCAGATCGTCCTCACCCGTCCCCGAGCCAGTGCCCGGAAAGGATCTGCTCCGTCCGCGGACATTCCCGCGACGACCAAGAAGACTCACCCCGACTCGGCCTCAACATCGGATCCACCCTGAGTCGTCTCTGGTTGCTTGGGGCGGTTGGGAACACTCAGAGCCGCGCTGGAGGACGTTTCGATTCGTGGGAAGACGTGGTCACCTCGACCACCATGACACATCGTGCTCTTTCCTGGCCGCCGCGCTCGCGACCGATGCGCCTTATCGAAGTCGACGGGCACCAGGCGGGTCGTGCGGTTCGACGACGTCGGGGTGCAGGAGCGACGCCAGAATCTCGACGCCGTCGACCAGCCGTGGTCCCGGCCGCGAGAAATAGGCACTCGCGTCCACGGCGAAGAATTGGCGTGTTGCGGCCAACTCGGGACGTCCCAGGAGGGGCACTCCTTCTCTCGACGCCGCCTCGAGGTCATACCCGCAGGGCATGAACACCAGCACGTCGGGAGCCTCCGCTTCGATTTGCTCCCACGTGACCCGCACAGACGGTGTATCGGGGCACGCGAGGACGGCATCGCCGCCTGCCGTTTCGATCATGCCCGGCACCCAGTGCCCGCCGTTGAACGGTGGATCCGACCACTCGAGAGCGAACGTTCGAACTCTGGGCCTGCCGGCTACGAGGTGAGTGACCGCATCGAGACGCTGTCGGAGTGATCCCAACAGCGTGCCGGCTTGGCGGACTCGGTCCGTTACGTCACCCACCCGTGCGATGCAGCCGAGGACATCGTCCAACGAGTTCGGATCCATCGACACCACCTGGGCGCGACACCCCAAAACCTCGAGCGCATCATTGACCTGTCCGGACGGTACGGCGCAGACCGCGCACAGATCTTGGGTGAGTACGAGATCCGGCTGCAAGTGCCGAACAGTGACTTCGTCCAGCTTGTAGATGGGTTCGCCATTCGCGATGCTCGAACTCACCAGCCGGTCCACTTCGGCGGGGCTAGCCGACTCAGGCAGCACGGACACGGACACGTGCGGCTTCTTCGCCGCCGCAGGGGGCCAATCACACTCGTGCGTGACGCCGACCAGAGAATCCTCGAGTCCGAGGGCGTACACGATCTCCGTGGCCGAAGGAAGTAGAGAAACGATCCGCACGACAAGATCGTGCCTCACCGGAGGCGGTGGAGGCCAGCAGTTCTTGAACGAGGAGTCACCTCGAATCGATGGGGGAGGACACTCCTCCTGAGAGCTGGCAAACGTGCTGGAAGCCCCAGCCCTCCGCCTTCGCGTGGAGCCCGCTAATGGACGAGTCGGCCTCTCTACGGGGCGAAGCTCGAACGGGCCTGGATCAGCCACACTCCGCCCTGGTAGACGACCACGTAGACGGCGGGATAGACGCCGATGGCAGAGTTGTCCTTCCGGTAGCGGGTGAATTGAACATCGAGGTGGACCTTGTCTGGCCCAGAGTGGATGACCCGCCGGTGATCCCAATCGCTGTGGTCCCAGCCCACCCTCCTGAGTGCTGCGATGGCCTGCTCCATGGCGGGGACCGCCTGCTCGAGGCTCTGCCATATTCGCACTGCTCCGCTGGCAAGCCGGACGTGCGGATAGGCGAGGGTGAGGGCATGACCGTCCGCGTCACCAGCATTGAAGGATTGCAGGAACGCATCGGTTACCCCTAAGGCGCCAGCCTCGGAGTCGTGATGAACCATCTCACTATCTTCTCAGCAGATCAGCCAGGAGCCGAGTGAGCGACCTGACAGCTGGATCTTGCCCAAACGAAACCGGGCTAGGTGTGCAGGGCCACAGTGGACTCGGGCATGGCCGCATCATTCTGCAGGCACTTGAGACGATCGAATAGAAGAAGCTCGGAAGGCTCCGCGATCCTGGGGCCTACTCAAGGACCGCCCCACAGCGACTGCGGACCGATCACGCGCTTCGTGTGAATGTTGGTCCAGCGGTGCAGTTACAGGCACGCCGGAGCACACATAACAGGTGAGAGGCGACCCAACGGATCTCGCCCTGGGACTACTTCAAGTCCACAGAGTGTTGGTTGATCGCCGCCGTGGACCTAACTCATTTCGAGAGCAATTCCTCAAGTCGATCGCGAGCGCTGGCTCCGAACTCGTCCCACCCTTCGACAATGGCATTGGGCAACGCGTTCGCTGTCTCCAGCAGATCCACCACCAGCTTTCGTTCTTCCCAGGCCGGGAGGGACGGATGGAGCGACCGGTACGCCGTTTCGAATGCCTCTTTGCTGCCGCGTGCCAACGGAAAGAGGAGCCACTCCAATTTGAACCACTCCCCGGCCGTATCCCAAACCTCCGCTATGTCAAAGTCCAAGACCGCGACAAGATGGCCATGCCCGTCTACCAAGAGATTGTCGATATGAAGGTCTCGGTGACAGAGCGTTGGTCGGGCTGACGAAGAGACCTCGCGCGCGAGGCGAGACGTTCGTGCGGATACCTCGGTAAACTCTTGAGGGGTCAGGCCCCCGTGTTGCTCAAATCGCTGGCGGATCTGTCCCAGTCGATATTCGACGTAATCGGTCCATTGTGTGAACGCGGGGGAAGATCCGTCGAGCCTTGAAGAGAAAGCTGATTGTTCGAGCCCATGGAGCCGTGCCACGGCGTTACCAAGGTCGTCGAAGAGCACGTGGGACTTGCGTCGATCGTTCATCACCGTCTGGGCCGCGAGGCCATCGACCCACTCGAAAATCCGAAGGAACCAGTCCCTAGCGTGACCGATGTAAACGAGCCGGGGCGTTGGCACGCCACACTCGTGGGCTAGATGAGCGGCCGTCGCGGCTGATCGTCTCTTCTCCTCGAGGGAATGGCGCGCGAATTTGGCAGTGAACCACAGTCCTGACGAGCCTCGAATCCGCCAGTTTTCGTTACCAAAGCCGATCCCCAGATACTCAGGATCAGTGACGGGAGTAGACAGAGCCCTCGAAACCATCGTCGTGACATCTGTTGCTCCGAGCGCGGGACGGGACACATGCCACAAGCTACAGGCGACCGGCGTTCGTTGGGACCCAGTGAGCGGACGAAGCGCCGCTCAGATTCGCTGTCTGGAGAGGATCCGTGTCACGCTCCGTGAAAGTTCCGGCCTGCGTCTCACCTCGTCCCTTCTTTTCTGGCAGCCGACCCCAAAGGCATATCCCGTCGTCTCCTCGGGATGCCAGATCGCCGATCTGTCTCGGGAAGACTGCGCATTCCCATCCTTCGGAAAGTAGCGCTCCGAATGGGTCAACTGGGCAGATCGCCGAAGGGCCTCGCCTGTCCTCTCAGTCCACCCGCAGTCGCGCACCTGGGGTCGATTTCCGAATGGCACTGGTCGTCTGGATGAATGCCTTGCCGTCCGTCTCCGACGAGGTGTTGTCGCAGCCCCCCTCATGCCGGCTCTGATACCGAGCCACGACTGAGTCGATCCCAAGTCGCCGTCCCGATTGGGTGACCACCTCAAGGTCAGACCAGTAGACAGAAACCGTCGGGTCGTCGCAATCAGCGAAAACTTCAGACCAGACGACCGGATACTGAAGGGTTTCGCCCGGAGCGTCCAGACGACGGACCAATGTGTCGTCCACCCATCCTTCCCACCGCCTAGCTTCACCCGAGATCCGGAGGCGATAGGGGTGCCCGGGCTGCCAGTCGTAGTCGCGTGTGTTCGAGTTTGCGAAGGAGCTGGGTAGATTCGATGCTTCTCCCGATAACTCGGCTCCAGCGGGTCCATAGCCGCCCCAGTTGACGTGGCGCAGCCTCCTGGGGGGGTCAGCACCCCATTGGAGCCCGAGGTGGGCCCCGGATCCATCGGAGAACGACACCTGCAGCGCCCAAAAGTACAGCCGGGCCACGCTTGGAAGCGCAGGCACGATCAAGCTCACCGACGCCTCGACCAGCTCCTCGCCTACAGGAACGTCCCACACTAAGTGGAACGACGAGGCACCGTTCGCCGAAGGTGGCCGTCCGGTCAATCGGGGCCGACGAAAATAGCGAGCAGCGCCCTGCCGAATCACCCTCGACCAACGGCGATCGATCTCGTCCACAGGAACAGTTCTATCTCGCCCTATTCGATCTTCAGCACGATTGGCGCATGGATGAGGGCCTTGGGTTCCAGCACCGATAATCCCGACCCGAGGACCATGTGCCTTTCAGACAGCATTAGCGATCAAGTGAATGGACCAATTCGTCTGAACAACGCGCGCTCAGGGCGCGATTGAGTAAAGGTTTTCCTGCCCTTTAATCTCACGTGGATGGCTCGTCGAAGAAGCGAAAAACCCACCCCACCCCGCCTTCCTTCCGATATGCCCTTGGTGCTGAATCTCCGTCTCACTGCCGGCACTGAGGTCGATGGCATCACTATTCAAGGTGAGTTCACTGATGGCCACTTCGAAGGTCTCTCCCTCGAGGATACTCATATCGTCAATTCGTCATTCACTGCAGCTGATCTCAACCACCTTCGATTGGTGGATGTGATGGTAGAGGGAAGCGATTTCTCCGGTACAAATATGGAAGAGGCATCCTTCACACGGGTGATATTCAAGAATTGTCGAATGTCGGGCGCGTCCATCTTGGGGAGTCAGATGCGTGACGTGTGCTTTGACGAAGTCAGGCTTGACAATGTCAACTTGCGAAGGAGCACCGGCGATCATGTTCGATTCGAACACGTGAACCTGAAGCGAGGTGATCTTTTCGCGGCGCACTTGACCGCCTCTTGCTTCTTCGACTGCGATCTGAGAGGGATGGATGTCTCTGAGTCGAAGCTTCCTGGGGCCCGGTTTCACGGATCTGATCTCTCGGAGATCGAGGGCGGGGAGTACCTAAGGGACGTCGTGATCGACAGCTCGCAAGTTCTTCCTTTGGCTAGTCGGGTGTTCGCAGGGTTGCACATTCGCGTCGAGGACGACAGAAATTCCCACGGGCCGGACTAAACGCAGCACCGTTCCACGAACCTATCGTCCCGGTCAGAGGGTGGCCAGAGTGTCCGCCGTCACGGTGATCCCCGGCATGAGGTGTTTGGCGGTTTGAGAGAGCGTAGCCCTACCGTTGCAGTGTGAACTTCGATGTCACGGTGGAAATCGAGGCCAAAGCGGAGCGAGTCTGGCGCGTTTTGGTCGATGTGGAGACGTGGCCTTCATGGACGCCTTCAATGACATCCGTGGAGCGCGTCGATAGCGGGCAGCTGAGGGTTGGCAGCGCCACACGAATCCGACAGCGTCGACTTGGCTCGATGCTGTGGAGAGTGACTGAACTCAATGAAGCTCGATCGTTCACCTGGGAAGCCCGGAGACCTGGGCTTCGACTGGTCGCGTCACATCTGATCGAAGACTCAGGACCAACCGGCACCAAAGTTACGCTCTCGATACAGCAGGACGGAGTTCTCGGGTCGTCAATGGCTCCGCTTACTCGAGGTTTCGCACGGAGCAACGTTGAAGCAGAGGCTCAGGGCTTGAAGAAGCATGTTGAGATGTGGGATAGCGGCCGGTAGCGTTACGACGAATGACAAAGAGGGTCTGGATCAATTCGATCGGCACTGAATTCGAGGTGACGAAGACGGAGCCGACGAGTGTTGGACTGAACGTCGCTGTGACGGTGCGAGCAGCCGACGGAACGATTCCGTTCGACGGGGTGTGGTTAAACGGCGAGCGCTCGTACGACACGTTCATCATCATCGACGGAGATGTGAAGTACCAGAGTCCCATCGAGTCAGCCGCAGGACAAACCTTCGAACTGCATGAGGCGGCGGGCGGCGGCCACCTCTTATAGGCGATCCTCCCTTCGCCCCAACGATGAATGGGACCGCTGGCCTGCCCGCGGGTCGCGTTCGAGCGCCGTAGGCCGAAGTCCCTGACCTTGTCAACCCCGTCCAGTGGGCTGGGCCGCCCATGCACCGTCTCCGAACCGGCGCCAGGACCAACCCCCTAGGCTTCGTCATTATGAACGTGTCGATGGTTGCAACCGTTGCTGTGGTCACCGCCGACCCGTCACAGAGCCGTCGATTGTTCATCGACGCTCTGGGGCTTCCACTGGAGGGAGAAGGAGATGGCTACTACGCCACCGGGAACATTCCGGGCTGCAACCACTTCGGCGTATGGCCCCTTCGCGAAGCTGCCGAGGCGTGCTTCGGCTCGCCGGACTGGCCCGAAGACATGACGCTTCCCCAAGCATCCATCGAGTTCGAGGTTGATGATCCAAATGCAGTCGAAGCGGCGGGCGCAGAGTTGTTGAGTGCGGGTTATGCGGTCTTGCATCCCGCTCGCATGGAGCCATGGGGGCAGACCGTGATGAGGCTTCTGACCACAGATGGGTTGATCGTTGGGGTGTCCTTCATTCCGGCGTTTCATCATGACACCGGGGACGCCACCACCTAGTCGCTCAGGAAATTGTCGCTGACCCGGCGTTTTGGGGTGATCGGCAACAATGATCGATGACAACCAGACAACAGTTGATCAGTGTGCAGCTCGCTTAGCGATCGCTATGAGCCATGGCCAAGGGTAGGTCGAGATGGAGGCATCAGAAGTCGACCGTGCGGCGGGTGCGGTCATGCGTACCGCCTCAGCACTCGATCTGGCTGTCGCCGAAGCGCGCGTACTTCACAATTCGAACAAGCTCGCTCTGCGCCTGCTGCCAAGTGACGTCTTTGCTCGAGTGGCATATGCCGGGCAAGAGGTCTTCCAGACCGAAATCGAGCTGGCCCAGCGGCTCGCTGCGACTGCGAGCCCCGTGGCTGCTCTGGAGCCTCGAGTCGAGCCGCGTGTCCATGAGAGCGATGGGTTCGTCCTCACGCTGTGGACGTACTACGAGCCCGTAGCACCTCGAGAGATCTCATCAGCTGACTACGCAAATGCACTTAGACGACTGCATGCAGGAATGAGGAAGATCGATATTTCAATCCCGCATTTCACGGAACGAGTAGCGGAAGCTCAACGACTTGTTGCGAGTCGAGACCGTACCCCAGCACTTGCCAACGAGGACCGGGAGCTCCTCAGCAGAACGTTGCGAAGCCAGAGTCATACTATCGGCGAGAGCGGTTCGCCAGACCAGCTGCTGCACGGAGAGCCGCATCCCGGCAACGTGCTCAGCACGAAGAGTGGGCTGCTGTTCACAGATCTCGAGACGTGTTGTCGAGGGCCCGTCGAATTTGACCTCGCCCACGTTCCCGAAGCCGTCAGTGAATGTTATGCGGACAATGATCGACAACTGCTCGAAGAGTGTCGGGCGCTCGTTCTTGCAATGGTCGCCGCTTGGCGCTGGGACCCAAGCGATCAATTCCCGAACGGGATACGAGCCCGGCGAGAACTCCTCCGAGCCCTACGCGAGGGTCCACCGTGGCCGACGCTCGACGCCGTCTCGTCCCGAGCTGGCGTTGCGTAGGCGTACAGGCTTCACCCTGTCGTAAGACACGGACGTGTAAGTGATGGTTTGGAAGTCGGACCGCGGTGATGGTCCCCGATCCGGCGGCCTGGGATACCTGAGTCCCGCTCCATTGACTCCAGTCGCAGCGGACTCCGGCTGACCCTCCCTATTGCTCCTTGAGACCAATCGCAATGAAGTTGGGCGCAAAGACAGTTGGGCGGACCGGTGAGTGATCCATCCGCTCCAAGGCTTTTTCCCAGCGGGCGATGTCTTCCTTCGAAGCAACCCCAGCGGCCATCATCGATTCCCGTGCAGCCCAGGCCGGCGGGTGGATGCCGGGAGGAATGAATCCGATCGAATAGTGCCCTTCGTGGGCGACTACTTTCAGACCTGCCCGAGCGATCAGCTGACCGAGACGCAGCCCGACCCGCAAATCGTTTCCTTGGGCGTTTTGATATTGCACGTACTTCTCGTGCAAGTCCGCGATATCTGGATCGGCGTCGAGTATGCGGACAGCGGTCCCGTCAACGTCGACCAAATACATTCTGCCACCCGGTCGGACGAGCCGGGCGAGGTGATCCACCATGCGCTGTTCGGCAGGTTGATTATGAGCCAAGACCAGTCGCATGACGGCGACGTCGACCGAGCCCGGTACCATCGTCGATTCAGTCGCGCTGCCTTGCCTAATCTCGACGTTCTCGACCCCGGCGTGGGCGATGAGTTGCTGCGCTGTAGACAGGGCGGCTGCGTCCGGTTCGATCCCGATCACCCGACCCGATGGTCCGACGACCTTTGCCATGCACACCGACATCGCAGCCGGGCCACATCCGACGTCCGCAATGACGGCCCCCGGGATGATGCCAGCGGTCTCCCACAGCTGTGCCTCGCTCGACTTGGCACGCTCGGCCATCAGCGTGTAGCGGCGGATCTCCGAATCACTTAGGGCGAGCGAATAGTCGGTCACCGACATCCTTTGGCCGAGTAAAAGAGCCACGATTTGGCGACGGCCAGCCTAGTGACTCATCTGATCTTGTTCGAGTGCTATTCAAGGGCGTGGATCTCGCTCCGAGTAGCGACAGAAGTCCGCCGCTTCTAGTCATTCGTGTTCCGAGGAGTGCATTCAGGCCCTGTCGAAGCCGGCTGAAGGTTACCTGGACCACCTCATCAAGGCGCACCGAAGCTTGCGCACCTGACCCGAGCATGCTCTAACTGCACCGCCGAGCGAGGCAAGGTACGGCACTTGCCCCGGTGTACGGGAACACCCAAAGTCCGCCCTGCACTGGTTTGGAGGCCAGGTCTCGATCGGCGTTCAGGACTCTGCGCGCCAGTCGTTGTTGCTTGAGTGGTCGCCCGATAACCACCGAGCGAGATCACGATGTGCACTGTCCCTGCGGGTTGCGTCGATCTTTTCGGCGTCTGGATGATCGACGGCGAACTCAAGCAGTAGGCCGTTTGGGTCGGTGACGTAGAGTGACCTGCAGTAACCGTGGTCGGCAATCATCACCTCCAGTCCAGTGTCCTCGGCCCGGGAGCGAATTGTCTCTTGTTGTTCGGACGTGACCTGCATGGCAACGTGGCGGAAGAGCGAGGGGGGAGGTGGTGGTGCGAATTGTTCGGAGAACTGGCGATTGGCGAACTGGAAGAAGGCCAAGCACCCTCCGTCACCGAGCTCGTAGAACGTGTGACAGAACTCCTGTTCCTCCCCTCCCATCAGGTGCTCAACCTCGGTCCAGGTAGCGACGAGGGGCAAGCCGACGACGTCCTCATAGAACCTCCGGGTGGCCTCCTGATCGGTGGTGACGAAGGCGTGGTGATGCAGTCGCGCCGGAGGTGCGTGACGGGTGTCTGACGTGGGGGTGGACATGGGATGTATCTCCTATTCGACGGCGAATCTCCAAGCCGGGTTGGGCAGGCCAAGAAAGAACCCAAGGCGATGTTGTCAGGATAATTCCGCTTCCGACATGTGCGAAGGGGATCCGCAGGTACCGCCAGATATCCGAGCCGCCCTTACCTTTGCCTCCCGGTGTTTGGCGACACCCGCTACGGTCAATCTGCCACCCGCCACCGAAGACCCGACGGCTCGACCAAAAAGTACATGCACAACGGAGATCAAGAAGTGTCTGCAACGCTAAAACTGACGCACAAGGCAATCGGAGCGGAGGTCCGTCGAGGAACCTTCGATGTTTTGGTCGACGGTGAGCGCGTCGGGTCGGTGGAGATGAACAATACGATCGAGATCCCGATCGAGGCGGGACGCCATGCTCTGCAAGTACGCAGTGGCCGAAACTCGAGCGGAACTCAAAAATTCGAGGCCGCGGAAGGCGAGATCGTCGCCTACCGATGCACCGGAAAGAGGTTCTTGCCGATTTTTCTTGCGTCCTTCATCGTTCCCAGTCTGGCGCTCTCGCTCGTCCGCGAATGATCGGATAGCTAGTGGCGCTGGATCGCACTGATGACACATCGCTCATCTCCAGAGGCCCTTCGGATGGCAAAGGAAACCCAAGCAGAGAACCTCCAACCTCCCAAGCCACCGCCCCTCCTGCAAACCGCACATAAGACTCAGTGGGGACAGCCTGACGTCCCCGCGCCGAACCTCATGGGATAGGCATCGAACCGACCGCGTTGAGGAACTTGGTGGCGATCGGCGCCGCGACCGTGCCGCCGACACCACCCCCAACAACGAGGACGGCGAAGGCGAGGTCGTCGTGGTACCCGATGAACCAGGCGTTCGTTTGCGGGGGGTTGTTCGTTCCGAACTCCGCCGTACCCGTCTTGCCGAACGTGCCGGCCGGGAGTCCGGCACCCGTGGCGGTGCCGATCGAGCTGGTCACCACGGCCTGCATCATGGTGCGCAGGTCGGCCACGACATTCGGGTCGATGGGCTGTGCCGGCGCCGTGTCGTCGCCCGCGCCTGAGACCAGGCGGGGAAGGTGCATGCTGCCGGAGTCGACCGAGGCAGCGACGGTGGCCATGGCGAGCGGGGACACTGCGACCTGCGCCTGCCCGATGGCGGTGGCCGCTGCGTCGGAGGTCGAGGTGGGTGTCGGCACCTTGCCACCGAAGGCGGCCAGTCCCATTTTCACGTTGGCGCCGATGCCAAACTGAGATGCCGTTGGCGCGTAGCTCGCGGTGGGGAGCGAGCTCGACATGCCGATAAAGGCGGTGTTGCACGACATGGCGAAGGCCTGGAGCATAGAGAGCGACGCGGTCGTCTCGCCCTCGAAGTTGTGGAACACCTCACCGTTGACCGTAATGGTGGGTGGGCATGACGCCGGGCTCGAGGTGGTGGAGCCGTGTTCGAGAAGGTCGGCCGACGTCACCACCTTGAAGGTTGACCCCGGCGGGTACGCGCCGGTGAAGGCCTCGTTGACCTGCTGCGCATCGGGCAGGCTCACCGAGGCCAGAACGTCGCCGGTCGACGCCTGCATCGCAACGAGGTCGGCGGGCAGGGTCTCGCCGCTGAGGGCGGACTCCGCCGCCTGTTGGATCGGGGGGTCGATGGTCGTCTGAACCGCCGTGCCAGGGTGAGCCGGAACGCGTTTCAAGGTGGCCACGGTGATGCCGGTCTGGTCGGTGACGGCGACGGTGGCGCCCGGCGTCCCGGCGAGCTGGCGCTCGTAAGCCTCCTCGATGCCCGTTTGGCCGACCATGTCATCGGCCGAGTACGCCGGACCGAGTTGCTGCAGCTCCTGCGCGGTGACGGGCCCGAGCGTGCCGACAACGTGCGCACCGAGCTCGGGGGTGAGCGGGCTGCGGGCGCCGAAATTGTTGAAAACGGTGCCGGACACGGGATAGATGATCGGCTTGAGCTGTTCGTAGCGGGCCTGGGCCAGCGAGATCACCGGCACGAACCAAGTGGGATGGGCCCGGGCGGTCACCTCCGCGGCCTGGATCTGGGTGGCGGTCGCGCCCGTTTGCAGCAGGGCTGCAGTCAGCGCGTTGCCGTCGGTGACCCGCGACCCCTCAATGCCCACGGACACCATGGGCGCGTCCGTAGTGAGCGGCGCGCCACCGGTTCCCAGGATGGCGGCCCGCGCCGGCCAGGTCAGCGTGGTCGCCGCGGTGTCGCCGGGCCCGAGCGATGGGATGATCGAGCGCGGGGACCACACGATCTTCCACGAGCCGGAGGTGTCGCTGAGGCGCAAGGTGCTGTGCACCGTGAGCGAGCCGATCGTGCCGAGCCGGAGGTAGCTCGTTATCGGCGCGGTGGCATTTGAGCCCGTGGTTGAGACAGCGCCGACGTCGTGCGTCGCCGCGGTGAGGTGGAGGTCGCTCACAACCTTACGATTGAACGAGACGAAGTCCGACGGTGGCTTTGCCACGAGTCGAGCCATCGAGTGGTAGTCCTGGTGGTTCCATGCGGAGAGGTATTGGTTCACTGTTGCGTCGGGTCCCGGTGCGCCGGCGCCACAGCCGGCGAGCAAGCCCGCCGCCGAGACGAGGCCGATCGAGATAGCCCGAGCGCGTCGCGCGGGAGTGTGGGCACCTCGCTTCGCTGTACACCGCCATGACGCCGTCATGTGCCGCCACTCTTGCACCTGGGAATTGCCCGCGCCGTCCCGCCTTGGGCCTGAGCACGCCCCCGCGCCGGCCGGTATTGCCGACACTTACCCGGCCCCGATGGTCCCAGTCCCAGACAGCAAGCTTCACAGCATCCAATCCAGACACAGCGGCCGCCTTAGCGTCCCCAGCCGTTTTGGGAGGGAGTTCGTGGTGGATGAGACACCCGTCGGATCCGATAAATGCGTTCAGACCCGCGTTTAGGAACGGTCGACGAGGGCGCATGACAAGTTCTTGCCCAGTTGCTGGCGTTCCGTGCTCCAGGGGTGGGGGAGTGCTAGGAAGGTCGTCGTGCCCACGACAACGAACGGTGACGTATCGCTCTACTACGAGGAAATCGGCGCAACGAGTGACCCTCTCCTCCTCTTGGTCAATGGGCTTGGGTCCCAGTGCATCAACTTCAAGCTCGAGTTCTGCGAAATGTTCGCAAACGAGGGCTTCCGGGTCGTGCGATTCGATAATCGCGACGTGGGCTTGTCGAGTCATTTAAAGGGCGGGCCCTGGTACTCCGTCAACGACATGGCCGAAGACGGCTTCGCGGTCCTGGATGCTGTTGGTGTCGACGCAGCACACATCGCAGGTTGGTCGATGGGCGGCATGATCGTTCAGGCAATGGCTATTCGGCATCCCGAGCGGGTGCTGTCGATGACATCGGTTATGTCGGCTCCGGGACCCGTCCCGGCTGTGCGCGACCCTGACGTCGTCGCGGCTTTCATGGCTCCGCCGGCAACAAACCGCGAGGAGGCGGCCGAGCGCCACCTGGCGGGCCTGCGGGCATGGGGCAGTCCGGCCTATTTAGAGGTCGCCCGGATCACAGCCGATGCTCATGCGGCATATGACCGTTGTTGGGACCCGGAGGGACGGGCACGCCAGGCAATGGCGGTGACGTCCTCCCCGTCTCGGGTGGAGGCCCTTGGGTCCTTACGGGTGCCAACACTCGTGGTGCATGGCGACGCCGACCGCCTGGTGCCCCTAGAGGCCGGGCGAGCAACCGCCGAGGCTGTCCGGGGTGCTCGCCTTGAGGTGGTGACGGGGATGGGGCACGACTACCCGCCACAGCTCTGGCCTCGCATGGTCGAGCTGATTGCGAGCCATGCTCGGTCCGCTGTGCCGGCAGACTAACTCGCCAACAGATAGAGGAACTCCGACGACGTGTCGACTACGTCACGTAATCGTCGCCCGCGCAGCAGCGACCTGCGGCTTCGAGCCGATCGGGTCCTCGGTCGTGTCGTCGTCCACCGACCGCGAGAGCCGGTTCTTCCGACGGCCCGCACTGGTGGAGATGTCGAGAGCGCTCACTGCGCGATCAAAGGGGTGCCGTGCCGCCAGAGGTGGCAAGTGAACACGCGGAGCGAGCCGTAGCGCCGACTCAGCCGCTCCTGCAGGGGTCGCTCCAAGGCTGCTGCCCGTCGGCGTTGTAGAGGGCGATGGCGAGGTCATTCTGCTGGGCCGGAGTCGCCTGGTTGGGCGGGACGTTGACTAGCTGCGACATGCCGGCAAGGCCGGCCGCTTGGTTCCATGTCGGCTGACTGAATTGGAAACCACCCATGAACGTGCCACCGGGCGAGAGCGCGCCGTAATTGCCGCTGGACTCGGCCTGTAGGGCGCATTGGAGGAAGGGAGGTAGTGACGGGTCGCCCGAGGAGGTGCTGGTGGATGACGCCCGGGACGTTTGCGACCTGGCCGCTGCGGCAGCAGCCGCGGCCTGTGCCGCCCGGACCGCTGCGGCTGCGGCTGCGGCTTGTGCTGCCTGCTGTTGGGCCACGGCTACGGCGAGCTCTCCCCTGATCTCGGACTGCTTTGACTCGAGCGCGACTTCGGTGTTGCGTGCCGAATTGGCAAGCGTTGCCTCCTGGTTAGTGGTCGCTTGGTCCTGTGCTTGTTGTTGCTCGAGCACGACTTCCTCGGCTCGCAACCTCTGCCCGTCGATATGAAGGGCGTCAATTGTAAGGGTGATATCACCGCCTGCCACCTCTTCGTACTGCGCTCTCGCAAGCACTCGGTTCTGGTTCTGGTTGCTCTCGAATAAGGCCTGAGTCGCGTTGGCCTTCGGATCGGTATCAATGTAGGCCGCCACCGCTTCAGACTCGAGCCGCTGGTGATCGCGATGTACCCGCCTGATGTCGGCTTGGATCTGATCCTCAGTCGCTGTGATCTGCGCCTCGTCGCTTTGGACCTTCGCGACGTCGAGCTCGTACTGTTGTTCGTAAGCGCCGATCTGGAGCCGCTCCAGCACGAGATCGTTTGCGATCTGGGCCGCCTGCGCTCTGAGGTCGGATATTTGGTCGGCCGCGACCGGTACCGCGGGCACGACCACCGTCGCGGTGATCGTGGTTACGAGAGACAGGACCACTATCCCCGACCTAACACCTGCGAGCCTTCGCACGCGGCATCGGAGACCTGGCTTTGTCGTCCGACACTTCTCGACGCCAGTCACGATTGGAGGAACGTCTAGTCGCTCTGCCTCGACGGAGCAACTGAGAATGTCTACCCCCGTTACACCCTCGACTGGAATTTTCGACCCGTCTTCGCTTCTTTGAACTTGGGCGCCACTGGGGTTTACGGCGGTTACACGAGCCAGCGTTCAGAATCGAAGCCACATTCCCTTGCGCTCACTACGAACGGCTCGACCGGTTTCGAGAGCATGAGAGCTGGACACGCGGTCAGGCTCAGAATGGGCGAGGAACAGCGGTTCTGTTCTCAGCCACACAGGAGGTTCGCCAATGCCTCGGTCCGTGCTTTATATGTCTATGTCAGTTGATGGGTACATCGCAGGCCCTCATGACCATCCGGGCAATCCTGGCGGCGACGGCTTCATGCGACTGCACCGGTGGTTTGGCTTTGCCTCCGACGCTGGACCCCAGGCAGAAGTCCGTGATCCGTCGGGCGTCGGCAGGCAATTTCTCGACGAGGCCCGGGCTACGGGTGCCGT
>JBPYFR010000234.1:0-12808 GCA_051985685.1 Acidimicrobiales bacterium
ATCATGCGCATGACTCCCTCTGCATTGGTGGAGTCGAGCGCGCCCGACGGCTCGTCGGCGAGGAGCAGCCGGCGCCCCCCGACCACAGCGCGGGCGATGGCCACGCGCTGGCGCTCGCCGCCCGACAACTGGTCGGGATAGTGCGCGGCCCGGTCCTTCAGCCCGAAGTCATCGAGCGCCTCCAGCGCCCCCGCCTGGGCCTTGCGGGCCGAGATGCCGTCGAGCTCGAGCGGTAGGGAGACGTTCTCCACCGCGCTGAGCCCGGCGAGCAGGTTGAAGTCCTGGAAGACGTAGCCGATGGACTGGCGGCGGAGCCGCGCCTTGCCGTTCCGCGACAGCGACGACAGCGGCCGGTCATCGACGTACACCTCGCCGTTGGTGGGGTCCTCGAGGCTGCCGGCGATGGTCAACAGTGTGGTCTTGCCCGAGCCGCTGGCACCCATGACGGCCACCAGTGACCCGGCGTCGACCGTGAGATCGATGTGCTGAAGGGCGCGCACCTCTGCGGCTCCCTCCCCGTAGATCTTGGTGATGTCGCGTAGTTCGAGGTAGCTCATTGAGGGGCTCCAACCTTGCGCCGCGCCTTCGGGAGGGGGAACGACTGCGAGGCCGGCGCATCCACGCCCGCAGCTGCTCGCTTCAAACGGCCGTCGACTGTGTCCAGCCACCGGATCTGCGAGTCGAGGCGGAAGAGCTCGGCGTCGACAACGAGGGCGAAATTGATGTCGTACCGGGACTCGTCCTCCTTCAGGCGGGTCCACTGCTGCATGAGCTCGACCAGGTAGCGCCGGTGCACCTGCACCACGTCGTGCACGTCGACGCCAGGGAGACCGAGCGCGACGAGCACCTTTATCACGAGCTCGTCCCGGGGCGGGGAGGAGAAGTCGGGCGGGGTCCGCAGCCATTGGGCCAGCTCGGCCGCTCCCTCCTCGGTGATGTGGAAACCCTTCTGCGGGCCGTCCTCGACGGTGTCGTCGGACTCGACGAGTCCGTCGCGCTCGAGCCGCTGGAGCGTCGTGTACACCTGCCCGACGTTGAGCGGCCAAACGTCGCCTGTTCTCGCCTCGAATTCCTGCCGCAGCTGCAGCCCATACTTCGGACCCTCGCTGAGCAGGGCCAACAAGGCGTGACGGACGCTCACCGCCAACCCACCCGGTATGCAATGTTCAGTAGCATACTGAGTATTCAACCAGATCTTTGCCGATCGGGCAAGGGGTCGTTGTCGAGCTTCACCTTTCGTCGACCTCGAGTCCCACGCGTGCTGACCGAGGACCCCTTCGACCTCCTGCCGCTCTACGGCAGCCTCGATCCCACGAAGCCGGGCCCTCGAGGTCTTCCGAAGGAGAGAGTCCTCGGGAGGACCCCGAGGGTCTGAGAGGCCGCCTAGTCCGACTGGGGCAAGGCTGACCCGGTCTCCATCAGGGTCTTCAGGCTGGCGATGACGGCGGGCCACCCATTGCTGACCGCCTGGAGCACCGTGCTGCCGGATTCGAAGCCGTCGTGGACGACGGTCAGCTTGACGACACCCGGGCTGGCTTCCTCGATGTCGAAGGCCACCTTTGAACGGGGCTCGGCTGCCCAGACCGCCCGCTGGCTCTCGTCGATGCCGTGCTTGGCCGCCCACTCTGGGCTGAAGGTGTGCCACGTGTAGGCCAACCGTCGGTAGGGGTCGGATTCGAGGACGATTTGTTCGGGGTCACTGATCACGAACCCCGTCTCCTGGTAGGCCAGGTCATAGGTCGACCCCTTGGCCCAATCCGTCACGTAGGAAACGCCGCCCGAGACCGGGTGCCGCCAGTAGCGCTCCGTGAAAGCGGGGTCGGTCAGGCCCTGCCAGAGCTTCTCGGGGGTGGTGTTGATGTAGGTGGTGTAAACGAACGCCGTCTCGTCCATGGCGGGTGCCTCCAATGCCTTCTTGAGATCCGAGAGGGCTTCGGCCCGTGCCCGGTCATAGTGGTTGATCCAGCGTTCGGCGATGTCGTTGATGGGCGCGGCATTGAGGTAGTGGAGCTTCTCCCGGCCACGCCGGAGCGTGGTGACCAGGTTCGCTGCCTCCAAGATGTCGAGGTGCTTGGTCACAGACTGCCTGGTCATGCCCATGCCGGCGCAGAGCTCGGTCAGCGTGAGCCCGTTGCGCTCGTTGAGCCGATCGAGCAGCCGGCGCCGCGCCGGATCGCCCAATGCCCTGAAGACCGCATCCATCTCTTCCATCACTGTCTCGCTGTTACGCAACCGAATAGTTGCCTTTCATCAGTCAAGCAGCCAGAGGGTTGCATGTCAAGCCTCTATGTGACCGCAGCAGGACAGGGCGGTCGGAGACCAGGCCCAGGTCCGAGGCTGTGGGCTCTTGAGTTGCCGACTCGTGCTCAGAGGGCGGCGAGAACTTCCTCGGCCGAGCTCACCTTCAGGCCAGGGCCAGGCTCGACGGCGAGCCAGGAGACCACCCCGTCGCGCAGGATGGCCGCGTAGCGCTGGGAGCGGCTCCCAAGGCCGAAGCCGCTGCCGTCCATCGTCAGCCCCATCGCCTCGGTCAGTTCGCCATTGCCGTCGGCCAGCATCACGACGGCCTCGCCGACGTTCTGATCCTGTCCCCAGGCGCCCATTACGAAGGGATCGTTGACCGCAACACAGACGACCTTGTCGGCGCCCTTGCCGCGCAGTTCCTCGGCCCGCATCACGAAGCCCGGCAGGTGGTGGTCCGAGCATGTGGGCGTGAACGCGCCCGGAACCCCGAACAGGACGACGGTGCCGTGGGTCAGCACCTCTTCCGAGGTGGTCGCCTCGGGTCCCTTCGGCCCGAACGTGAAAACCTTTACGTCAGGTACCCGGTCGCCGACTGCGATGGCCATGCCCTGCCTCCTCCAAACGTCCCTAGCCCCTGGTGAGCCCTTGTGAGCGAGCCCTCGTGAGCTCCTGGTGAGGTCCCAGGTTGCCATACCCCCGGCTCCCACCTGCAAGCCGCTCCGGCGTCGCATTTCCCGCTGCCGCACGCCCACAGTCATGGAGTTGTAACCTGCCGCCAGTCGCTCAGGCTGCGACGCAGTGTTCAAGAGGATCGGACCTTTTTGGGGGGTTGCGATGTCGCAAGGAATTGATCGCCGGTCGTTTCTAGCGGGGGGGATTGCGCTCGGAGCCGGTGCGGTCATCGCCGGTGCCGCGTCGGAGGGTGCGGGGGCCTCGCAGACCAACGGGCCCGGTCGCAACGGCATCTCCACCGCGAAGCCCAAGACGGGCGGTCAGCTCAACTTCGGGATCGACACGGAGGAGGGCGGCTTCGACCCCTCGACCGCGCGCTGGGACGAGGGTGGCTTCCTCTACGGCCGCGCGGTGTTCGACCCCCTCGCCATCGTGACCGCCACCGGCCAGGTGCAGCCGTACCTGGCCCAATCGATCACGTCGAACCCCGACTACACGTCGTTCACGGTCACGCTCAGGCCGGGGATCGTGTTCCACGATGGCACGCCACTCGACGCCAACGCGTTGTACACCAACATCGCGAAGCAGCGGAGCTCCCCGCTGACCGGCCCGGCCTTCGCCACCAACATCAGCGGCGTCTCGATCACCGGCCCCATGTCGGTGACGATCACCACGAAGACATCGTGGGCACCGTTCCCCTACTACTTCGCTCAGGCCCAGACGGGCTATGTCGCGGCGCCGTCGATGCTCAACAACCCGAACGGCACTTCGCATCCTGTCGGGACTGGACCGTTCATCTTCGATCAGTGGATCCCCAATAGCCACATGACGGCCAAGAGGAACCCTCACTACTGGCGCAAGGGGTTGCCGTATCTGGACACCATCACCTTCAAGCCGATCATCGACCCCAACGCCCGCGCCAACGCGCTGCAGACTGGCGAGGTCGACATCATTCACACCAGCTCCCCCAGCACCCTCAAGCAATTCCGCGGCGACACGAAGTGGTCGTACTTCGACAACAGCGGGCAGGTGCTGGGCCAGCCCACGGTCCAGTGCATCCAGCTCAACACCTCCGCCGAGCCGTTCAACAACCACCAGCTGCGCCTTGCCATGGCCAAGTGCATCAACCGGACCCAGTTCGCCAAGGTCATCGATGCCGGCATCGACGCCCCGATGAGGGGACTCTTCATCCCAGGGAGCCCGTACTACAGCAACACGACGTACCCAGCGTACGACCCGGGTGGCGCGAGAGAGCTCGTGAAGGCGGTTCAGAAGGACACGGGAAATCAGCCGACGTTCAACCTGAACTCCACCAGCAACTCCGACGTCTTGCGAGGCGCCCAGTTCGTGCAGCAGGCGTTCCAACAGGCGGGCATGCGCTGCAACATCAACGTCCTGGCCCAGTCGACGCTCATCAACGACGCACTGGCCGGAACCTACCAAGCCACGCTGTGGCGTCAGTTCGGCGCGGTCGACCCCGACCTGAACTACGTGTGGTGGACGCCCGAACTGGCCACGGGCCCGTTGGCCCTGAACATGGCCCGCAACGTGGATCCTCGAATCCAGACCGCCCTCGTCGCCGGCCGGACGACGAGCGACAAGTCCGCTCGAATCAAGTCGTACCAACAGATCAATCAGTATCTCGCTGAGGACATTCCCTACGTCTGGTTCGCGCGGGACACCTGGGCTGTCATCGCCAACCCGAAGGTGCAGAACTTCGCTAACCCCACCACGGTGCAAGGAACGAAGGCCGTTCCCTTCGACGAGGGCGTTCTCTGGCCTACGCAGATCTGGCTCAAGTAGCACTGAGCGCTGCCACTGCTGCGGTCGTCGGCGCGTCGTGGAGCTCTGACTTCTTGCGGCGTCGGGGCTAGGGGCCTCGGGTGCCCGTAGAACATCGGGCAGAACGTCGCTCGATCCCGTGTCCTCCGGAGCCCTTCTTGATCGTGCGCCGCGCGTCCTCGAATGATCGGCCCCGGCGCCGTCAGCGCATCTCGACGTCGTCGAGATACTCCTCTCGCCAGTGCGTGAAGCGCTCCTCGGGCAGCCGCAGGCAGTAGGTCGGGCGCAGGGCCTCGACAAAGCCACGCTCGTGGCTCACGACCACGAGTGTGCCTGGCCAAGTCCCGAGCATGGCGCCGACGGCGGCGATCGATGTGGGGTCGAGGTTGTTGGTGGGCTCGTCGAGGAGCAGAAGGTTGGCCTCCCCCGCAGAGAGCATCGCCAGTCCGAGCTTTCCTCGCTCACCGCCCGACAGCGTCGCCGGCATCTGGTCGGCCGCTTTGGAGGGCATTCCGAACGAGCCCAGCAGAGCCCTGCGCTCGCGTTCGGTTTTGAGCACCGTGTCGCTTACGTTGGCGAGCGCAGTCCGCGAGGGGTCGATCTGCTCGTGCTCCTGGGCGAAGTACCCGACGGCGACGTTTGCCCCGAGTTCGATGACGCCGTTTGACGGCTCCTGAATTCCGGCGAGGCACCGCAGAAGCGACGACTTGCCCGCACCGTTGCGGCCGATGATCACGATGTGGTCGCCACGCGATGCGTGGAAGGTCACGTCACTGAGCACCTCGTTGTTGCCGTACCGCACTCCGAGCTTGGCGACTTCGAGAGGTGTGGCCCCAGACCTCGCTGGAGCCGGGAGCCTGAACTTGCTGGCGCGCTCGCGCTTGTCGACTCGGGTGCGTTGTGTCTCCAGCCGGTCGACCCGTTTGTCGAGCATCTTGGCTTTGCGGGCCCGCTTCTCTGTGCTGGCACGCATGGAGTCGGCCAGGGTAGAGAGCCGCTTGATCTCGCGTTGTTCCAGCTCCGCCGCACGTTCGCGCTGGGTCTGGTCTGCCTCTCGCAGTGCCTCGAACCGCGAATAATTGCCCTTCCACTCCGTGAGCCGCTGGTTCGAAATGTGCAGCACCTTGGTGATTGAATGATCGAGCAGCTTGAGGTCGTGGCTCACCACCAGGAGCGCCCCCGGATGGCGAGCAAGCTCGTCCAGAAGCCAGCGCTTGGCGGAGCGGTCCAGATGGTTCGTCGGCTCATCCAGGATCATGAGCTCGGGGTCCTGGAAGAGCACCCGCATCAGATCGACCCTGCGGCGCTGTCCACCGGACAGTTCCTCGATGTCCTCGAGCAAGAGCTCTTGCCGCAGTCCGAGCCCGTCAGCCAAGCGCGCCATCACCGCCTCGGCCTCGTAGCCGCCGCTGTCGTAGAACTGCTCTTGCAGGTCCGTGAACAGCTCGATGTTCTCATTCGAGGATTGGTCGGCCATGGCTTTGCGTGCGGCGCCGAGCGCGTCATCGAGCACGTCGAGGCCGCGGGCTGAGAGGACATGGGAGAAGCCGGTGGGCTCGAGCCCGAGGCCGCCGGGGACGGGTGCCTGGGGGAGGTATCCGAACGACCCCAGGACCCGGACGTTGCCGTGGTGACGGAGGTGCGGTGAAGGGTGGCCGACCACCACAGAGATGAACGAAGACTTCCCGGTTCCGTTCCGGCCCACGAGACCGACCTTCTCGCCCTCGCCGACCACGAACGAGGCCTCTGAGAGCAGCGTACGGTCGCCGATCTCGATGGTCAGCCCCGATCCGACGATCACGTCACATTGTACGAGCGCAAACGTCCCCTCGATACACTCCGCCAATGCCATCCCTGGAGCGCAAGTGGTGGACCCTTATCGCCGTCTGCACGGCGGTCTTCATGCTGCTGCTCGACATCACCGTGGTGAACGTTGCGCTGCCCAACATTCAGCGTGAGCTGCATTCGAGCTTCTCCGATCTGCAGTGGGTCGTCGACGCCTACTCGCTCACGCTGGCCGCCTTCCTGCTCACCGCGGGGGTCGTCGGAGATATCTACGGCAGGCGCGAGGTCTTCGCGATCGGCCTGGCCGTGTTCTCGGTGGCTTCACTCGTGTGCGGCCTGTCGACGTCGCCCTTGATGCTCAACCTCGCGCGCGCCGTGCAGGGCGTCGGCGGCGCCATCATGTTCGCTACCTCGTTGGCCCTCATCGCGAATGCGTTCCTGGGGCGAGACCGTGGGACCGCCTTCGGGATTTACGGCGCAGTCATCGGGGGCGCCGTCGCCATCGGACCGCTGCTCGGTGGCGCCATCACGAGTGCCTTCGGTTGGCGCTGGATCTTCTTCCTCAATGTGCCGATCGGCGTCGTGGCCGTCGGGATCACCTTCTCGAAGATCGACCGGTCGAAGGACGAGCGGGCGCATCGAATCGACTGGATAGGCTTCGTCTCCTTCTCGGCCAGCCTCTTCCTCCTCGTGTACGCCTTGGTCCGCGGCAATGCGCTCGGCTGGGGCAGCGCCACCATCGTGAGCCTGCTCGTCGCCTCGGGGGCGCTCATGGTCGTCTTCTTCGTGAACGAGGTGTGGACACCCGAGCCCATGCTCGACCTGAACCTCTTCCGGATCCCGGCCTTCATCGGGGTGTCCGCCGTGGCCTTCACGCTGGCGGCCTCCATCTTCGCGATGTTCCTTTACCTGACGCTCTACCTGCAGGACGATCTCGGGTACGGCCCCCTCGCGGCCGGCGCCCGCTTCCTCCCCCTCACGCTCCTTGCCTTCGCAGTGGCACCCGTCGCCGGCCGATTGTCAGTGCGGGTGCGGTCCCGCTGGCTGCTTGGAGTCGGAATGCTGCTGATCGCCGGCGGACTCCTGTCGATGTCACAGACCTCCCCGAGCTCGTCCTGGACGGTGCTCCTGCCTGGCTTCATCCTCTGCGGCGCCGGGATCGGCACGGTCAACCCGGTGCTTGCATCCGGTGCCATCTCCGTAGTGCAGCCGCAACGCAGCGGCATGGCGTCCGGTGCGAACAACACCTTCCGCCAGGTCGGAATCGCGACGGGCATCGCAGTGCTCGGCGCGATCTTTCAGAACCAGATCGTGACCCAGACGGCGGCTTCGCTGCAGAGAAGTACCATCGGCCTCGCGGTGCTGCACCGGGGCGGGTCCCAATTGGACGCCGCTCTTTCGGCGGGTGAAGTCCACGAAGTGGCCCAGCGCGTCCCAGTGCAAAGCGCGCGGGACGCACTCACGCAGGCGTACCACGTCGGCTTCTCGGCGTCGCTCAATCACTTGATGGAGCTTGGCGCTGTGGTGTGCTTCGTCGGTGTCCTGTGTGCCCTCGTGCTCGTGCGTCAGCGCGATTTCGTCGTCCCGACCGAGGCGGGTGGCGGCGGCGTTGCTTGAACCTTTCGTTCTGGAAGGGTCCTTCGTGCGTCTGGAGCCGCTGACCGAGTCGCACATCCCTGGGCTCGTCGAGGCGGCGTCGGAGGACCGCAGCAGTTACCAGTGGGCCTATGTGCCGGATGGAACGGGGCAGATGACGACATTCGTGCGCGATGCACTGAACAAGGTCGCCTCGGGCGCGCACGTCGCGTTCGCCACGGTTCGCAAGGGTCTTGGCGCGGGTGGTGGCGCGGGTGACCCGGGTGATCGCGTCGTCGGCGCAACGCGGTTCTGCGAGGTCGCCTACTGGCAGTGGCCCCCGGGCGCGACCCACCAGCGCCACCGCACCCCCGACGTGACGGACATCGGTTTCACGTGGTTGGCCGGTTCGGCCCAGCGCACTCCCGTCAACACCGAGGCCAAGCTGCTGATGATGACCCACGCGTTCGAGAGCTGGGAGGTGCACCGGGTCGCGCTGCAGACCGACGTCCGCAACGCGAGGTCGCGGGCTGCCATAGAACGAATAGGCGGCAAGCTGGATGGAATCTTGCGAGCGGATCGCCCTGGTTCAGACGACACGGTGCGGACGTCCGCCCGCTATTCCATCGTCGCCGCCGAATGGCCCGACGTGAAGGGGCGACTGAGGGCTCGTCTGGAGGCGGAGTCGACGTCGGGAGCGGGCTGACAGCCCCCCGGGGGACTCAGGCCCGAGCCAAGGTGGCTTGGATCTTGCGCAGATGCAGCGCGTGCACCGCGGACTCCGCCTCGTCCTTGGGCCGCACCGCAGCCACGGCCTTGCCGGTCCGGTGGATCTTCCAAGCCAGCTGGTCTGCTCGTTCGACGGTATGGCCGAAGATCTCGACAAAGGCCTGGATCACGGTCTGGAACGTGGTCACGTCGTCGTTCCACACGACGACCGCCCAGAGATCCTCGTAGTCGAAGAACGCGTCGATGTCCTCGTCGGCGAGGACGCGGTCGAGGGTCGAGGGGTGGTCGAGGGTTTGCGGCATAGATGCGACGGGCGAAATCGGCCCGTTTCAGTTTAGACCCCCGCGCTACCCTGCGGGCATGCGCGCCACCGTCTTGCTTGGCCCTCGAGATGTCACGGTCGAGAACGTGCCCGACCCTGTGTTGCCAGGGCCCGACGGCGTCGTCGTCGCAGTGGAACGAACCGCGATCTGCGGCTCTGACTTGCACCTGTACCACGATGCGCCGACCGGAACGGGCATCCGGCTCGGGCACGAGGTGATCGGGACCGTCGCCGAGTCCGGCGCCCATGTGCGCAGCATGAGGCGGGGTGATCGCGTCCTCGTCTCCGGCGTCGTCGGGTGCGGCGTCTGCGGCCCGTGCTTAGCGGGACAACCCAACCTGTGCGTGGCCGGCAAATCGGCGGCTTTCGGCACCGTGCCCGACCTCCCCGGGGGCCAGGCCGAGGCCATGGCGGTGCCGTTCGCGGACACGTTTGCGCTCATGATCCCCGAGGGACTTTCCGACGAGGAGGCCGTCCTGCTGACCGACATCCTCCCGACCGGATACGTGGGAGCAGTCCGCGCCTCCATCCATCCCGGCTCGGTCGTCGTCGTCGTGGGACTGGGTCCGGTCGGCATCATGGCCTTGCACTGCGCGACGCTGTTCGGCCCGGCCCGGATCCTCGCCGTCGACGTCGTTCCGGAGCGACTGGCCCGGGCGGAGCGCCTCGGGGCCGAGCCGATCGACGCCCGTGACGCTCCCGGTTCGGCGCAAGTGCTCGAGGCCACCGCGGGACGGGGCGCTGACTCGGTCATCGAGGCCGTCGGTGCCGACACCACCGTGCTCGACGCGCTGTCCTGCGCCGCCACAGGCGGCACGGTGTCGATCGTCGGGGTCAACCTGTCGATGGACCTCCCGTTCCCGATGGGCCTGGTCTTCCTCAAGAGCCTGACCGTGAGAGCGGTCTTTGCACCGGTGCCCGGAACGTGGCCGTCACTGGTCCCCTTGATCCAGTCGGGACGCTTGCGCGGACTGGCCGAGACCTTCACGCACCGGATGGAACTGGAGCGCGTACGGGACGCCTACGAGCTGTTCGACTCTCGGTCCGACGGCGTCTTGAAGGTCTTGCTGAGCCCGAAGCTCCTCGCTCCCTGAGGTTCGTCCGGTGTGCGGTTGAGGATCAGCGGCCACTCGGCGTCCCCGAGCTGGGTCCTCACGAACCATGGGGCCGGGGGAGGCATGATCAACTCGGTGAGCGCGTCCACGATGCCCTCGTAGTTGACGCGCCAACCCCGGAAGTGCCGCCACGTCTCCTCGAGGTCGCGCTCGACCGGGAACCCCACCGACTCGAGCCGCCGGAACCCGAATTCGAAATCGGCCCGCGTCAGACGGGTTCCGGCGGTGGGCAACGGATCCGGATCGTAGGGAATGTGCAGCGCCCCCGCCATGGAGCGCAAGCAGTTGATGCCCATTTGTAAGCACGTGCGCGCCTCCCGCGGTGTCTGATCGGGGCTGGACGCGTGGAACAGCGCCGCAGAGTCCATCATGGCGACGATGCCGAGAAGCCAGCTGCGCAAGGGGTCCGGTGAGCGGAACCACATCAGGGCCGGATAGTTCGAATGGCTCTCCGAGACCGCTGCTGCCCACCGCTCCCACTCCGCGTAGAGGGGTGGGAGCTCTTTCATCGTGTCGAGCCAGTAGTGCCGGGCGAGGATCTCGGGCCCCCAAGCCGGCGTCCCCGCCCGCGTCGCGAGGAGCGTCACCTCGGTCTCACGCACGGCGAACGCGTTGTACAGCGCTGGCAAGTAAGCGATCTCGAGCGCGATGAACAGCAAGCCGATGCCCGCCGCCAGAATTTCGAGCGTGTGGGCTCCGGCGTCACGTGCAGTGGCGACGCCGAGGGTGAACACGGACGAGCCCGAGATCCCCAACGCCGACGCGAAGTCCTTGCCCGAGTCCCACCAGATGATGAGCGCGAAGCCGACGATGAGGAGCCCGAGCCAGAGGCCGAACAGCGACACCATGGTCGCGGGTCCCCCGAAGGAGAGCAGCCGGTCCCGGGCCTGGTAGTTCGGCAACCTGGGCGCCAGCAGCCGGACCGTGCCCCCGATGAAGCGGCCGACGACGAGCTGGAGCTTCGAGGAGGTCGCCCGCGGAACCACGAGGGACGTGAACACGCTCCAGGCGGTGAGGAGGACGAGGAGGATGCCCGCGGCCAGCCCGACCAGGCGTGCGATCTCCACCGCGCCATCCTGTCAGATGGGTCGCGCGCCCCTCCGGCTTCGACGCATCGCCAAGCTCCGACGTACCGACGGCGCCGATGGCGGTCAGCCGGAGTGGGCCGAACCCAAGAACGCGGCCCAGCGCACGGCCGGCCGTCCCGATGAGACGAGGTCGGCCGGAACGTCGGCGTGACGTGACCGCAGGAGCTCGCCGAGACCCTTGGCCTGGGTGTCGAGCCGAAGGTTCGACGCGACGCCCCACCCGAGTATCCCGTGGACGACGAAGTTCACTGCTCGCAAGTTGGGAAGCGGGTGCCGGCTCACTTCGAAGGGTGCGACCTCTGGGAGGAGCGTTGCGAGCATGTCGGTCGTCAGCGACCGGACGAGCCACGTCGCGACGCGGTCGTCGTCGGCCCACACCCCGATGTTGGCGTCGCCACCCTTGTCGCCCGAGCGGGCCCCGATCAACACATGCATGGGCACCCGCACGAATCGATTCGGCTCTTCGCCACGGTCGCCGTCGGACGGCGCCACCGTCGCCGGCAGTGGAGGAATGCCCGCGTGGCCGGGAACCACGGTGGGCATAGTGGCCGGGACCTCCTGGCCGTCGCACAAGATCCGCGGCTCGACCGCCGTCCTGTCCACGGTCGTCGGCCAGTAGCGGGCCACCCCCTGCGCGCCCGAGGGGGCCGACGTGAAGAACGTGCCGGGATAGCTCGAGAGGCTCGTCTCGACGACAGCACCCGAGAAGGCGCGGCCGACCGACCGCTCGTCGTCTCCCCGGACGGCCAGCCGGAGGTAGGCCATGCCGCCGCCCGTAAGGTCGCCGCTCAGGTCCTCGGACATCTCGGCGAACGAGGAACGCCCGCCCGGGATGCCCGCCCAGACCGCATCTGCGGCAAACCGGGCTTTCTCCTCCACCTGCGCGCCGGTGAGGGCGAGCGTCATGGAGTTGCGCCAACCGGCCTCGAGGTTGGCGGTGACCTTGAGGGTGGCCGGAGGCTCCTCGCCGCGGACGCCGGCGATGCGCACCCGGTCGGGGCCGTCGTCCGTGAGCTGAATGCTGTCGAAACGCGCGACGGCGTCCGGGCTGAGATAGCGGGGCCCAGCGATTTCGTAGAGCAGCTGTGCGGTCACCGTCCCCACGGTGACCGCACCACCGGTTCCCGGGTGCTTCGTGATGACCGACGTCCCGTCGGTGTGCATCTCCGCGACGGGAAAGCCGATCCGCTCCCGTCCCGGCACCTCCTCGAAGAAGGCAAAGTTGCCGCCACAGCACTGCGCGCCGCACTCAATGACGTGGCCGGCCACCACGGCGCCGGCGACGGCGTCGAGGTCCCCGTCGGACCATCCGAACGCGTGCAAGGCGGGACCGACCACGAGCGCAGCGTCGGTCATCCGGCCGGTGACGACGATCTGGGCGCCGGCCGCCAACGCGTCCGCAATCGGACGGGCCCGCAGGTACGCGTTGGCCGTGACGACGAGCGCCCCGGCCGGGAGTGGCTCTCCCGTGTCGAGGTTGGCGAAGCGCTCGCCGA
>JBPYFR010000235.1:0-15601 GCA_051985685.1 Acidimicrobiales bacterium
GCGCGCCGCGCGATGGCGGCGTAATCGATGTCCCGCCAGGTTCCCGGGATGACGAAGAGCGAAGCGCCCGTCTGACGGAGCGCGAACCCGACCTCTCGCTCGCGGTACAGGTGGATGATCGGGTTCTGGACAGCGCCGAGACGGGACAGCGCGATCGAGAGCACGACGGTGTCGATACGGGTCGGGAGCTGCCAGGAGACGATCGAGTCCGTCGTGACGCCGAGGCTCTGGAGCCCCGCCGCGACCCGTTCGGCCCGGTCCTTGAACTGGCCGAAGGTGACGGTCTCGCCGTCGGCGGCGATGAGCATCGGATGGTCCGGCGACGCTCCGGCCCGGCGATCGACCAGCTCCCACATCGTGCGGGCCCCGGTCAGCACCTCGTTCGTGCTCATGCAGCTCCTTTCGGACCCCCTCTCATAGCAGCTGCGGCTGGCGACCCGCCGCAGGTGCACTCGCCGGAGCGAGTGGTGCGGCAGAATGGCGTCGTGGCGAAGCGCTCGGAGCGCGTTGAGCGAAGCGGTCGCAAGCCGGTGGATCGGCGCCAGCAGGCCCTGCTGATTGCCATCGGCGTGGGCGCGACGCTCCTGATCTGGTTCGCGCTGGAGAATTTCCAGGACGTCTCCATCACGTTTTGGGTCTTCGACCGGCACGCACCCCTGATCCTCGTGATCTTGATCTCCGGGCTGCTGGGGGCGCTCATCACCGCGTTGGTCATGCGCCGCAAGTCCAAGCCCAAAGACCAAAGCGGCATCCAGCCCGGCCGGGGCTAGCCGGCGACGGGACGCCTCTCAGGGCCGGTGGTGGATGGCCGATGGGGGCGATGGAGCAGGGATGGCCCGACGGGCCGACGGCCCGATAGGTGGATGGGCCGACGGGCGCCCGGCCGCCACCCCGAAGTGGGTCTCCCGGGGCATCCGGCGATGGCGGTTCGGGCCCGGTCCGGATCGCGTGCCGACCTTCCGAGAAGGGTTCTAAGCTGAGCCGTGGTGAACATCGCCACCGAAGAGGGCGTGAGGGACGGCGAGGGGCGGGATGAGGCCATTGTCCCCGCGTGCGGGTCGTGCCAACATATGGCGCACATGGGTGCGCGGATCCCGGGAGGCAGGGGTTAGTGCCTCTTTCCGACCACGAGCAGCGAATCCTCGCCGAGTTGGAGGAGTCGCTGGTCCGGCAGGACCCTGAATTCGCGGAGCGAGTGCGGTCGGAGACGGTGTACCGACACGCCGGCCGCTACTGCAAGTGGGCCGCAGTCACGTTCGTCCTCGGCGTCGTGATCCTCGTCGCCTTCTACAGCAAGTCCGTGCTGGCAGGTTTCGTGGGCGTGGTCATCATGTTCGCTTCGGCGGTGTGGTTCGAGCGCAATCTCCGCCGGATGGGTCGTGCCGGCTGGCATGATCTCACGCGTTCAAAGGACGGCGAGCCCAAGTCCGGGGGATCGTCCGGGATAGAGGGCGCGATGAGCGAGGCCCGAGACTGGTTCCGGTCCCGCTTCCACCGGCGCGAGGACTAAGCGACCGGGGCTGGGAGCAGCCCCGCTGACGCTGTCGGATATCAGTGGCAGACCTGGCTCTGGCGGTTGACATCGGAGGGACGAAGCTCGCCGCCGGGCTGGTCCGCTCTGACGGGAGCCTGGTTGGCCGAGCACAACGGCCGACGCGCCGCGGAGCGGGATGGGCGGAGGGTTCCCGGACGAAGTCCGGACTGGGATCGGGATCGGGGACTCGATCTGCCACCGGAACCACGACCAACGCCGGTGAGGCTGATCTGATCGGGGACCCGGACGCGGCCGAGCGGCTGTGGAGCGACCTCGAGGAACTCGTCCGGAGCGTGATCGCGGCGGTGGCGGACGGCGACCGGATCGTCGTGTGTGGCGCCGGGTGTGGCGGACCGATGAGCCCTGGCGGCGAAGAAGTGTCGCCGCTGAACATCGCGGCGTGGCGTTCCTTCCCGCTGCGGACGCGGCTAGCCGGCGCAACCGGCTTGCCCACCTACGTCGACAACGATGCCAAGGCGCTTGCGTTGGGCGAGGGATGGATCGGTGCCGCGGCGGGTGAACGCAATTATTTGGCGATGGTGATATCGACGGGAGTGGGTGGTGGCATCGTGCTGGACGGCCGTCTCCTCGAGGGCAACCTCGGCAATGCCGGTCATGTCGGGCACGTCGTGGTGGAGCCCGACGGCCGGCCGTGTGAGTGTGGCAGTCACGGCTGCCTGGAGGCGGAAGCGTCGGGCACCGCGCTGGCGCAGATGAGCGGCGGCCCAGCCCGGGACGCCCCGCTTGTGTTGAGAGAGCGCGCCGGGACCCTCGTCGGCCGAGCGGTCGGTTCGGTCGTGAATCTCCTCGACCTTCGACTCGCGGTCGTGAGTGGATCCGTCGCGCTCGGCTTCGGTGAGCCGTTCTTCCGCGCCGCGCAGGCCGAGCTCGACGCACGTTGTGGCCTCGAATTCACGCACGGCGCACGTCTGGTGCCGGGCGGGTTGGGCGACCGCGGTCCGCTGATCGGAGCGGGCCGGGTCGGCTGGTTGGGCGCGGGAATGGTTGGGGACGGGAACTGAGGGCTGAGCGAGTGACCCTACCGGAAACGATCTCGCATCGTTGGGTGCGAGATGCGCGCGTGGTCTTGCGCGCGGTCTTCACGCATCCTTCGCTCTGGTGGACGGCGGCAGGCGCGGTGCTCAGGTTGGCGCGGCGGGGGTGGTGGCATCGGGCACCCTTCCTTCCTCTCCCCGGTGAGGCCTATTGGCGATTCCGCCTCGTCACCGCGTACGGAGGTGACGGCGAAGGCGAGACGCTCACCTCGTCCGATGTGGTCGACTACCTGCGCTGGTGTCGGAAGTCCCGTCCCGGCCGCGGATAGCCTCTGGGGCGTATGGAGCGGGTGCTCCTCCTCAACGTGACCTACGAGCCGCTGGCGCTCGTCTCGGATCGCAGGGCGGTGGTGCTCCTGCTCGCGGGTCGAGCCGAGTCGGTGGCCGTGAGGGATGGCTGCACCGTGTTCCATTCGGCCCGGCTGGTGGTCGAGGTTCCCTCCATCGTGCGCTTGTCGCATATGGTCCGCATCCCGCGCTGGGCCCGGACGCCGCCTGTGACCCGGCGCTCGGTCCTTCGGCGGGATGGGGGCTTGTGCGTGTATTGCGCGCAGCCGGCCGACACAATCGACCACGTGGTGCCGCGTAGCCGCGGCGGCACCCACGAGTGGTCCAACGTCGTCGCGGCCTGTAAGCGCGACAACTTGCACAAAGGTGATCAGCTCCTTTCGGAGTTGGGGTGGACGCTGCGGATCAAGCCCGCCCCACCGGCGGGACACCTGTGGAAGTTGCGGCATCTGTCGGATGTGGATCCCTTGTGGGAGCCGTATCTCGCCGCGGCTTCCTGAGATTGCCCTCATCGCGGTCGTTGTTCGACGTCGAGCGTTTCCGTGAGGAGCCCCGACGGGTCGTCGTGGTGCGGGAAGTCGAACACCCGACCCTCGTGCTCGGCAGCACCCAGCCGACGGAACTCGTGGCGGGCCCGGAACTCCGACGGCTCGGCGTCGAGATGGCACGGCGACGGGGAGGAGGAGGGGCGGTCTCGCTCCGCCCCGGCGATCACCTCTGGATCGACGCGTGGATACCACGAGGAGATCCCCTGTGGATGCCGGACGTGAGTCTGGCGGCCGAGTGGGTCGGGAGATGGTGGACGACCGCGCTCACGAGCCTCGGAGCGGGCGGACTCGACATCCACACGGGTCGCTCCGTCCCCGGAGAGCTCGGAGAGATCGTGTGCTTCGCGGGTCGGGGTCCGGGTGAGGTCCTCCACTCGGGCCGCAAAGTCGTTGGGCTCTCACAGTGGCGCAGCCGGGAAGGTGCCCTTTTCTCGTCCTGCGCGTATCGCAGGTGGGATCCGGAGTCGTTGATGGACCTCATCGACGTCGACGATGCTGAGCGCAGCGCGCTCGTCGCCGAGTTGGCGTCCGCCGCGGTCGGCCTGGGCGAGCTCGACCCAGCGGTCGACGATCTGGACCGTCTCTCCGAGTTGCTCGTTGGGTCCTTCGCTGGTTGGGACGGGCGGGTCGAAGGTGGGTCGTCCGGTTCCTGACCTTCTTGGCGCTTGGTGGTTTGAGTTCCTGGGCTCCGGGGTGGGTCGGCGTGGTCTGATCGGGGCGGTCGGGTCGCGGCGGTCGGGTCGGGGCGGTCGGTTAAGGGGCGCAAAGCATGTTTTCGTGCCTGGTGAGCAGCCGGCTCGGATCACGGAGTGGGTTTTTGAGGCGGTTTGACGTCGATCTGGGTCCATTTGGGTTGCGATGGCATCGTTGTGGTTGAAGGGGGGTAGGAAAGGGCGTAAAGTGGAGGGAAATGGAGTGAGGAGGCGTCCAAGGACGCAGGCGCAGGCCAGGGAGCGTCGTGGGAGAAAAAGCTGGTGGCAGGCTTCGTCGGGAAGTACGAGCACTCGCTCGACACCAAGGGCCGAGTCATCCTGCCCGCCAAATTTCGCCCGCAGTTCGAACGAGGCGGATACCTGACCCAGCACTCCGAGGGCTGTCTGGCGCTGTGGACGCTGGCCGAGTTCGAGCGGCAGATGGAGGGTATGCAGGAGCGCGCCGCCTCCGGAAAGGTCGATCGCAACCGGGCCCGGCTGTGGGCATCAAACTCGGCAGAGGTCGAGATCGACCGGCAGGGACGCATGGCGATTCCGGCGCATCTCCGGACCTTTGCGCGACTGGACGCCGACGTGCTCGTGCACGGGGCCATCGACCGGGTCGAGTTGTGGAACCCCTCGGCGTGGACCGAGAGGGTTCTGCCGGAGGAGAGCTGGTTGTTGGACGAGGACTAATAGCCGCAAGGAGGACAACAGAGACAACAGATTCAACAGAGACAACAGAGAGGACAACGAGCCGAAACTCACATCAGCAAAGTGGCTGGACCATGTGCAGCTCCTCGACCGGTGTGGTGGGAGGTCACTCCACCCGCTCCCACCTTGGTCGCTTGGATCTCCGCCTCCCACACGACCCGCCAGTCGGGGAGCTGCAGATGGCCGAGCCGTTCCGACACATTCCGGTGCTTCGCGACGAAGTGGTGTCGTTGTTCGCGGCAGTACCCCCCGGAGTGATCGTCGATGCCACGGTCGGCGGCGGCGGTCATGCATTCGCGCTGCTGTCGGCCTATGAGGGTCTGCGAGTTGTCGGACTGGATCGAGACCCGGCGGCACTCGAAGCCGCCCGCGAGAGACTCTCGACCTTCGGCGACCGGGTGACGCTGTTGCACGCCCGGTTTTCGTCGTTGGATGCGATCGTTTCAGATCTGCACCTGAGAGCGCTCTCGGGAGTTCTGTTCGACTTGGGAGTGAGCTCGCCGCAGCTGGACGTTGCGGATCGAGGCTTCTCCTTCCGAGAAGAGGGTCCGATCGACATGCGCATGGACCCGACGGCCGGCATGCCGGCAGCCGAACTACTCAACACGCTCCCCGAGGGCACGCTCGCCGCGCTGTTCCGAGACAACGGAGAGGGAAGGTGGTCGGGGCGAATGGCAAGGGCCGTCGTGGCGGCTCGGCCTTTGACCTCAACGACCCAGCTGGCCGAAGTCGTGGCCTCCGTGGTGCCGGCCGCGGCCCGCCGCAAGGGTCACCCGGCCCGTCGAGTGTTCCAGGCCTTGCGGATTGAGGTGAACGACGAACTGGGGGAGCTGTCGGCAGCCTTGCCGATGGCGCTCTCACGGCTGGATGTGGACGGTGTGTGTGCCGTGATCAGCTACCACTCCGGCGAGGACCGTCTGACCAAGACAGCGTTCGCGTTGGCAGCCTCCGGCGGGTGCGTGTGCCCTCCCGGCATGCCGTGTGTCTGCGGTGCGGTCCCCAGGCACCGTCTTGTCTTTCGCGGGTCACGGAAACCAACGGCTGCAGAGGTGGCCGCTAACCCCAGAGCCGAGAGCGCCCGGCTCCGGGCGATTGTCCGGACGGATTCGGACTGATGACGCCACCGCGTGCGGCGACAGCGAATCCGCTGGCACGCCGGCACGGTGTCGACGCCAGAACGCGCCCCGGTGCCGGCTCGGTCTCAACTCGGCCGGCGCCGCTTCGCGTCGTCCGATCACGCGGTGATCGAGCGGATCGTGACCTTGGAAAACCGAGGAACCCGAACCGCCTCCTGCACATTGTCTCGATCGCGCTGATAGTGGGCGCATTGTTGGCGGTAGTCGTTGGTCAAGCGCTCTTGGCGAACCGCCAGGTGCGGCTCTCCTCGGTTCAGCACCAGCTCGCCCTTGCGCAGAGCTCACATCGACAGGCGGAATTGGCTGTCTCGCAGCTGGAGACGCCGTCGAGGATCGTCGCAGCCGCCTCGGTCCAGCTCCACATGGTTGGGCCCGCACAGGTGGTGGAGCTCCCGTACGTGTCCTTGTCGACCCCCCTCCCTCCCCCGAAGGTGACGCCGCAACCGGGTGGACCGGCGACAGCGGCCCCCGCCGCGGGAGGCAGCGCGCAGACCACCTCGACGTCCACGCCATGAGCCCCACCGTCACACATTCGGGTCGGCGCGCGCGCCCGGAGCAAGCTCCGAGCTGGGGGTCCGCGAAGGTCGGGGGAACGAGGACTGGTGTCACCCGCTCGGCTCGGCCGTTGGCGCCAGCTCGGGACCCCCGTTCGAGAGGCCATAGCCCGCGTCAAGGAAAGGTCCGCCGTCGCCCGCAGCAATCGTGGGCAACGGGCACGTTTAAGCGCCGCATCCGGGTCGTCCGGATCCTCCTCGCCACGGCGATCATTCTCCTGGTGGCGCGGCTCGTGGACATCCAAGTTCTGCGCGCCGGGGGTTACGAGGCTGCGGCCCGGGGAGAGTCGTCGATCACGGTCTCCCTGCCGTCTCCTCGAGGTGGGATCTACGCACGGGACGGATCACCGCTGGCAATGTCCGTAGCGACGGAGGACATCATTGCCGACGACTTCCTGGTCGCCCATCCCGTCAAGACGGCGCTCGCACTGTCACCGCTGCTGAACATCCCGGCTGCGACCCTCGCCGCGAAGTTGCACCAACGGTCCGGCTATGTGGTTCTCGCCCGGCAACTGCCCGAGGCGACCGCGCAAAAGATCGCCGGTGACTCCATCCCGGGGATCACGCTCATTGCCGACTCGAAACGGGTCGTGCCCAACGGAAACCTGGCTGCACCCGTCCTGGGGTTCACGAACGCGGCGGGACAAGGTGCTGCCGGTATCGAGTACGGGGACAACCACCTTCTTTCCGGCACCGCCGGGAAGGAGACGCTCGTGGAGTCGCCCTCTGGCGTGGCTTTGCCGCTATCGCCCGTCACCAATCAGGTTCCCACCACCCCAGGCACCGGCGTAGAGCTCACGATCGACAGCCAGCTCCAGTACGAATCCGAGCAGGCGCTGGCAAAAGCCGTCCAGTCGTCGAACGCGGTCAGCGGAACCGCCGTGGTCATGGACGTCAAAACGGGGCAGATCCTCTCCATGGCCAACCTCGTGGCGAACCATCCGAGCGGCGCTGCCGGTACGGCGAGCTCCTCGACGAGCGCCGCCGCCACGGGCGTCGTGCCGATCGGGCCTCACGACGCCGTCGACGAGGCGCCGAACAACCTGGCGTTGACGCAGCTCTATGAGCCTGGCTCGGTCTTCAAGCTGGTCACGTTCTCAGCCGCACTGCAGAACGCGCTGATTAACCCGAATTCGACGTTCACCGTGCCCGATCACTTCACGCTCGACGGATCGGTCTTCCACGATGCGGAGCCGCATGCAACAGAAACGCTCAGCGCGACGCAGATCCTGGCCCAATCATCGAACATTGGCACCTCCGAGATCGCGCAAGGGGTGGGGGAGCAGCGGCTGCTCGCCGAGGTGAAGGCACTTGGCTTCGGCCAAAACACCGGCCTCGGCTTCCCGGGTGAGTCAAGGGGGCTGTTGGCCACTCCGGCGCAGTGGGAGCCGACCGACTTTGTCTCGCTGCCCATCGGCCAGGTCGACGCCGTGAATGCGCTCGAAGTTCTGGATGCCTACAACGCCGTCGCCAACGGGGGAGTCTTCGTAGCGCCCAAACTGGTTCAGGCGACCGTGAGCCCGTCTGGAAAAGTGAAGGCGACGGCGCCGTCGCCAACACACGTGGTGATGTCGCAATCGACCGATGATGAACTGAAGGGGATGCTGGAGCAGGTGGTCGTCAACGGCACCGGAACAAGCGCAACCGTGCCCGGGTACACCGTGGCGGGCAAGACCGGCACGGCGCAGATCCCCACCCCGGCCCATGACTCGTACATCCCCGGGGCCTATATGGCGACGTTCGTCGGGTTCGCTCCCGCGGTCAATCCGACGTTCTCGATGATCGTCGTCCTGGACCGGCCCACCCCGATCTTCGGGGGGACGGTGTCGGCCCCCGTGTTCTCGCAGATCATGAGCGACGCCCTTCACCGGTACGACATCCCGAGCACACCCGGTGCCTCGGCCAGGGGCGGCGGGGCCGGGCGCCCGCCGACCACGACCAACCAGACCCAGGACATCACGTGATACGAGGTCACACAGACATTGCGGACGCGACGCGCACCTGTCTGGGGCATGCAACGCTGTCGCTGCCATCATGCGAACCGTGGCGATGAATCTCCTTTTCGACGACATCCATGTCATTGAGTCCGTCGGCGACCCGGCCACGGTCGATGTCGGCGGCATCTCCCACGACAGTCGCCGGGTGGTACCGGGGGATCTCTTCTGCTGTGTCCCCGGTCACGTCAGCGACGGACACGCGCACGCCGCCGAGGCGGTGGAACGAGGAGCGGTCGGCGTCCTCTGCGAGCACTTCATTCCTGAGCTGCTCCGACAGGACGTCGTCCAAACACGCATCGCCCCCGGAACCATGCGCCCTGTGATGGCGCGCCTTGCCGCTGCCTTTTACGGCCACCCGGCGCGTGACCTCCTCATGGTCGGCGTGACGGGCACGAACGGCAAGACCACCGTGACGCAGCTTCTCGGAGACCTGCTCGGCGCGACCGGTCGGCCGACGAATGTCGTGGGAACTCTGTCCGGCGCGAGGACGACCCCCGAGGCGACGGAGATCCAGCGGCTGCTGGCCGCGGTACGTGACCGTCAGAAGGCGGACGGGCTGCGGCACGCCGTCGCGATGGAGGTGTCGAGTCACGCCCTGGTGCAATCCCGGGTCGAGGGCGTCCATTTCGATGTGGTGGTTTTCACGAATCTAAGCCACGAGCATCTCGATTACCACGGATCGATGGACGCCTACTTCGAGGCGAAGTCGACGCTCTTCACCGCCAGCCACTCGTTGCGCGGAGTCGTGTATGCAGACGATCCCTGGGGCCAGCGCTTGCTGGAGTCGGCGCGCATTCCACTCACGGCGGTACGCCACAGCGACGCGACCGACCTCCTCCTGCGACCGGGCCAAACGCAGTTCACCTGGCGAGGACACCGGATCACGACGCCGCTCACAGGCGCCGTCAACGTCGACAACACGCTGCTCGCCGCGGAGGCAGCGCTCGCTCTGGACATTCCGGTCGATGATGTCGCCGACGCGATGGGCCATTTGTCACCCGTTTCTGGTCGGCTCCAGGTCATCGCCACACCCCACGAGAGATGTGAGGCGGGGCCCGACGGGGGGCCGCCTTTCACAGTGTTGGTCGACTATGCGCACACGCCGGCAGGACTCGAAGTGGTCCTCGGAGAGGCCCGGAGCCTGACGCGAACCGACGGGCGCGTGCTCGTCGTGTTCGGATGCGGTGGTGACCGTGATCGAGCCAAGAGGCCCCTAATGGGCGCCGTGGCAGAGCGCTTGAGCGATGAGGTCGTCCTGACGTCGGACAATCCTCGCGACGAGAGCCCGACTGCCATCCTCGAGCAGGTGCTGTCGGGTGTGCCCGACGGGGCCGCCAACCCGAAGGTGGCGGTCGAGCCCGACCGCCATATCGCCGTCCGACTGGCACTGGACGACGCCCGGGACGGCGATGTGGTCGTGATCGCCGGAAAGGGACACGAGACCTATCAGGAGGTTGCAGGAGAGCGGTTGCCCTTCGACGACGCCGTCGAGGCGCGCCGCGCCCTCTCGGCGCGATACGGGTCCGACCCGGGGACGTGGGTCAGTACGGTCGCGTGCGGCGACGGCTCGTCCGAGAGCTGACGGCGTGCTCGGGCTCCTCGTCTCAGGTGGGGTCGCCACCTTGCTGGCGATACTCGGCACCCCGCTTGTCATCCGTTACTCCCAAAGCCGCGAGCTCGGTCAATACATCCGGGAAGACGGGCCTGCGACGCACAGTGCCAAGGCGGGGACGCCGACCATGGGCGGCATCGTCATCGTGGGTGCGGTCGTGCTCGGATATGCGATCGGGCACATCGGCACCGATGTCAAGTTCTCCCGGACGGGCTACCTGGCGATCGGGGCCGTGGTGGCGTACGGCCTGATCGGCTTTCTCGACGACTACATCAAGGTCCACAACAAGCGCAGCCTGGGCCTCAACAAGCGTGGCAAGTCTGCCGCCCAGATCATCTGCGCCCTCGCGTTCGCTGAGCTGGCCGTCCACTGGGCCCATGTGTCGACGCAGCTGTCGTTCACGCGGACCGGGGCTCTCGACATCAACCTCGGTGAAGCCGGCTGGGTCATCTTCGCCGTGCTGGTCATGGTCGGCTCGTCGAACGCCGTGAATATCACCGACGGCGTGGACGGCCTCGCGGCCGGGACAGGGACATTGTGTTTCGCCGTTCTGGCCATCATGGGGTACTGGATCTTTCGTCATTTCTCGATCTACCACGTACTTCCTGCCTCGGCCGTCGACCTGGCGCTGGTCTCCATCGCCCTCGCAGGTGCCTGCATCGGCTTCCTGTGGTGGAACGCTGCCCCGGCCAAGATCATCATGGGCGATACGGGATCGCTGGCCATCGGGGCTGGATTGGCCGCCGTCTGCCTCCTGCTGGACCTCGATCTGCTCCTGCTGATCATCGGTGGGCTCTTCGTCATGGAAACGGTCTCGGTCATCCTCCAGGTCATCAGCTTCCGCTTCTTCGGGCGCCGGATCTTCCGCATGGCCCCGATCCACCACCATTTCGAACTCGCAGGGTGGCCCGAGACCACGGTGATCGTGCGGTTCTGGATCCTCGGCGGACTCTTCGTCGCTCTCGCCCTCGGGATCTTCTACGGCGACTTCCTCAGCGTGGCGTCAATCAAATGACCCTCCGCCACTTCGACGTCGCGCTGCGGGAGAATCGGGTGATGCGACGGGTGTCGGACCCAGCAGGGTGTCGCGCGCTCGTCTTCGAGGGTCTCGGAGTCTGCGAAGCGCGCTCAATTTCTGATGCGGCCCAAGTCTCCACCGAAGCGGCCCAAGTCTCCGCAGTCAACGAACGAGCTCGCTGACGATGCCTGCGACTGCGACCAGGAGCGCCCCACATCGTGGTACCGGTCGTGGCCGCAACGTGAGGACGCCAGGTTCTGGCGGACTTCGCATCCGTGGATGGGAAATCCCGACCTCGACCGTCCTCCTGGTCGTCGTTGGCCTGTTGTGCGTCATCGGTCTCGTCATGGTGGGTTCCGCCTCGTCGGTGATCTCCATCGCGACCTACGGCACCCCGTGGGCCATCCTGATTCGGGAGAGCATGTGGATGGCCATCGGCGTGGTTGCCCTGGGTTTGACGGCACGGTTCGACTACCGCAAGCTCCGGCGCTGGAGTCCGATCTTGCTGACCATTGCGCTGGGACTCCTCTTCGCCGTCCTGGTACCGGGTCTCGGCGTGCACGCACTTGGGTCCAGTCGCTGGATGGGTTTCGGGCAATTCCGGCTGCAGCCGTCCGAGCTCATGAAGCTCGCGCTCACGCTGTTCGCCGCGGACTTCATAGCGCGGCGCCTCGACGAGGAGGCCACCGATCGGCGAATCATCGGCCCGCTCCTTCTGGTAACGGGTGGGTCGGGCCTACTGATCCTGGCCCAACCGGACATGGGGACGGCCATGGTCCTCGGCTGCATCACGCTGGCGCTCCTGTTCGTGTCCGGCGTTCGGCTTGGACCGGTGATGAAGGTGACGGCGGTATTGGTCCTACTCGCGCTGATCGTGGCCGTCGCCTCCCCCTATCGGCGCGCCCGGCTCCTCTCCTTCATGGACCCCTCAGCCCATGGCTCCGGCTCCGGGTACCAGGTGGTCCAGTCGCTCATCGGTCTGGGCTCAGGACATCTGTTTGGAGCCGGCCTTGGTGGCGGTCAGCAACAGTGGGGTTACTTACCCAACGCGCATACGGACTTCATTTTCTCGGTGATCGGTGAGCAGCTCGGGATCCTCGGCGCGATCGCCGTCCTGCTCCTTCTGACCGCCTTCGTGTGGCTCGGCATCCGCGCGGCGGTCCGCGCACCGGATCATTTTGGCGGACTGCTAGCGCTCGGCCTGGCCGCGTGGGTCGCGGCGGAGACGCTCATCAACGTGGGGGCCGTCGTGGGCGTGCTTCCGGTGACGGGCATCCCGTTGCCCTTCATCTCCTTCGGCGGCTCTTCCCTCGTCATCACCATGGCGGCGGCAGGCATCTTGATCAGCATCGCTCGGAAGGGCGAGGCTCCAACAGCAGCGCGGTTGCCCAGGTTGGCCGTCACCGGGCTGAACGGAAAGGGAAAGGGAGCATCACGGCGTCGGCCGGCTCGAGTCGGCCGGGATCGGTGAGAACGCGTCGTCCCACCGTGATCGCTGGTGGTGGAACGGGAGGCCACATCGTTCCGTCGCTCCAGATCGCGAGAGCGTTGGTGGCACGCGGGCACGCCGAAGAGTCGATCGAGCTGCGTGGCTCCCGCCGCGGGCAAGAAGCGACGACATGGCCCACTCTCGAATTCCCCTATGTCCTGCTGTCGGGAAGGGGCATCCGGCGAAGCCTCTCGCCCCGAGCGCTCTGGGCCAACGCCGGGGCCGTCGTAGGGCTGGCGTTGGCCGGTATCCAGACTTTCGGATCGTTCGTTGTTCGCCGGCCCCGGATGGTTGTCACGGTCGGCGGCTACGCCAGCGTTCCGGCGGGATTGGCGGCCATTCTGGCCAGGGTTCCTCTGATCACAGTGAGCACCGACGCCGTGCCGGGGGCAGCGAACCGCCTGCTCGGCCGGTTTGCCGTCGCGAACGCGGTCGCCTTCGACGAGACCAGCCTTCCGCGAGCCCACGTCACGGGGACTCCGGTCCGTCCGGAGCTGGTGTCCCTCGACCGCTCGCCCGAAGGAAGGGCGCGAGCGCGGACTCGTCTGGGGCTGCCCCCGCATCGGCAAACGATCGCAGCCGTGAGCGGGTCGCTCGGTGCGCGGCGCGTCAACCGTGCCGTAGCCGAGCTCGCAGGGGGCTGGCCGGGCGGTGAGGAGCGCTCCTTGTACCAGGTGACAGGTCGGCGCGATTTCGACACCTTCGCCGCTGGGTCAGGCCCGGACCCGGTGACGGGCAGGACGTTGGGCGATGCAGACGGCGAGGATTCCGTTCGGGAAAATCGGGAGGGTGAGGGCAGCGGCGATGGCCACGGCAGGGGCGAAGGCGATGGTGAGGACAAAGGCAAGGCGTGTGGACGGTGCGGCCTTTCGGCGGCGGAAGGGCCCGGCGGCGAGGGCGAGCCGCCCTGCCATCGCGTGGTCCCCTATGAGGAGCACATGGATGACCTGTACGCGGCGGCCGACGTGTGCATCGCCCGCGCCGGCGCCATGACAGTGGCGGAGTTATTGGTCTCCGGTGTGCCTTCTATCCTCGTCCCTCTGCCTGGAGCGCCTGGGGACCACCAAACTTGCAACGCGGAAGCGCTCGCCCGCTTCGGGGCGGCGGTCGTCGTCCCCGACGGCGAGTGTGACGGCCGGAGGCTGGGTTGCGAACTCGATGCGCTTTTCGCGGATCCCCAACGTCTGCGGGCGATGAGCGACGCAGCCTTGCAGCACAGGCACCCAGAGGCGGCGCAACGCGTCGCGGAACTCATCGACGCCCATGCCCGCTGATCAGGTCCCGACAGGCGGAACTGAGGCTGCGGGTGCGGACTCTGAGGGCGCAGCGGCCACCGGCGCTCCAGGCGCAACCGGCGCAACCGGTGCAACCGGTGCACACGGTCAGGGGGGTGTCCTGGATCTGACCGTGAAGCGTCACATCCACGTCGTCGGCATCGGAGGGGCCGGCATGAGCGCGATCGCGCTCGTGCTGCAGGCGATGGGCCATACGGTCAGCGGGTCAGATCTCAAGGTGTCGCCCGTGGCCGAGCGCCTGCGTTCCCATGGGATCACCGTGGCAGACGGCCACAGCGCTGAGAACCTCGGTGGGGCAGACGTGGTGACCTACTCTCCGGCTGTCGGGCCAGAGAACCCTGAGCTGACGGCGGCCGCCGCCAGTGGAGTGCGGGTCATCCCTCGCTCGGGGATGCTCGCCGCGATCTGTGCAACCAGAAAGTGCCTGGCGGTCGCAGGCACTCACGGTAAGACGAGCACCGCGTCAATGCTGTCGTTGATTCTTGTCGAAGCGGGTCTGCGGCCGTCGTTTCTCATCGGAGCGGACGTGAACGAGATTGGCACGAACGCAGCTTGGGACACCGGGGAGTGGCTTGTGGTCGAGGCCGACGAGAGCTACGGAACATTCATCTCGATTCGGCCGGACCTGGCTGTGCTCACCAGCGTCGAGCCCGACCACCTCGACTACTACGGGTCCTTCGAGGCGCTCCGCAGTGCGTTCGACGACTTCGTCGGGGCGGCGGGCGAGGGATCCGTCGTGTGCTCCGACGACCCCGAAGCAGCACGGATCGGGCGGAACCACGGCGCCCTCCTCGTCGGGGGCCAAGGGGACGCGACCTATCGAATGGAGGATCTCGAGCTGCACCGGAGCTCGGTCGCCTTCTCGCTGACTGGCCCCGAAGGCGTCCTTGGCACCCTGCAAGTGGGCGTCCCGGGCCACCACAACGCTCGCAATGCCGCGGTGGCGACGGTGGCCGCTTTGCGTGCGGGTGCGCCGTTCGATGCAGCGCAAGGCGCACTGGCCCGCTTCGCTGGGGTGGCCCGCCGCTTCGAATTCCGCGGGGAGGCGGGCGGGGTCACCTTCGTGGACGACTACGCCCATCTCCCGACCGAGGTGCGGGCGGCACTCGCAACGGCGAGATCGGGTGGCTGGGCCCGCATCGTGGCGGTGTTCCAACCACACCGGTTCACGCGCACCGCCGCGCTGGCCGCACAGTTCGGAACTGCTTTCTCCGACGCCGACGTCCTCGTCGTCACGGATGTCTATAGCGCCGGTGAACGCCCAGTCCCGGGGGTCTCGGGGCGCCTGGTGGCCGACGCCGTCGCCGCGCAGGATGTCCGGCTGCCCGTCACCTACGCCCCAGGGTGGGGGGAGCTGCGCCGCTCGGTCGCCTCCACTCTCCGCTCGGGCGATCTCTGCCTCACGCTCGGTGCGGGCGATCTCACGACTCTGCCGGACACCCTCTTGGAGTCGCCGCAGTGGTGATGCCGACCTCAGCCATGCGCGCGCTGGCCGAGTCTCTCGGCGCGAGGGCGACGCTCATGAAGCCGCTGGCGCCACTCACCACTTATGGGGTGGGCGGGCCGGCTGCGCTCTACGTCGAGGTGGAGGGGTCGGCAGATCTCGAGGTCTTGCGGCAGGGGCTGAGGCGTCTGGACGCGGGAAAGCGGGGAGGCTCGGGTTTGGGCC
>JBPYFR010000236.1:0-11411 GCA_051985685.1 Acidimicrobiales bacterium
CACTGGCCTGCGCAAGATCATCGAGGCGGGCATCGACTTCGAGAACCTCGAGGACGCCGAGATCCCCCTCGAGATCGTCACCACGTCGCTGACCGACGGCCGCGAGCGCTGGCTCACGCGAGGCCCCGCGGTGGAAGCGATCCTCGCCTCCTCTGCCATCCCTTCGATCTTCCCGCCGGTCACCATCGACGGCGACCTGCTCGTCGACGGCGGCGTGGTCAACAACGTGCCCATCAGCCGTGCGCTCGCCACGGGTTGCGATCGCATCTACGTGTTGCTCTGCGGGCCGCTGCACTACCACCCGCCTCCGCCGAAACGCCCGGCCGAGGCCGCGCTCACGGCTTTCTTCGTCGCGGTCCACGCCCGCTTCGTGCGCGAGCTGGCCGCGCTGCCGCCCGACGTCGAGGTGATCGTCTTCAGCGGCGGGGGAGAGCCGGCCGGTCAGTACCGGGACTTCTCGGCCACCGCCACCTTGATACAAGACGGCCGGGCCGAGGTGGCCGACGTCCTCGACCGCTACGCCGGCACCAGCTACGACCTGGGCGTCGCACCACCGCCTCCGCCGCCCGAGACCGAGCCCAGTCCGGCCCGGACCCCGGTGCCCTGAACCCGTGCTCCCGGATGTCCGGCCGCTCTCTCCGTCGGCGATCTCCTGTCGGGGCCGGCGGCGCCCCTGCTGAGCCACCTCTTCGGAGGCCGCACCGGCCCGCGATCATCGACCTCGGGCCACACCGGTCACAGCATCCTGGTGAAATGGGGTGATGCCTGAGGCGTCACCCGAGTCGTTCTTCCACCCCGCCGTGGCGAGCTGGTTCGCCCACCGCTTTCCGGCCGGCCCCACCGCGCCTCAGACGCGGGCCTGGCCGCACATCGCGGCCGGCAGCGACGTGCTGGTGGCCTCGCCGACGGGCTCGGGCAAGACGCTCACCGGATTCCTCGTCGCGATCGATGCGGCCTACCGTGCCGCCGAGGCCGGCACGCGGAACGGCTCGAGCCCCGAGGTCCTCTATATCTCCCCCCTGAGGGCGCTGGCGGTCGACGTGCATGAGAACCTGCACGTTCCGCTGTCGGAGATCAGGGAGGAGGCCGCGCGTCTCGGACACCCCGACCCGGGTCTGCGGGTCGCCGTGCGGACGGGGGACACGCCGCCCGCCGAGCGGGCGGCCATGAAGAAGCGGTCGCCCGACCTGCTCGTCACCACGCCCGAATCGCTGTACCTGCTTCTCACGGCGCCCTCGTCCCGGGCGTTGCTGCGCAACGTGCGCACCGTCATCGTCGACGAAGTCCACACGCTCGCCCGTGACAAGCGAGGCAGTCACCTTGCCCTCAGTCTGGAACGTCTCGATGCACTCGTGGCCGAGGGCGGTGGGAGCCTGCAGCGCATCGGGCTCTCTGCCACGCAGCGGCCCCTCGACCTCGTGGCGCGACTGCTCTCGGGTGTGCACGAGGACCGGCCCCCGACCGTGATCGTCGACTGCGGTCACGCCCGCGACCTCGAGGTCGCCATCGAGCTCCCCTCATCCGAGCTCGAGGCGGTCATGAGCGGCGGACAGATGTCGGACATCCTCGACCGCATCGCGGAGCACACCCGCCACCACCGCACCACGCTCGTCTTCGTCAACACGCGCAAGATGGCTGAGCGGGTGGCGCACCAGCTGGCGGAGCGCCTCGCCGGCGAGTCGGGCGGTCACAGCGGCGACGTCGACGCGTCCCTCCTCGTGGCCGCCCATCACGGCAGCCTCTCGGCGGCGCGTCGGCGCATCGTCGAGACGCGACTGCGCGCCGGCGACCTGCGCGCGCTCGTGGCGACCGCGTCCCTCGAGCTCGGCATCGACGTGGGGCCGGTCGAGCTCGTGTGCCAGATCGGATCGCCACGCGCGATCGGGACCTTCCTCCAACGCGTGGGCCGGGCCAACCACTCTCGGGACGGGACCCCGGCCGGCCGGCTCTACCCGACGACGCGCGATGAGCTCGTCGAGTGCACGGCCCTCTTGGCCGCCGTGCGCGAGGGCCGCCTCGACCTGCTCGAGCCGCCCGTCGCGCCGCTCGACGTGCTGGCCCAGCAGCTGGTGGCCGAGGTCGCCTCGACCGACGAGCGCGAGGTGGAGGCGCTCTGGGGGATGACCCGCGCCGCCGCTCCCTATGCCGAGCTGGCGCGGCAGGACTTCGACGACGTCGTGGCCATGGTCAGCTGGGGCATCGAGACCGGGCGTGGTCGCCGCGGCGCGCACCTGCACCACGACGCCGTCAACGGCCGCCTGCGGGCCCGCCGCGGGGCCCGCTTGGCCGCGCTGACCGGTGGCGGCGCCATTCCCGAGACGGGCGACTATCGCGTCGTCCTCGACCCCGACGGGGTGACAGTGGGCTCGGTGCACGAAGACTTCGCGGTCGAGGCCACCGCGGGCGACATCTTCCTCCTGGGCACGCACTCCTGGCGTGTGGCCAAGGTCGAGGTCGGCACGGTCCGGGTCCACGACGCCGGCGACCTGCCTCCGACGATCCCGTTCTGGCTCGGGGAGGCACCGGCTCGCACCGTCGAGCTGTCCCAGGCGGTGAGCGACCTGCGCTCCGCCCTCGAGCCCGTACTCCACGCCGAGGACGGCGACACAGCCCGCCGGCTGGTCACCGAGCGCGCCGGTGTGTCCGCGGCGGTGGCCCAGCAGGTGGTGGCCTATTGCGCCGCCGGGTTCGCCGCGCTCGGCCACCTGCCCACGACGCAGCGCATCGTCGTCGAGCGTTGCTTCGACGACAGCGAGGGCTCGCAGCTGATCATCCACGCCCCCTTCGGGGGCCGCATCAACCGTGCCTTGGGTCTGGCGTTGCGCAAGCGGTTCTGCGTCTCGTTCGACTTCGAGCTACAGGCGGCTGCGGACGACGACACCGTCGTCCTCTCCCTCGGGCCGCAGCACAGCTTCCCCCTCACCCGGGTCCAGTCCATGCTCACGAGCGGGACGGCGGCACAGGTGCTCACGCAGGCCGTGCTGCTCCACCCCATGCTGGGCGCGCGCTGGCGCTGGAACCTCACGCGTGCCTTGATCATGCCCCGCATGAACGGGGGCAAGCGTCGCCCCATCCACCTCCAGCGCATGGAGGCCGACGATCTGCTCGCTGCGGTGTGGCCCGGCCTGGCCGCGTGTCAGGAGAACGCGCCGGCCGGACCGGTGGCGGTACCAGACCACGTGCTCGCGCGCCAGACCGTCAGCGACTGCCTGCACGAGGGCCTCTGGGTCGAGGGTCTGGTCGACCTGTGGTCCAAGGTGGAGTCGGGCGCGATCGCGGTGCACACGGTCGAGTCGTCCGAGCCCTCCCCGTTCTCGCACGCGATCCTCAGCGGCCGCCCCTACACCTATCTCGACGACGCGCCTTTGGAGGAACGGCGCTCCCGCGCCCTCTCGCTCCCCCGCGGGCTCGGTGAGCTCGGCCCCAACGGGTTGCCGGTGCCGGCCGCCGAGCTCGCCGCGCTCGACCCCGAGGCGGTGGCCGCGGTGCTCGAGCAGGTCTGCCCTCGCCCGCGCGACCGGGACGAGGTCCACGACCTCCTCCTCTCGTTGGTGTCGGCCCGGCCGGTGCTCGAGTGGAAGGAATGGTTCACTGCGCTCGCGGCTGAGGGCCGGGCGGTCGAAGTGGATGGCTGTTGGGTGCCCACCGAGCGGCGCGACCTCGCGGCCCGGCTGTCCGACGACGACGAGGCGGCCGCAGCGTGTCTCTCGGGCCACTTGCAGTTGGCAGGACCCGTGACACTCGAGCAGCTGGTGGGTGATGCTCCGTTGCCCTCCGGCGCGCCGATGGGCGCACCCTTGTCGGCGGCAAGGGCACGCACCGCTCTGGCCCGGCTCGAAGGCAACGGTTCGGCGATCGAGCTGCCCGACGGCCGCTGGTGCGCCCGCCACTTGCTCGTGCGCTTGCACCGGGCCAGCCGGAGCCGGCGCCGCGGCCTAGTGGAGGCCGTGCCGATCTCCACCTACGTCCGCTTCCTCGTGCGCTGGCAGCACGCTACGCCCGACACACGCATCGAGGGCAGGGCGGGTTTGCTCGAGGTGCTCGAGCAGCTGCAGGGGATCGAGGCGCCGGCTGCTGAGTGGGAGGCTCAGATCCTGCCCACTCGGGTCTCGGGGTACGACCCCCGCTGGCTGGATGAGCTCTGCCTGTCCGGAGAGATGGCCTGGGCCCGCCTCACGCCCAGGGCCGAGCGGGCCGGGCGGAGCGGCTCACCCTCCCCTGCCACGCCCCTGGCCTTCACGATCCGAGAGGACCTCGAGGTGATGCTGCGTGCAGTGCGGGCCGGGTCGGTGGCACCCGAGCCCGAGGTCGGCGCCGCCGCCGACGTGCTGGCCGTGCTCAGAACTCGGGGCGCCTGTTTCCGACCCGAGCTGGCCCCCCTGACCGGTCGCCTGCCCGCCGAGGTGGACGAGGGGTTGTGGGACCTGGTCGCGCGCGGCCTGGTGACCGCGGACGCCTTCTCCGCCGTGCGCGCGCTCCTCTCGGCGCGCGATCGCTGGCGGACCCGGACGGTGCGCCGTCCGCAGGCGCGCCTGGCGCGCCGTCGGGCGCCGGTCGGGACTGGGATCGGCGAGGGACGGTGGTCGCTCCTGCCCGGGCCCGAGGTACTAGGCGTGCCTGCGGTCGACGACGGCGTCCTGTCCCCGGGCAACGAGGACCTGGCCGAGTCGGTCGCCCGCCAGCTGCTGGTGCGCTGGGGAGTGGTCGCCTGGGAGCTGTGGGGGCGGGAGTCTTTCAAGGTGCCCTGGCGCGAGGTGGTGTGGGCGCTGCGCCGAATGGAGGCGCGCGGCGTCGCGCTCGGAGGCCGCTTCGTCGCCGGCCTCTCGGGCGAGCAGTACGCGCTGCCCGAGGCGGTCGAGGAGTTGCAACGGGTTCACCGGCGCAGGCCGGAGGGTGAACAGGTGGTCGTCGCGGGCGCAGACCCGCTCAACATGACCGGCACCATCGTCGGCGGCGCCCGCGTCCCGACCCGACGTCACCAACGCGTCGTCTACCGCGACGGAGTGGTGGTCGAGCTTCAGGCAGTATGAGCACATGGCGCATACGCGCACCGTCGATCTCAACGCTGACGTCGGCGAGGCCACCGAAGAGGGTGCGGTCGCACGGGAGCGGGCGCTCATAGGCCTCGTCACCTCCGTCAACATCGCCTGTGGGGGCCACGCAGGTGACGAGGCGTCCATGACCGCGACCGTGGCGGCGGCCCTGGAGGCACAGGTGCGGGTCGGGGCTCACCCCTCCTATCCAGACCGCGACGGGTTCGGTCGGCGCCCCATGCAGATGCCTCGCGCCGAGCTCTGTTCCGCCGTCGAGGACCAGCTGCGTGCGCTGGATCGTGTGTGCCGGGCCGCCGGCACGACGATCGAGTCCGTCAAGCCTCACGGCGCGCTCTACGAAGAGGTGGGCAAGGGCGGGCTCGTCTACGAGGCGGTGCGCGACGCCGTGCGCGACACCTGTGGGTCCGGCACTGCACTCGTGTTGCCTTCGGGGTGTCGGGCCCTCGCCATGGTCCTCCGGGACGTCGTGCCGGCGCGAGCAGAGGGCTTCTGCGACCGGGCCTATCGGCCCGACGGGGGGCTGGTCGACCGGACTACGCCGGGCGCCGTGCTCACGGATCCCGATGCTGCCGGGGCCCAGGCGCTCGGACTCGCCCGTGGGGCGGTGGTCGCGTCGGACGGCTGCGTGCTCACGATGTGGGTGGACACGTTGTGCATCCACGGTGACTCACCGGAGGCGGTGGCGATCGCGACCGCCGTGCGCGCCGCGCTCGAGCAGGGGGGCATCGAGGTCGCCGCGCCGGCGCGGCCATGATCCGTTCGGTTCCGGTGGGGGAGGTCCGCCTCTTCGGTGACCGGGCGCTGCTGATCGGCGTGTCCGATCCGAGCGCCGGCCGCGCGCTGGCGCAGGCGGTCGATGCCGCGGTACCGGGCGCGGGAGCCGTGGAGACGGTGTGCTCCTTCGCGACGCTCTTGGTTGCTCTGCGCGATCCGGAGGTGAGGCTGGACACCGCGCGGCGGGCGGTCGAGGACGCGCTGGCCCGGGTCGGCACCGGACCCGGTGCGGACGCGGATCGCGGCCCGGAGCGCACCATCACGGTGCCCTGCGCGTTCGACGGTCCGGACCTGGAGGAGGTGGCTGCCCTCGTGGGCGCGGCGACCGAGGACGTCGTCGCGCTGTTGACGGGCTGCGACCTGGTGGTCATGGTGATGGGCTTCTCGCCCGGATTCGCGTATCTGGAAGGGCTGCCACCGGACCTCGAGCGCATCCCGCGGCGCGCCGAGCCCCGGCCGGAGGTCCCGGCCGGAGCCGTCGCGCTGGCCAACGGGTATGCGGCCGTCTACCCGACGGCTTCTCCGGGGGGCTGGCAACTGGTCGGCCGCACGGGGGTCCCGCTTTTCTCGACGGCAGGCCCTCCGTACGCGGCCCTGGCGCCCGGCGACCGCGTCCGCTTCGCCGTCGTCGCGCCCGGTCAGCCGACGGTCCCAGAGCCGTTGGCCCCGCCCGCGTGGGCGCCGCCGCCCGGCGTCCGCCCGGTGTTCGACGTGGAGGTCCCGGGCCTGCGCGCCGTCCTCCAGGACGCGGGCCGGCGCGGCGTGGCCGCCATCGGTGTGCCCGCAGCCGGGCCGGCGGACCCCGTGTCCCACGCGCTCGCCAACCGGCTCGCCGGTAACCCGGTTGCCTCCGGGGCGCTCGAGATCACTGCGGGCGGCACGCGCTTGCGCTGCCTCGGGGCGTGCCACGCCGCGGTGGTCGGGGGCGCGCCCGAAGTCGGTGTCGACGGCCGGGTGGTAGCCGACGGGCGCCTACTCGCTCTCGACGAGGGCCAGGTGCTGCAGGTCGGTCCCGCCCGGCGCGGCCTCCGCAGCTATCTCTCGGTGGCCGGTGGGTTCGTCGGGCCGTCCCTCTTCGGTTCGACGGCCAGCGACGAGCTGTGCGGCCTCGGGCCCGGCCCGGTCGCGCCGGGACAACGGCTCCACGCCGGCCCGTGGTCGCCTCCACTCGGTGACCACCTGGGCGAAGGCGCCGTCCCCGAAGGGGGGAGGGAGTCGCCCGTCGTGCTTCGGGTGCTCGCGGGACCGCATCCGGAGCGGTTCGTCCCGGACGCGCTGTCCCGGTTGGCGGACGCGCGCTTCGTCGTCGAAGACCGCAGCAACCGGGTCGGGCTGCGCCTGCGCGGGTCGTCGCCAGCGCGGCCCCCGACGCTCCGCGTCGCCGGCGATGCGCGCGACGAGCTCGACTCTCAGGGCGTCGTCACGGGCGCCGTGCAGGTGCCACCGGGCGGTGACCCCGTCGTCCTGCTGCCCGACCACGCGACCTTGGGCGGCTATCCGGTGGTGGCGGTGGTGGGCTCGGTCGACCATGGGCTGCTCGGCCAGTGCGCGCCGGGGACCGAGGTGCGTTTCGCCCCGGTGGACGTTGGCGAAGCGACGGAGGCGGCCGAGGCGGCCCACCGCGTCCTCGAACGGGCCGTGACCGGGCACTACCCGCTGGCCGTGGGTTGAGTTGCCGCGCGTTCAGGTGAGCAGCCTCACCGCGGTGCCGACCCCGATGACGACGACGATGGCGCGCAGGGCCGGAGCGGGAAGGGCCAGGGCCGCACGCGCGCCGGCGAAGCCACCCACCAGGCTGCCCAGTGCCAGCAGCCCGACCGCCTCCCAGGCCAGCCCCCCGTGGAGCAGGAACACGACGGCCGCCACGCCGTTGACGATCATGGAGAGCACGGCGCGCAGTCCGCTCGTATGGGCGAGCGAGATCGGCAGCGCCAGGCCGAGCACGGCCAGGAAGATCACCCCCATCGCGGCGCCGAAGTAGCCGCCGTACACGGAGGCGGCGAACACCCCCGCCACCAGCAGCACCGGGCGGGTGCGGGGATGGGCGGCGCCGCGGTCGAGGGCACGCCGAAGCAGCGGCTGGGCTGCGAACAGGGCGGCGGCTCCCAAGACGAGCCAGGGCACGACGTCGGCAAAGGTCGCCTCGGAGGTCGTGAGCAATAGCAGTGCCCCCCCGACGCCGCCGACCAGGGCCACCGGAGCGAGGCGGAACAGGCGGCTCCGTTGGTCGCCGACCTCCTTACGGAAGCCGGCGGCCGAGGCCACGTAGCCGGGCCAGATCCCGATCGTGTTGGTGATGTTGGCCGTGAGGGCCGGGTAGCCGAGCCCGAGGAGGACCGGGAACGAGATCAGGCTGCCGCCGCCCGCCACGCCGTTGAAGATCCCCGCACCGACGCCGGCGAGGGCGATCAACAGGGCGTGGGAGGGGGTCACGAGCGAAAAGAGTACGGGAGTGGCCGTGTTGCCCCCGGTGCAAGGCGCCGAGTCGCTCGTCACCGGGAGGACGCACGACCTAGCGTGCCGATGAGACCGCGCGTCGCGGTCGACCCCCGACATCCGGCTCCAGAGAACGGCACGCAGAGGAGGAACCATGGTCAGGCTCACGTGCCTGCTCCGGCGCAAGGAGGGGCTGACTCCCGCGCAGTTCCACGCGCACTGGCGTGATGTGCACGGGCCGCTCATCGCAAGGAGCGCAAGCGGCCGGCATGTTGTCCGCTACGAGCAGCACCCGCGCCCGCTCGACGACTACGCCGGTGACGACGACCCCGGGTTCGACGGCGTCACGGTGCAGTGGTTCGAGTCGATGGACGACTACCGGGCCCACCTGGCGGAGCCGGACTTCGGTGAGATCTGGGCCGACATCGAGCGCTTTCTCGACACCGGCCGGCTTCACTTCGTCCTGACCGAGCATCCCCGCCTCGTCATGGGCGGGGAGAGCTCACTTGGCTCGGCCTGAGGACGGCGGGTTCAGCGCCGTCAGACTCCGCGTCCGTGCGTTCGGTGAGCGCGCGTGGCCCGCAGCCCCTTGCGCGCCCGGTGTCCCCGGCACCCCCGGCGGAGCCGGCACGGGACGCAGGTCCCTCCGGGCGGCCGGCTGCTCCGCCTCGGCATCGGCGCGGCGGCGCTCCATGAGCTCGAGCAGCTCCTGCCACTCCGAGCCGTTGACCTTGGCCGCCTGCTTGGGCAGGCGCTTGAGGAGACGACGCACCGTCCGATGGTGCCGTTCGGCCACCGCCCCCATGACGAAGACGGTGGCGGGGGGCAGGTGGGCCTCGCCGGTCGCGAGCTCGGCCAACCGCGTCGACGCGACCTCGCCGTCCTGCATGAGTCCGAGCTGGTCCTGCAGGCCCACGAGCACACGCACGAACTTCGCCGTGTGGCCGCCGTAGACGTCGGAGCTGAATTCGAGCGCGTAGCGCAGCCTCTTGCACCTGATGCGCAGGCGGTGGAAGTCCGACACCACGCGGGACTTGCGGGCGCGCCGGGCCGCCTTGGTGACGGCGCTGTGGCGCGCGACGACCAGGTCGGGCACGCCGATGGCGGCTGGGAGGCGGGTGGCCAGGGACCGGCGGGACGGCCCTTGGCGCAGCATGGCGGCGAGACCGGCCGAGAGGCGTTCCCATCGGACCGAGTCGAGCGCGGCGAGGAGGTCGGCCCGGGCCTGCTCGCGGTCCCGTTCGAGCAAGGCGGTGAGGTCGGCCATGGGGTCTTGGTCGACATGGAGGGTCTCGGCGCTCCAGACGGACGTGGCTGCCGTCATCTCGGCCTGGCCCTCCAGCTGGACGTCGAGATCGCGGACCGCGCCCAGCACCGAACCCAGCCAACCGAGCTCGGCGCGATAGCTCTGCGCGCGCACAGGAAGGACCTCGGCGAAGAGGTCGAGCGCGGCGCGCATGCGCCGTGTCGCCACCCGCATGTCGTGAAGATCCTCGGGGTCCTCGCCCAGGCGCGTCCCGGGCTCCTTCCGGAGGACCACCGCGAGTTGTCGCCGGAGCACCGCGTACGCGAGCTCGCCCATGGTGGAGGACTCGGACACCGCGGTCGGGCCGAGATCCGGCTCGCCCGGTAGCGACTGACCGACGGCGAGGAGCCCGGCCTCGAACTTGGACAGGGTGGCCGGCTGCAGACCGCAGGAGACGCGCAGTTGCCACACGACCGGCTCCAGCGCCTCGATCCACTCGCGCCGCACCTCCACCTCGACGCGGCGCAGCTGCATGGGCCGCTGGCCGCCGCCCACCACGATCATGGTCTCGTCGAGGGCGACTTCCGCGGCGTCGACACCGCCGACTCGCAACGCGAAAGGTCGGCGGCGTGTGCGCACCTGGAGAACCTCGCCGACAGCCCGGTTGCCCGCGATGGCGTGGAGGCGGAAGCCCACGGGGCCTGTTGTGTCGAGCGCGGCGACACCACCCGCCGGCAGGGCCTCGGTGACCTCGAGCCGGCGGCGCAGGCCGCTCTTGTCGGCGGGACGCGTGTCCTTCAGCGTCACCTCGCCGTGGCGGCCGCGCCGACGGATGCGCAGGACGAAGCCGGCGCGGGCGAGGCGCCAGTCGTCGGTATCGAGGTAGGTGTCCACCAACCGCCGCGGGGTCGCCGCCAGCGCGGTGATGGTCCCCCGCCCGCCCGCCTGGACGGCCAGCGCCGGCAAGGTGGCGAGCCAACGCTCCACGGGCCGCAGATCGAGCGCGTCGAACTGCCACTCGATCTCGACGGGCTCGTCCGAGACGGCCGGCCCTTCGTCCCCGGAATCGGCCATTCGCTCAGGGTACTTCGGCACCCATGCGGGCGCGGACGGGATGACCTGGGGGTTCCACCAGTTTTTAAGGTCGTGGCGATAGTGTGCCGAGAGAGTGCCAGTGGCGAGACGAGCGATGAGCGAAGAGCTCCCCACACCGACAGAGACTGTCTACGCAGCCGGAGGGCTCTTGATCCGCAGGGAGCGGGGCGTCCTCGAACTGGCCGTGGTGCACCGGCCTGCGCACGAAGACTGGTCCTTTCCCAAGGGCAAGCTCGACGACAGTGAGACGTTCGAGGCGGCTGCGCTCCGTGAGGTGCGGGAGGAGACAGGGATGTCGTGCCGCCTCGTCCGCTTCCTCGGGCACACCGAATACCTCGACCGCAAGGGGCGCTCCAAGGCGGTCGCCTACTGGGTGATGGTGGTGGAGGGCGGGTCCTTCACCCCCAACTCGGAGGTCGACGAGCTTCGCTGGCTGGAGCTCGACGAGGCATCGCAGCTGCTTAGCTACCCCCGCGACCGAGAGCTCGTCGCGGTCCTCGTGGCTGCCGACCAGGTAGAACCCCTGATTTGAACCGCCGCTGATCTGAGCCCTTGCCACCTCAGGGAGCCGGGCGAGAGGCCGGCCGACCTGAAATGGCAATCCAGGTTGCAAGGAAAACGCGAGATTTTCAGGTTTGTTTCCCTCACGGGTGGGGAATAATGGGCACTAGCGATCTACCGCCTGATCGCACTGCCGGCGTGTGTGCCCCAGTCGAGAGCTCCAGGATCCCATCGCCAAGGGCCCTGAGACAGCGCATTTGACGTCAATCGACTGGGGCACCGTCGGCGTTTCTCGTTTCTAGGCC
>JBPYFR010000237.1:0-3031 GCA_051985685.1 Acidimicrobiales bacterium
TCGAAGACATTCGGCTCATCGTTGAAGCCGCGGTGAGGGCGCCGAACGGCGGAAACCAGCAGGTGGCGCGGTTCCTTGTCGTCGACGACCGGGCAACGATCCGGGACTTCGGTGGGCTTTACCGCGAAGCATGGTGGGCGAAGCGGCGCGACGAAGGGTTTCAGGGTCGCGCCGACCTGCCCGCGCGCTTCGGTCCGGCGGCCGGACTGGCCGACTCGATGAAGGAAGTTCCGTGCATCGTGTTTGCGCTCGCCATGCGCAACGGACCAGCAGACTCGGTCATCCCGGCCGTTCAGAACCTCATGCTCGCGGCGCGGGCCATCGGGATCGGTTCGGTGCCGACGACGCTGCACCCCTCAGTCATGCCCCGCTTCCACGAAATGTTCGGCATCCCCGACGACGTGGGGTTTCACTTTTGTGTGCCCCTCGGCTATCCCCGGGGACACTTCGGTCCGAACGTTCGGAGGCCGACGTCCGAGACGACCTTCCTTAACGGATGGGGTGCTCCCGTTCCCTGGAAGTGACCTCCTGTTGAGGTCAGACGATTGTCAACCCACCGACAGTGGCCTAACCTACGCCAGCCGACCAAGGGTCGGCGGGGTGCGAAGGAGGGGGCATGACCGAGGTTCTCGCGTCGTTGGAGTTGTTCTCGTCGTGCAAGCCCGACGACCTGGAACGGATCGAGCGTGCCGTGCGCAGCGTCCGGCAGGTCCGTGAAGGCGAGGTGATCTGCGCCGCGGGCGAGGTTGCGGATCGGTGGTGGGTGGTCGCCGACGGGATCGCCGACGTCACGGTGGACGGCCTGTACATGGCGAGCATCGGGCCAGGCGAGTCGATCGGCGAGATGGCGCTGCTCGACTGCGCGCCCCGTGCTGCAGACGTGACTGCTCAGACCGACGTGGTCCTTCACGAAGTCGACGGCGCTGCCTTCCTGGCCGGGCTAGCCCGGTCACCGGAGCTTTCCCTCGGGCTGCTCCGGGAGCTCGCCGGCCGTCTCCGGGTGGCGAACGACCGCGCCCGCCGTCCGGCCCAACCTCCTGGGCCCCTCATGACCGCGCCGCCTCGGGCCGCGTCGCTGCCGGCGACGCCGGTGGAATTCGACCCCTTCGCACCCGGGTACTTTGCCGACCCGAGCGTTCAGCTCGGCAACATCCGTGAGGCCGAGCCGGTCCACTTCGACCCGCTCACCGGCGGCTACCTGGTCACCCGCTATGACGACGTGCACCGGCTCATCCGTGATCGCTCGCTTGAGGCATCGATCGAGCACGCCGCGTCGACGCCCGCGGTGGACGCCGAGAAGGTTGTGACGCGGGAGGGTCCGGTCGGTCTCATGATGGTGCGGCGGGACGGGGACGACCATCTCCGGCTCCGGCGCCTGGTGAGCAAGCCGTTCACGCCTCGGGCTATAGGGCAGCTGCAGGGCAGCGTCGAGGCCATTGCCCGACGCCTCCTCGACGAGGCGGCCCAACACGATGCCATCGACGTCATCAGTGACTACGCGCTCCCCCTGCCGGTCGAAGTGATCTCCACCATGCTCGGGTTGCCGCGAGGGGACTTCGCCCTTCTGCGGGGGTGGTCACACGACATGGCGAAGACCGCAGACCCCATCTACACCCCCGAGGAGGGCGAGGCGGCGTTGACAGCTGGCCAGGCCATGGGCGCGTACCTGGCAGAGGTCATCGCCCACAAGCGGGGCCATCCTGGCGACGACATTCTCACCGGGCTGATCGAGGCCGAGGAAGGCGGCGACCGGCTCAGCCTGGAAGAACTGATGGCGCAACTGATCCTGCTGTACGTGGCGGGCCACGAAACGACCGTCAACCTCCTCGGCAACGGCCTCACCCACCTTTTTGAGCGGCCTGACCAGCTCGAGCGGTGGCGCCTCGACCCCGGTCTCGACGCCAACGCCATCGAGGAGGTGCTGCGCTTCGACAGCCCTGCGCAACTCGCCCGCCGGATCGTCGTGGCGCCCACCGAGGTCGCGGGCGAGACCGTCCCCGCAGGCGCGGTGATCTGGCTGGGGCTGGCCCCCGCCAACCGCGACCCCCGCCACTGGGGGCCGACGGCCGACGAGCTCGACCTCGCTCGGCCGGGTGCCAACGAGCACGTGTCGTTCGGTGGGGGTGCCCATCACTGCCTCGGCGCGTTTCTCGCCCGGATGGAGGGCCAGGTAGCGCTCCCGGCCCTGATCCGGAGCTTCCCGCGTATGGCGCCCGCATACGCCGAGCCGGCGTGGGCTCACCGTATGCTCTTGCGGGGCGTGGAGACGATCCCGGTCACCTTGCGGTAACCGCCACGAGCCGCTCCTTGCGAGCTACCGACGAACACCCTTATAACGCTGGTGTGAGAGCCTGGCAGGTGGCGAGCGCGGGCGAGCCGGTCGATGTGTTGCGGCTGGTCGACCTCGAGGCACCGGCGCCCGGCACGGGGCAGGCCAGGATCCAGGTTGCGGCCGCAGGGCTGGGCCTCCCCGACGTCTTGATGTGCCGAGGCGTGTACCCGCTCACGCCCCGGCTCCCGTTCGTGTGCGGCCAGGAGGCGACGGGCACGGTGACCGCCCTCGGCGACGGGGTCGAGCTCGAGATCGGCACCAAAGTGATGGGCGTGACCGTGTTCAACCAGGGCTGGGGCGGCTTCGCCGACGAGTGCCTGATGTTCGCCGACTCGACCCACCCCGTGCCGGCCGGGCTGAGCGATGAGCACGCGGCCGGCTTCTGGATTCCCCATATGACAGCCTGGATCGGGCTGGTCAACCGCGGCCGGCTCGAGCCGGAAGAGACGGTTGTCGTCCTCGGCGCGGGCGGTGGGAGTGGCACGGCCGCGATCCAGCTCGGCAAGGCGCTCGGGGCGCGGGTCATAGCTGTGGTCGGCGACGACGCGAGAGCCGAGCTGTGCCGGTCGCTTGGCGCCGACCGCGTCATCGACCATCGCGCTGGCCCGGTGCGTGATGCCATTCTCGGCGCCACTGACGGCCGCGGCGCCGACCTCGTGTACGACCCGGTCGGCGGCGAGGCGGGCGAGGCGGCCAGTC
>JBPYFR010000238.1:0-2649 GCA_051985685.1 Acidimicrobiales bacterium
CGTCGCGGCTGCCCTGGTAAGGCACGGTCTGATCCTGATCCCCATGAAGCAACAACAAGGGCGGCGTTCGCGTGTTGGTGTACTCACCGCCCGGGAAGCTGACTGTGTCACCCGCCATCGCGACTGCCGCCATGACCCGAGGGTCGCGACAACAGGTGTTGTTGGTCAGCCCGAGGACAGTGACGCCTCCAAGCGAATGGCCGGCGACTCCGACGTGGCGGGGATCGACGCGCTCCCCTTTCTGCTTTGTCATGGCCGTGATCACGAAACTCAAGTCGAGGGGTTGCTCGAAAAAGTCCGCGCTGCTGGGGTCAGCTGAGGCAACGCTGGATGACAAGGGGAAATTAGGCGCTGCCACAACGTAGCCGTGCGCGGCCCACGCCGAGAGCAGGGCGTGGTAGTCGGTGCCGACCAGGCCGAACCCGTGGGCAAAGACGATCAGGGGAAATGGGCCGCCCGTGGTCGGGTAGTAGATGGTCGTGGCGAGGATACGGCCCGAATGGCCGGGGACAGGTGTATCGCCATTGGCCGGTATATTGGCCGGTGTTGGACGGCTGGGGTCCATGAAGGTTTCGACCCGCTGAGCGACGGTGAAGTATTGGGTGGCCAAAGAGCCACCGCAAGAAGTCAGCCCGACGACGAGAAGGACTCCGACCAGGACGGCTCCAATCGAACGAAGGGCTGATAACGACGCTCTCCCCATGGCGCGGTTACCAGACGTCGGGCCGGGGGTTGCCAACGCCGTCGCGGACGACCGCGGCCAGCTGGAGATAGGCGGGCTGGGTGTTCGCCATCAGGTCATTCAGGTCGACGTCGCCGCCAGTCGCAAGGGTCCGGTCGTGCGGGATCGTCACGACGGCTGGGCCCGAGGACCGCAGTGAGTCAAGCATTGATAGACCCCGGCTTTGCTGTCATGACGCACGACGATTACGACCACAACCGAGCCTTCCACCAAACGCTGGTAGCCGTGCTGGTCAAGTCAGTCCAGCAACTGGTTGAGCGCCTGAGCCGAGTCGACGGTTGGACTGGTGATCACGACCACCTGGTCGGTATACCACGGACAGCGGGCATAGCGTCGTGCAGGGGTAACTGCGCTCAAAACGCTCAGAACTGCCATGCAGAACACCGCTCCCTATGTGTCCGGCGAAGCTCCGGAACGACTGTTCTCGCTTTCCGGTGCCGGCTTTGGTCTCGCTCGGCTTCACCCGCCGTCGGCGGAGAGCCGGTCATCGCCCGTACTCCCCTTCGAAGGTGATGTCGATGGTGAGCACCCAGCGCTCGCATCGGTCGAACCATCGCAGCCGCCTGGTCGGGCGATCCCTAGGCCGAGCGTCAGCGTCGTCTGTGCCGGCACCGTAGCGAGGGCAAACGAACCTCCGCCGCTCGATCGTCATGATCCGTCCGGGTGAGCCCGCTACGGCGCTGGACCGTGATCAAGCTCTCAAATTCCTCGCCGAACTGCAGCGGCTGGAACGGCGGGATCGGCGGGTTAGCGAGCTGGTTGCGGAGTTACGGGCAGTTCTCGAAGAGGGCTGAGGTCCGCATCGCACCACGCAGATTGTCATGGCGACGGTTTCCTTCGCCTGAGTACCTTAGGCGTCGTGATGCCATTCACCGCTGGACCTGGACGTGTCTGCTCGTTCTGTGGGCGGGACCTGTGGGAGGTCGCCAGGTTCGTTTCCGCTGGGTCGGTGACGATCTGCGACGGTTGTGTCAGCGAGGCCAGCGAGGCGCTGGCCTCGCTGACGTCCGAGGGTCGGCGGGAGCTGTTTCTTCCGCCACGAGTCTTTGGCCAGGTCCCAGACGACGGCGCAGTTGAAGCCATCACGGAATCGTTTCGGATCGTCTTCGGTGGCGGTGCCGGTCAGCCCGATCTCGTTCGGTCGCACCTGGATGGAGACGACGAGGTCGCTTCTGCCCTTGAAGCAGCCGGCCAACGCAATCCGGGGGTTGGACCCTCCAGTACCCGCGTCGATCGCGTCCTGTTCCTCGATGCCGATCGTGCCGATGTTCGCTTCCAGATCAGGATTGGAGTTGGCGCGTTTCCCTTCGAGGGCGAGGCCGTTCGGCGAGAGGGCCGATGGCTGGTCAGTCGGGAAACGGCGGCAAGGGTGGCGGTACAAGGTGGGGCTCAGGTCGGGCCCAGGCTCGGGAATCGAGTGTTCCCTGCCTGAGGGGAGGTGAGCCGCATGCATATCGAAAGCAGGCCGCCGTTGCCATCATCGCGGCTGGTTTAGCACGATCTGAAGGGGTTACTTAACGCCGATTCCCGCATTCCGGCGTCCTGGCTCATAGCCTGTCGCCTCACAGCGCGTGATGACACAAATACTCGCCCTCTAGAAGCGCCCGGCGGGTGAGCCGGCGAGAACGACCTCGAAGGTACTCGGACTATTTCGTTCGACCCGAATGTGAACCGCCCTCTGCACCAGGCCGAATACGGGACGTCGTCCGGACCATCGAGATCACAGCGTGCGCGTCTTCAGTGGCCCTGGACTCGGAGTGCAGCCTCTGATAGTTGCAGGACGAAGCCGCCGGCAACGGGGGTGATTGCATCCAGCACAAAGGGCAGCGAGAGCTGCCAGACGACCTGGCCACTCGTCGCATCGAAGGCGCTCGTAAAGGCGGTCGTGCCAGCACCGGAGAGAACCG
>JBPYFR010000239.1:0-2547 GCA_051985685.1 Acidimicrobiales bacterium
TGCTCGACGGCCGCACCTGGGACCAGTACCCCGGCTCGCCGCCGCCTTACCTCACCCCGCAAGGTCGTTCGGCATGATCCGCCCGCTCGAGACACCCTGCTGGACCGCCAGCGACGATCGCGGCGGCGAATGGCACTACCGAAAAGCGACGCGGCCCGGCACGACGCCGCTAACGGCACGTGAGCGGGCAGCACATCAACCCGGCGGTCACGCTCCCGCTGCTCGACACGGCGAGATCGCGGCGCCGGAGCGCAGTTCCTTGGCCATGGATGATCCCCATATTTCCGCCGAATGAACGCGTGGTCTTACGGGACGAGGATCGCCCGGCCGCGGACGCGGCCAGCGTCGAGGTCTTCGTGGGCTTCGGGCGCGGCGTCCAGCGGGTAGGTCTTGGTGTGCAGGGTGACCTTGCCGGACTGGGCGAGCGCCATCAGCTCGGCCAGTTCGTTGTAGGTGCCGACGATGTTGCCGGTGATGTTCCGCTCGGTGGAGATGATGTCCAGCGTCGGGACGTGCAGCGTGCCGCCGTAGCCGATCACAAAGTACGAGCCAGCCTCCTTGGTCATCGCCCACCCGTCCATCTCGGCGCCCTGCTCGGCCACGAAGTCGAACACCACGTGGGCGCCCTTGCCGCCGGTCAGATCCTTCACCGCGGCAAGGTGCTTGCCGTTGGCGACGACCGTGTGATCCGCGCCGAGCTGCTCGGCGAGCTTGAGCGCCTCCGGGTGGGCGTCCACCACGATGACCTTGGTGGAGGTGAGCTCGGCAAGGCACTGGATGCCGATGTGACCCAGGCCGCCGGCTCCGATGACCACGCACGTGGTGCCGGGATAGAGCAGCGGGATCGCCTTGCGCACGGCGTGGTAGGCGGTGATGCCCGCGTCCGCGAGCGCGGCCACGTCCTGCGGCCGGGTATCCGGGTTGAGCTTGATGCACGCCCGCGCCGAGGTCAGCAGGTACTCGGCCATGCCCCCGTCTCGCGACAGCCCAGGGAACGCGCTGTTCTCACAGTGCATGTCGTCACCGGCCCGGCAGGCGTGGCACAGCCCGCAGGTGACCAGCGGGTGCAGGATCACCGTGTCGCCGGGCTGGACGTTGGTCACGCCGGAGCCGACTTCATGGACCCAGCCGGCGTTTTCGTGGCCGAGAGTATAGGGCAGCGGGGTGCCCATGGCCGCGTCCCACTGGCCCTCGATGATGTGCAGGTCGGTGCGGCAAACGCCGGCTCCGCCGATCTTCACGATGACGTCCAGCGGCCCGGCAATTTTGGGATCGGCGACCTCCTCGACTACTGGTGCGGAGTGAAACTCGTGCAGTCGTACGGCTTTCACTTCTGTTCCTCCCGATCTCGGAACCTGCTAGCTCTTGGGTGTGGGGCCGATAGGGAAGCTTCCGTCAGCGCGTCCTTCGGAACGCCGCCGGAACCTCCCGTCGGCTCCCTCGCTCGCGGTCCCTCGGACCCCCGGTCCTCCAGGGTCCCTCACTTCCCTCAGCCCTCCGTTCGCGGCGAGGTAGCGGTGCGCCAGCATCCCTGTGCACATGCTCGTGTTGGCTTCAATGCCGACCTGAGTCACGCGCGCGCGGCGCAGGTGCAGCGGGACCGCGTCTGCGGTGACAGCGGCACCCGTTTCCGGGTCGATGAGCAGGAGGGCATCCTCGCCAGCCGGGAGGCCGAGCTCGGCGCGGCGCTGGCGCAGACGGTCGAGCTCCCGCGACGGCGGCACGTCGGCCAGCGTCAGCTCGCGCAGCCGCTCGGGCGTGGTGCCGGAGGCCAGCAGTGGGCGGCATACCTGGTCGGTGCCGGCCATGACCGCCTTGCGCAGGAACTGCGCGCGCAGCTCGTCCAGCTCAGCGGCCGCCTCCCCGTCGAACGATGCGACGAAGCCGGCCCGCGCGGCCACTCCGGCGTTGATCGAATCCGAGGCGAAGTGGTCCTCGAGCACCACCGCGGCGGACCGCACGCCCGGCGTCCCGGCGACCGCCTCGTAGGTGTCGGCCACCATGAGGAACGCGAAGTTGGGTGCGCAGAAATAGGTCGGCAGGCGCAGCCGGACCCGTGCGTCCCCGTCCGCGGAGACGGTGCACGACGCGACGAAGCCGAGCGAGGTGATCGGCTTGTCGAGCTCAGGGTCGCGCACCGTCTCCAGCGCCCGCAGTATCGCCCGGGGGAACGACCCCCCTAGAGCCCCCTGACTCACGCCCCTGCCACCGGATGCGACTTGTCGTCGACCAGTTGGGCGTCCTCGCGGGCCGCGGGCGTCAGGCATGGGCGGGCATCAGGAACTCGGCCGGCACCTGGATGTCGTAGAGCTTCGCGGCGTTCAGGCCGAGGATCTTCTTCTTGCCGACGGTGGTGAGCCGCGGGTAGTCCGAGAACTCATCGCCGTCCGGCATCTCCCAGTCGACGAACCCCTCGACCTGCCACTTCGGCTCCCAGATGCCGTAGTCGCTGCCGAAGGTCATCTTGTCCTCGCCGACCCAGAACAGCAGCTCGCCCATGACCTTGGCGAAGAACCTCGGCCGTGCGTGCATGAGCGCGCCGATCAC
>JBPYFR010000240.1:0-18781 GCA_051985685.1 Acidimicrobiales bacterium
GAGGTGATCACCCATCTGAAAGACGTCGAAACCGGCGGTTTCGGCAGCTTGCGCGGACCGGACGACCTCTCTGGGATCCTCAGGTGTGACCTGCAAGCCGAACCGAAAGGGACGCACGAGTCGACGCTATCGACGGTCCCCCGATCGTGTTCTCTCGGGGGGCCCGGCCTCTCCGAAATCGGTCTTTGTCGTCCCGTCGACAGCGGTAAGACTCGACGCGAGGACGTCGGACGGTGCCTCACCGATGCCGGGAGGAGATGTGACGATGCTGAAGAAATTGGACAGCCCTGACACCGTGGTGGCGCTCGAGGTCGTCGGAAAGCTCGAGGGGAAGGATTACGACGAAGTGCTCGTACCGGCCCTGAACGACGTGATCGCCCGCACGGGCGAGATCCGCATCGTCTTCGTCTTCGGAGACGAGTACGAGAGCCTCACTGCCGGTGGCACCTGGGCGGACGCCAAGCTCTATGTCGGTGAGCTCGTGCACCGCGATCTCACCAAGTGGAGGCGGTGCGCCATCGTGACCCGACTGGACTGGCTCCGCCACAGCATCACCTTGTTCCGGTGGATGATGCCTGGCGAGGTCGAGGTCTTCGATCCATCAGATGTCCAGGCCGCCATCGGGTGGGCGGCTGCCTGATCCGCTCGCCGGCAAGACAGACGAACGCTGGAGAGGAGGGGTGAGCCTGGGCGCGCGGCGCTAGTGCCGGTCGGTCGGGACCCGGCGGCCCCGGAGCGCGCTGACGAAGAGGAAGCCGGCGGCGAGCAGGGGCAGCAGGATCGCGCCCAACCAATGGCTGCCGGCGAGGATGAAGGCGACCGCGACGATGACGCCGGTGGCCAGTGCGAGCTCCGGGGTGTCCCCGATGATGAAGTCCCACCAGAACCGGCCGAAGGCACGGAGACCTTTTACGATGACGGCAGTCACGAGGTCGCCTCCTCGACGACAGGCGCCGGTGCACGCACCCGAAGCACGGCGCTGTACGCGAAGTAGATCAAGGCGAAGAACACGGCGAGAACCGGGATGGCAAGGTCCTCGCCCGGCCAGTGCACACCGGCCCCCTCGCCGATCCAGAACACGCCGAAGCTGGTGAGCATCACGCCGACGGCTGCTTTGATGGTGTTCTCGGGGACTTCGCGCAACTGTCGGGCGACGACGAGGCCGACCACCGTGACGAGCACGAAGGCCGCCACGGCGGCAAGCGCGGCGAGACCTAGGCGGTGCTGTGCAGCCCCCAGGCTGATCACGATGAGCACCACTTCGGTGCCCTCGAGGAAGACTCCCTTGAACGCCACCGCGAATCCGACGCTGTCGTAACGGCCCTTGCTGGGCGGCGCGCCGTCGTCGCCGCTCAGCTCGGCGACCGTTTCGGCATAGATCTTGTCCTCGTCGTGCATCGCCTTGTACCCGGTGGTCCGCAGGATGGCCTTGCGGAGCCAGGACAGGCCCAACACGAGCAGTAGGGCGCCGACAACCACGCGGAGCGCGTCGAGGGGGATATAGCGGATGAGGGGAACGCCCACTGCTGCCACGAGGACGCCGAGGACGAGGACCGCGACCAGTGCCCCCTCGAGTGCGGAGCGCCACCCGCGGCTGACTCCGGCCGCGACGACGATGGTCAACGCCTCGACCATTTCGACGAGGCTGGCGGCGAAGACGGCGAGGACGAGGACGACGGTGGACGAGGTGTGCATGGTGTGACCGGCGTCAAAGTTAACGGCCTGGTGCTCCGCTCCCCGTCACCCCTCCTCGGCAGTAGAGTTCGGAGCACTGACCAGGCTCTTCTGGTGAAGGGAGACGGTGCCGATGGGAGACGCTGCGACCGGCGAGCCGGGACGCCGAGCGAACCCGTTGACTGGGCGCAACTACGTCGTCATCTCGGCGGACACCCATGCGTCCCCCGACGACCTGGACCATTTCCTCTCCTACGTCGACCCGCCCCACCGCGAGGCAGTGGCCTCCTTCGGCGACCTGTCGTCACTCGCCATCTCCATGTTCGGCGGGTTCGACCCCGGCGAGGTCGACGAGTCGGACCCGGTGCGCGCCACCGCCGCCCGCCGCCTGGCCGGCATGGGGGTCGACATCGACGCCGCCCGGGGCTGGCTGGCCCGCTACGGCACCGACTGGGTGATCCCGGGGGACGGGAACGGTCGCCGGCTGGAATTCTTGGAGGAACAGGGCATTCATGCCGAAGTCTCCCTGCCCGGACCGGTGCTCGCCGGAGGGATCTCCCCGGCCATGTACCTCGGCTCGCAGACCGACAAGGGGCTGGAGGTGGTCTGGCCCGCGCTGCACGGTTACATGCGTTGGCTCGCCGAGTTCTGTGCAGCGGCTCCGGGCCGCAGGGCCGGCTGCATGCCCATCGATCTCCACGACATGGACCGCGCCGTGCAGGAGATCGCCTGGGCCCGCGAGCACGGCATCTTCGGCGGCGTCATGCTCCCTGCGATGTCGGTGACCTCCAAGCTGCCTGGGTATGCAGACGAGTACTACGAGCCGTTCTGGCGCGCCTGTGAAGAGCACCGCATGGTCGTCAACCTCCATACCGGCGCCTCCGGTTCGGCCACTGATACCAAGTACCTCTACGACCCGCTCCACGGCGGCATGCTCGGTCTGTATGAGGTGTTCGTATTCACCCGCCGGCCCCTGTGGTTCATGATCTTCGGCGGCATCTTCGATCGCCACCCCGACCTCAGGGTCGTCGTGACCGAGAACGGAGTGCAGTGGCTCCCGTCACTGATCCGCGACATGGAATCGTTCTTCGACACCCATGGCGGCGCACCGGTGCGCTCCTACCTCAAGATGCGCCCGCGCGACTACTTCGCGAAGCACATCTGGCTGGGCGGCTCGCTGATGAAGCGCTACGAAGCCGAGATGCGCCACGAGATCGGCATCGACCGGCTCATGTGGGGTGCGGACTATCCGCACCTGGAGGGGGCGGCGCCGGTGCATCGGGAGACGCTGCGCTACGTCATGGGCGGGCTGCCGGAGGACGACCTGCGCCGCATCCTGGGCGGCAACGCCATCGACCTGTGGGGCTTCGACGGCGACTTCCTGCAGTCGATCGCGGACCGGGTCGGCCCGACGGTCGAGGACCTGGCCACTCCGCTCGCCCTCGCAGACATCGAGGACACATTCAGCTGGAGCCTGGCGCGGCCCGTGCCTCTCGCCACGCGCACGGCCTCGTAACGTCGCTCCCACCTCGGCTGCACGGGGCGTAAGAGCTCCTTTAGACGGGTCGTGAGAACACGATCGCGACGGGACATTGGGACGTGCCCGGGGCTAGCGGTCCTTGTGCGATGTGCCTCTGACCGGGTCGTCTCGGGTGCAGCCGCACAATCAAGGGTTCTCGCGGCTTCGTACCCGTCTGGTCTCTTGACAGCCGAGGCCTCTCAGTGAATGCTGTTACCGGCATTCAGGCGGTGATCGAGGGGGATCATGGCGGGGATCTTTTCGGAATTCCCGAACAATTGGCGCGGCACATCGCGGAGGCGTCCAACGACTTCTCCTCGCCGCCGGCCGAAAGAGAACGGTCGCCACTGGCTAACGCTGGTCGCAACGCTGGCCGCCATCTCGTTGGTGACCGCCGCCTGCGACTGGACTTCGTTCGGCTTCGACGCCGCGCACACCCACTTCGAGCCGGGTGAGAGCACGATCTCGGTGTCGAACGTCTCGAGCCTGGTCACGAAGTTCATCGCCACGGCCGGCGACAAGGCCGACTCGTCGCCGGCCGTCGCAGGCGGGGTCGTCTACCTCGGCTCGGACGACCACAAGCTGTATGCGTTCGATGCCGCCGGAAAAACGAACTGCACGACCGGAACGCCGGCCATGTGTGCCCCGCTCTGGACGGCACTCACGGGTGGCTACCTGTTCTCGTCGCCCGCCGTGGCGAACGGTGTGGTCTACGTCGGCACGACCGACCAAAACTTGTATGCGTTCGACGCCACGGGCAACACCCACTGCTCGGGCACCCCGAAGATCTGCTCACCTCTCTGGACGGCGAACACGGGCGGCAACATCGCCGCGTCCCCAGTGGTGGCGAACGGCGTGGTCTACGTCGAAGGAGGTGGCTTCCTCTACGCGTTCGACGCGTCCGGGACCACCAACTGCTCGGGCACACCGACAACCTGTATTCCGCTTTGGAAGGCCTTCACGGGAGGAACGCTCTCGTCCCCGGCCGTCGCGAACGGTGTCGTCTATGCGACCTCGGGCAACAGACTCTTCGCGTTCGACGCCACGGGCAACACCAACTGCTCGGGCACGCCCACGATATGCGCTCCCTTGTGGACAGCGCGGGCGGGCGGAAACCTCTGGTCGTCTCCTTCTGTGAGCAACGGTGATGTCCTCATTGGAGCCCTAGACGGCAATCTCTATGTCTTCGACGCGAACGGAAACACGAACTGCTCGGGCACCCCGAAGTCGTGCCAACCGCTCTGGACCGGTGCCACTGGAGGACCGATCTTCTCTTCTCCCGCAGTCGCTGACGGCACGGTCTTCGTCGGGTCGTACGACCATAATCTCTACGCGTTCGATGCAAACGGGCAGACGAACTGCTCGGGAGCACCCACGGTCTGTAGCCCGCTTTGGACTGCGGCGACGGCTGGCGTGGTTCCGTCCTCGCCGGCAGTCGCCGACCATGTGGTCTTCATCGGGTCCTACGACCACAACCTGTACGCCTTCGATGCGGACGGCAACACGAATTGCTCGGGCACCCCGAAGACGTGCACGCCCCTCTGGACGACCTCCACGGGAGGTCCACTGCTCTCATCGCCAGCCGTCGCCAACGGGATGGTGTACATCGGCTCCGGCGACCACAACCTCTATGGGTACGGATTGCCATGAGAGATCACCCAAAGACCTCAAGGATCCGCACTCGCCTGAGGACGCCTCAGAGCTCGAGGCCGCATTGCGGGGTGGCGAGGAGGGCGGGAGTGCTGTCGTCGGCCATCGTCTTGGCCTCGGTCCTGTTGATCATGCCCTTCGCGACGATCGCCACGTCGCAAGGTGGGGTGGTCACCAGCTACTCGGGAACCAGTCTCGTCGATCCGCAGGGCATCACCGCCGGCCCCGACGGAAATCTGTGGTTCACGAACTTCTCCGGGAATTCGATCGGCTCCATCACGACCTCGGGAACGGTGACCAACTTCACCGACCCGAGCATCAACCACCCGCTCTCGATCACCACCGGCCCCGACGGCGCCCTGTGGTTCACGAACGAGGGTTCGAGCACGATCGGCCGCATCACGACCTCGGGAACGGTGTCGAGCTTCCCGGTGAACGGGGCCGGCGCGAGCAACCTCCAGGGAATCACCGCCGGCCCAGACGGCAACTTGTGGTTCACTGACGAACAAAACAACACGATCGGACAGATGACGACCTCAGGAGTCGTGACCAATTTCAGCAACTCCGGGATCACCGATCCTCAGGGGATCAGCGCCGGCCCCGACGGCGCCCTGTGGTTCACGAACCTCGTGGGCAACTCGGTCGGCCGCATCACGACGGGCGGGGTCGTGACGACGTACACCGGGACCGGCATCAGTGACCCCAAGGCGATCACCACCGGCCCCGACGGGAACCTATGGTTCACGAACTGGGGTAACGATTCGATCGGGCAGATCACGACGGCCGGGGTCGTCACGGACTTCACGGGCACCGGGATCGACGACCCCACGGGGATCACGGTCGGACCCGCCGGCAACCTCTGGTTCGACAACCTTCATGATGCGTCCATCGGGAGCATCACGACAGCCGGGACAGTGTCCAACTACACGGATCCCAGCATCAGCTTTCCAACGTGGATCACGACCGGACCCGACGGCGCCCTCTGGTTCACCAACGACGGCAACGATACGGTCGGGCGCATCGCCCCGTGAGATCGGCACATCCCTGCGAATCAAAGTGAGACGGCACGTTCCCGCCCGTTTGCTGGTGACCGCACGAGCATTCGGCGGAACGACCCTCCTACCTCGAAATCCCGGCTGCGAGGGGTACGGTGACGTCCTGACAGCGTCCTCGCAGTCGTGCCTGGTTGCGGTCGCTGGGTCGACGATGTACCACGAGCTCTTGTGTGGATCGAGCGTCGGGAGGTTGGGCAGTGACGAAGATGGAGTTCCAGGGAAAGATCGGCGACGACTGGCGCGACTCGGAGCCATGGTGGCCACCCACGCCGACCCCACCCGATGGTGCTCCCAACGTCGTTCTCATCGTTCTCGACGACGTCGGCTTCGCCCAGCTCGGCTGTTACGGATCGGACCTCTCTACCCCCGTCATTGACAGCCTTGCCGCAGACGGGATCCGGCTGACCAACTTCCACACCACCGCCCTGTGCTCCCCGACCCGCGCCTGCCTCCTCACGGGCAGGAACCATCACCGCAGCGGCATGGGCCGCGTCGCCGACTTGGCCACCGGCTTTCCCGGCTACTGCGGACGGCCACCTCGCGAGAACGGCTTCCTCTCCGAGATCCTCCGAGCGAGTGGGTACGCGACATACGCGGTGGGAAAGTGGCATCTGAGCCCCGAGGACGAGACGAACATGGCCGCCTCGCGGGCCACCTGGCCACTCGGGCGCGGGTTCGACCGCTGGTACGGGTTCCACGGAGGCGAGACGCACCAATTCGTGCCCGCTCTCTATCACGACAACCACAGCGTCAGGCCCCCGCGCTCGATCCCGGAGGGCTACCACCTCAGTGGGGACCTCGCCGATCGCGCCATCGAGTTCCTCGGGGACCTGCGCGCGGTCGATGCGGAGATGCCGTTCTTCCTGTACTTCTGCACTGGTGCCTGCCACTCGCCGCACCACGCGCCCGCCGAGTGGATCGCACGGTACAAGGGCCGCTTCGCCCAGGGATGGGATCGCTGGCGCGAGGAGACGTTCGCCCGGCAGCTCGCGCACGGCCTCGTCCCGCAGGGCACCGCGCTCTCGCCGCGCCCGGCCTGGGTGCCGAGCTGGGACTCCCTCGACGAGCGCCGACGTGCGCTCGCCGAACGGTTCATGGAGTGCTTCGCCGCGTACCTGTCCTACACCGACGAGCAGATTGGGCGAGTGCTCGACTTCATCGACGACCTAGGCGACGCGGACGACACCGTCGTGATCGTCGTGTCCGACAACGGTGCCAGCTCCGAGGGCGGCAAGGAGGGCACCATCAACGAGGGGATGCTGTCGAACTTCGATGCCGTCGGCGTCGGTGAGATGCAGCGGCGGCTCGACCAGATCGGGGGGCCGCTCATTCACAACAATTACCCGTGGGGATGGACGATGGCGGGCAACACGCCGCTTCGGCGCTGGAAGCGGGAGGTCCACGAAGGGGGTGTCGCGGACCCCTGCATCGTCCGCCTCCCTTCGGACCGTCGATCGGGGCCGGCCGGCAGTCTCCGCCGGCAGTTCGCGCACGCCATCGACATCGTTCCGACGGTTCTCGAGCTCGTGGGCATCGACGCTCCCGACCTGATCGACGGGATCGCCCAGTCGCACCTTGACGGCATCAGCTTCGCCTACGCACTCGACAGGAAAGGAGAGGACGAGCCCGAACGGCACCTCACCCAGCACTTTGAGATGCTCGGCTCGCGGGCCATCTATCACGACGGTTGGAAGGCCGTGACCTATCACCCGGTGGGGCCCGTCTACGACGACGGATTGCGAGCGAGCGCGCCCTTCGACGACGACGTGTGGGAGCTCTATCACGTCGCCGAAGACATCTCAGAGGCCCATGACCGTGCGGCAGAGCTTCCCGAGAAGGTCGCCGAGCTGGTGGCGTTGTGGTGGGAAGAGGCGCGACGGAACGACGTGCTCCCGCTGGACAACCGAGTCTTGGAGGCGATCGCGCACAAACACGACCGGCGCCGCCCTCAAGAGACGTTTCGATACTTCCAGGGGGGAGCCCAGGTGCCGGAGTGGGTCGCGGTGGACGTTCGGAACCGCTCCCACGCCGTGCTCGTGACGATCGACGTGCCCGACGGCACCGTCCCCGACGGCGTGCTCCTAGCCCTTGGTTGCGCGCTCGGTGGGTGGTCGCTCCATGTCCTTGCCGGCCGGCTCCGCTATGTCCACAATCTGTACGGGAAGATCTTGTACGAGGTCGTCGCCGACAAGGCGCTAGGACCGGGCCGCCATCGGGTCGAATTCAGGTTCGACAAGGACGAGGGTGCGGGCGGGAAGGCCGAGTTGCTCCAGGACGGTGAGCTCGTGGGCACCGGCGCCGTCGACCGGTTCACCCCGGTGGCCTACAACGAGGTCGGCGCCGGGTTGACGTGCGGCTACGAATGGGGACCGGCGGTGGGCCGGGACTACGAAGCGCCTTTCGCGTTCAACGGCGCGATCGTCCGGGCCGAGGTCACGGCGACGGGCCCTGTCATGCGTGATCCGGTCGCCGAGGTCTCCGCCATTCTTGCCACGCAGTGACACGCGAGTAGCCGGCTGATTCGTACCTCAGTTCGCCTCCACTGGATCTCGACCCGAGACCCGAAGACACTGGTCGACTCCGAACGAGCGCTGAATCCGCTGGTTCGGAAGGGGAAACGAGTCAGCGGCATCCGCCATCGCGACCAGCTCGGGTTTTTCGACTCGGTATGCGGACCCATCGTGGACGATGGTGGCGCGCCCGCCGGCGAGCACGTTCTTCACCCAGTCCGCCTTTGACCCGTAGGGCAGCGCGATGACGAACCCGTCTTCCGTGGGAATGGCCACAACTGGGGTCTCGTACGTCCTGCCAGTCTTGCGGCCCTCGTGACGAACAACCGATGCGTACGAGCCGGGGTTCCCGGCCGACTTCAACTGCAGCGGGTTGAACAAGGTACGGTTCGTCTTCCGGATGGTTCCCAGGATCAGCGGATGCTTCGTTCGGATCCCAAGCACATAGGCAGCGAGGAAGACCAGCGATCCCAAGAACAGTGCGGCGGGTAGCTTCCGGAGCAACTTCATCTGGGGCACTCCTTTCTTCCAAGGCTCGCGCTTCTGTAGGCCAGCGCGTCAACCCGAGACAACCAGTCTGTAGCCGAGATCGATCGACTCGACTTCGTCCAGGTCGGCGTGGCGCTCGTGCCAGGAGCCGCTCGTCAGATCCGCCTCGAGGCGCGCCATCGCATTCGCGACGACGTCGGGATCGGCCAGGGCCAGGCCCGAGTTGTTGGCCCGGACCGTCGGGTCCAGATAGGCCTCGGGCCGGCACCAGTTCGCACCGAGGACGCCGTCCTGCAGGTCCCGGGGGACCGGCAGCGCAATGGCCGCCCTCGCACCGATCGCTTCGGCGATCACGTCGGCCGACGGGGCGCAGCGCAGCGTGTGGGCATGCACCTCCGGCAGGTACTCCCGCAGCAGCCAGAAGTCAGCGTGGAGCTCGAAGTCGATGGCGAGGACGATGCGCCGGGGTGCAACCCGGCGTAGTTCCCTGAGACCCGTCGCCCAGTCGTCCCAGTGGTGCACGGTGAGGATGGCGAGGGCGACGTCGGCGCACGCCGAGGGGAGTGGCAACGCCGAGGCGCTGGCGCGGAGCACGGGTGCGGCTCCATGGCGCCGCTGGGCCACCATGACAGCCGACGGCTCGATGGCGACCACCGTGCGGTCCGTCGGCTCGTAGGACCCGGAGCCGGCCCCGACGTTCACGACCAGGCGGGCGTCGCCCAGCTGCGCGTGCACCTCCGCCTCCCAGCGCGGATCGGCGCGCCGATGCGCGACGTAATCCCGGCCGATGGTGTCGTAGACGGGCGACGTCATCGAGGCCACCCGAGGGCGCGAGTTATGCCGCCGCCTTCTCCAGGATGTGCACGCCGCAGGCCGAACCCAGGCCGATGACGTGGGTCATCCCGACCTTGGCGCCGTCGACCTGGCGGTCGCCGCCCTCGCCGCGCAGGTGGGTGGCCACCTCCCACACGTTGGCGATGCCGGTGGCGGCGATGGGGTGGCCCTTGGATTCCAGGCCGCCCGAGACGTTGACCGGCGTCGTGCCGGCGCGCCACGTGGCGCCCGACTTGAAGAAGTCGGCCGCGCCACCCTCTTCGCAGAGCATCAGGTTGTCGTAGTGGACAAGTTCGGCCGTCGCGAAGCAGTCGTGGAGCTCCACCAGGTCCAAGTCGGCCGGGGACACCCCGGCCTGCTCGTAGGCCTGGGTGGCGGCGTTGCGCGTCAGGGTGTTCACGTTGGGGAGGATCTGGCAGGCCTCCTCGAAGGGATCGGTGGTGAGGATCGAGGCCGAGATCTTGACCGCCCGCTTCTGCTGCTCTTTCGAGAGCGTCTTGAGCTTGGACCCCGAGACGACGACTGCGGCAGCCGACCCGTCGCAGTTGGCCGAGCACATCGGCCGGGTGTTGGGGTAGGCGATCATGACGTCGTTCATGATCTCGTCCAGGCTCATCTTCTTCTGGTACGAGGCCAGTGGGTTCAAGGTCGAGTGGGCGTGGTTCTTCTCACTGATCTGGGCGAACAGCTCGAAGCTGGTCCCGCCGTACTTGTGGCCGTACTCCATGCCGATCTGCGCGAAGACGCCCGGCATGGTCTCGGTGCCGATCCGGCCGTCGACGGCCGCCACCGCGCCGTAGCGGCCGTGTGGCGTCCACGTCTTGGAGTCGGCCGAACGGCTGCCACCGGCGAGGAGCCCGGCACCGGCCAGCTTCTCGACGCCGAAGGCCAGGCCCATGTCCGTCTCACCGGCCTTGATCGCCATGCAGGCGACCCGGAGCGCAGTCGCGCCGGTGGCACACGCGTTCGACACGTTGTAGACGGGGATCCCGGTCTGGCCCAGCTGCTTCTGCACCATCTGCCCGGTGGGGGCGGCGGCCCCCATGAGGTTCCCGGCGCCGATGATGCCCATGTCCTTCATGGTGACCCCGCCGTCGGCCAGTGCGCCCTGCACGGCCTCGGTGGCCAGATCGACCATGTCCTTGTCCGGGTGCTTGCCGAACTTGGTCATGTGGATGCCGAGGACCCACAGCTCTTCTGATGCCGATGCCATCGTGCTCAACCTCCTAAGGGTTCGAAGCCGAAGCCGACCGCTTCGGTGCCGTCGTCGTCCGAGCCGATCACCGCGGTGGCCAGGCGCACCTTCATGCCCAGGGTCACGTGGTCGGGATCGGGTGGCACATTGATCAGGTTGGCCCGCACGCTCGTGCTCTCACAGTCCACCACCGAAGCGACGAAGGGCACCGGGATCCCGGGGGCCGCATGGGACACGATGGTGAAGGCGCGCACCTCGCCGGTCGTGGGGACGTCAACGCTCTTGAAACCGGTGCCTCCGCAGGAGGCGCAGGCGTTGCGCCGGTCGAAGAAGCGGGCGCCACAGGACGTGCACTCGTGAGCCACCAGGTGCGGGTTTTCACCCAGCACCAGGTAGTCGACCAGTGGAATCTGCTGCGCCATCCCGCCCCCAAGACAAGTGGTTCGAACAAGTGTTCTCAAACTACCGTGAGGATCGGCGGAGCGGCGAATCGACCAGGTCAGAGAATTGGGCGAGTTGCGGTCAGACGGTCCGGAGCGCGTCGGTGGGTGAGAGGCGCGCCGCCCGAAGCGCGGGCAACAGGCCGGCGACCGCGCCGATCACCAGGGCGGCGGCGAACCCGCCCGCCCAGGCCACGGGGGGCACGTCGACCGACCAGCCCTTGGTCGAGGCGTAGATCGCCGTCGCCAAGGCGCCGGCACCCACGCCGACCGCGCCGCCCAGGAGGCTGAGCAGGATCGCCTCCGAGAGAAACTGCGCCCGGATGTGGCCCTTCGTCGCACCCAGAGAGCGCCGCAGCCCTATCTCGCTCCGGCGCTCGAGGACGGAGATCACCATGATGTTGGCAACACCGACGGCGCCGACGAGGAGAGCGACCGCGCCCAGCCCGAGGAACAGGCCGTTCAGTGCGCTCTTTGCATCGGCCTGTGCGACGAGCGCCTGCGACGGCTGGCTCACGTCCACGTTGCCCGGGTTCTCCGGGTTGGCGGTCGCGGCGAGCACCGAATCAACGGCGTTGACCTCGTCGGTCGCGGCCCGTACGTACACGGTGCTGGGGTGGCCGTCGAACCCGAGGTATTTTTCTGCGGCCGGAAAGCCCACGAGCACGGCGCTGTCGATGTCGGGCGCCAGCACCGCGGGGTTGAGGATGCCCACGACGTAGAACCAGTGGTTGCCGACCCAGATCCGTTCGCCGGGGTAGACGCGGTCGATGCCGAGATGTTGCGCCGCCTGCGCACCGAGCACGCAGACCGGCTCGTTGGCGGTGGCCGCATTGAGATACGTGCCTGCGTACAGGCTGGTGCCGATCGTCCCCGGGAGGCCGAGGCTCGATGCGTCGACGCTGATGGCGTTCGTGTTGACGCTCGGGATCAGCGGACTCCGGTACGCGGACGCGCTGGTGGTTCCGATGTATTCGGTCTGGGTCACGGGCCCGATCCGAGAGATCATGGCGGGCGCCCTTCTGGGCAACTCGGCGTTCTGACCGAACACGTTCTGGCCGTTCGTCACCTCGAGGAGGTTGGTACCGAGCTTGCCGATCTCGGCCAGCAGGCCGGCTTGAGAAGACGCGGAGAGGCCGAGCACCGCCACGATGGCCGCGACGCCGATGGCGATGCCGAGCGAGGACAGCGCGGCGCGGAGGCGTCGGGTGCGCAGGCCAACGCTGGCGACCCGTAGCAGGTCACCCGTCGAGAGGTTCTTCGGCGTGAGCGGCAGCCCGTTGTCGCTCACGGCCCATGGAGGTTCGGGTGGCCGCTCCATGCGGCGCTGGTATCCGCCACAATCAGGCCGTCGAGCATGTCGACTCGCCGGGGCAAGCGGGCCGCGAGGTCACGGTCGTGCGTGATCACCACGATGGTCGTGCCTTGTTCGTTCAGCTCCTCGAGCAGCGCCAGGAGCGCGGCCCCAGTTCCGCTGTCGAGGTTCCCGGTCGGCTCGTCGGCGAGCAGAATGGCGGGCCGCCCCACGAGGGCGCGGGCGATCGCGACCCGCTGCCGTTCGCCGCCCGAGAGCTGTGTCGGCCGGGCCGCCGTGCGACTCCCGAGGCCCACCCTCGTCAGGGACTCGCGGGCCGCGCGCCGGCGCTCGAAGACCGGAGTGCCGGTGTAGAGGAGTCCGTCCGCGACGTTCTCGAGCGCGCTCGCGTACTCGGACAGGAAGAACTGCTGGAACACGAACCCGATGCGGTTCGCCCGCACCGCGGCGAGCTGGCGGTCGGAGAACCGCGAGACGTCGAGACCGGTGATGCGCACGACGCCCGTGCTCGGTCGGTCGAGCGTTCCCATGAGGTGCAGCAGCGTCGACTTGCCTGATCCCGAAGGCCCCACGATGGCGACCAGCTCGCCCTCGGTCACCGTGAAGGTCACACCGGCGAGGGCAGTGACCGGGGGCTCGCCGTCGTAGGACTTGGTGACCTCTTCCAGCTCGAGGACGGCGGGGGTCGCCCCGTCGGCGCCCGGTGGCCGCATCCGAGGAGCCAGCCCGGGCTGCGTCCCGACGGCGGGCATGCCGGTCACGCTCATGTCGCGGGGACGACGATGTGCTGGCCGGCGGTCACGCCGGAGCCGCTCACCTGGACCAGCCCGTCCGCATCGTCGAAGAGCCCCAGGGTGACCCGCTCGAGGGAGTGGACGCCGTTCGGCGACACGACTTCGAGGGCGTAACCGCCGCCCGAGAGTGCGAGGAGCGCGTCGACCGGGACGACGAACGCGTTCTTGGCCGAGCCCGTCGTGATGGAGACCTGGACCGGTGCTTGGTCGAGGTTCCCCGTCGCGGCCGGGTCGTCGGGGGTGACGAGGACCGTGATCGTGGGCGACGAATTTCCGCTCCCGCCGCCGGATGGCGTCGTGGCCACCGTGCCGACCGAGGTCACCGTGCCCGGCGTCGTCTGGTTATTCGGCAACGTGATCGTGACCTTGTCGCCCACCGCGACCTCGCCCTGCTGATCCGCATTGAGGTCGATGGTCACGACGCGGTTCGTCGAGGTCCCCGACATGATCTGGGAGCCCGGCTGGGCCTGCCCGCCGAGGGCCGTGTTCTGACCGAGTGATGTGATCCGGATTGCTGAGGGAACGAAGACGAATTGACCCAGAGCGAGGGTGCCGGTCTGCGGAACGCCGAGTGCCGCCTGCAGCTTCTCGACCCCGGCCTTGGTCTCGGAGGTGAAGTCGCTGGTGTCCGAGCCAACTTGCGCGCTGGTGAGATAGCCCAGCGCCACGAGGTCCTCGTTGAGGTTCGCCACGTCCGGTCCGCTGACCGCGGTGTCAGTCGCCCCCTCCGACAGCGTCCGGTACGCAGGCGTGGTGCCGTAAAGGAGCACGACCGGGTTGCCGCTCACCTCGTAGAGAATCTGACCGTCCGAGACGACCTGTCCGACCGCCGGCAGCTCCGTCACCGTGCCCTGCGCCTGGTTCACCACGGTGTAGGTGCCGGAGTAGCCGAGGGTGGCGCTGACCTGTGTCTGCGACGTCAGGTCCTGCTGCTTGACGGAGTAGATCGACGTCGGGTCCGCGTTGTCGGCCACGCCGCCCGCCGGTCCGCCGGAGCCGGCCCAGGGCCTGGACACGACCACGTACCCGCCGGCGGCCAACACGATCACGAGGCCGAGCACGAGGAGTCGCCGGCGCCGGCTCGGGCGATTGCCCTCCGGAGGGAGCTCGGGTGCGGTGGCATCTGTGGTCTGCAGCTCGGTCGTGCTCATCCGCCGCCCCCGATCTGGGCGCTACCGGAGTTCGAACCCGAACCGTTCTTGGTCGTGGCCCCCTTCGGGGCGTACTGCATGCACGCCTTCTGCGCCGCATTGAACTGCGGGTTGTTCGGGTTGAGGTCACTTCCGGGGCTGCCGTTTATCCGCAGGGAGACGTGGCCTCCCTTGGTCTGGGGGTCGGGGAAGTCTTTGATGCCGTGATTGCGCATGCACTGGGACATCTTGAGGGCGTTCTGCATCGCCTGGGCCTGCTGGGCCTTCGTCGGGCGGGGCATCTTGGACTGGCATGCCTTTTGCGCCGCCTGAAACGTGGGGTTGTTGGGGTCGAGCCCGCCGCCCGACCCCCCCTGGAAGAGGAAGCCCCCTTGGCTGTTCGGATCTGGGAAGTTGGTGACGCCGTGGGCGCGCATGCACTCTGCGTAGGCAAGCAGCGCGGCGCGTTGGGACGAGCTCAAGCCCGTCGACGCTTGGTTGGCCGACGAACCCGTCCCCGATGAACTGGAACCGGAACCGGCGACGCCCGGGCTCGACGGTCCGCTCGAGCAGGCGGCGGCCACGAAGGCAAGTCCAAACAGGGCGGCCGCGAAAAGGGCGGACCCCCGACGGCGGTGTCGTCGTCGAGGGTCCGGCCCCGCGGCACGGACCGAAGGACGGGGGGTTGTGGGGTCCATGCCGTTGTCCATGTCTGCTTCCTTTGTGTTCTCCTTTGTTTGGTTGTTCGGTTGGCGAGAGCCCTCTCCGACGAGTTGTACGACGGACACGGTTTCGGAAACGTTTCGGCCGATCTCGTTCGGTCCCCCCGGCGAGGCGAGGCCCCGTGCTCGTTTGCAGATCCACAGCGCGCGCACAGCCCGTCACAATCGGGCTTTGCGGTGAGCGGGGTACCGAATTGAAGGGTTCGGACCAACATCCCTGGGCAAGGGTTTGAACCGGGGGCCCAAGCGTGCGAGTACTGGTAATCGAAGACGACGCAGAGCTGGCCGAGGCGGTCGGCATCGGGCTGCGTCGAGTCGACATGGCGGTGGATGTCGCGCTTGATGGAACGTCCGGCCTTCAGCGTGCGCTCGCCACGGACTACGACGTGGTCGTTCTCGACCGAGACCTCCCGGGCGTGCACGGCGACGAGGTCTGTGGGCGCATGGTCGAGTCGGAGTGCAGGGCCCGCGTCCTGATGCTCACAGCTGCTGGCACCATGGACGACTTCGTGGACGGGCTCGGGCGCGGGGCCGACGACTACCTTTCCAAGCCCTTCGACTTCCCCGTCCTGGTGGCGCGCATCGGTGCGCTGTACCGCCGGGCCCAGCCCGCTCTTCCACCGGTCCTGCGACACGAAGACCTCGAGCTCGACCCTGCGCAGCACCGGGCGCTACGAGCGGGCCAGACGCTGGACCTCTCGCCCAAAGAGTTCGGAGTGCTCCAACTGTTGCTGGCCGCCCGAGGGCGTGCGGTCTCGGCCGAGGAATTGCTCGAACGCGTCTGGGACGAATTGGCTGATCCCTTCACCAACGCGGTGAAGGTGACGATGAGCCGGCTACGGGCCAAGCTGGGTGAGCCCTGCGTCATCCAGACGGTGCCTCGCGCCGGGTACCGGATCTGAGGGCGCGGTGGCGTTGCGCGACCGGATGGTGCGCGTGGCGAAGGGAGCTCGCCTCCCGCGCCGCACGGTCCGCCTCCGTCTTGCGCTGCTCTACGGCACGCTGTTCCTCGTCTCGGGCGCGGCGCTGCTGGCGATGACGTATTTCTTCGTCGACGCCGCCACCGGGAATTCGTTCATCGTCCAGGGGAAGAACGGCGTCACCATCGCGGGGTACCAGATCGGGACCGCCCCAGCGAGAAGCGCTATCGGGAAGCCCCAGAGGATCAACGGGAGCGCTGCCGCGCCGCTGTCCGAGGCGACGGGAGCCGCAGGGTCACACGCGAGGAGAGTCGGTTCCGGCTATGGGCTGACCACGAAGCAGATGAAGGAGCAGGCGCAACAGTTCCAGGAGCTGGCGTTGGCTACTCACAGCAGGGAGCTACATCAGCTCGTCATCGAGTCCGGCGTCGCGCTCGCCATCATGGCCGTGGTCTCAGCGGCGCTCGGCTGGATCGTCGCCGGCCGCGTGCTCCGCCCCTTGCGCGTCATCACCGCGACCACGCGCGACATCTCAGCCTCGAACCTGCACGAGCGCCTTTCGCTCGACGGGCCCGACGACGAGCTCAAGGAGCTCGGCGACACAATCGACGGCCTGCTCCAGAGGCTCGAGGGGTCGTTCCGCTCACAACGTCAGTTCGTGGCCAACGCGTCGCACGAGCTGCGGACGCCGCTCGCTCGGCAGCGGACCCTGGCGCAGGTGGCGCTGTCCGATCCGGCCGCGAGCGCCGACTCGCTGCGCGCGGCCCACGAACGCATCCTGGCGTCGGGCGAGCAGCAGGAACAGCTGATCGACGCGCTGCTGACGCTCTCGAAGGTGCAAGCCGGCGCGATCGGCCATCAGGCGGTCGACCTTGCTCCGCTCGTCGGTAGCTTGCTGGAGACGCGGACGGCGGAGGCGGAGAGCCGTGGGGTGCGCGTGATCCCAACGCTCGCCGTGGCACCGCTCCAGGGAGACCCCCGCCTCGTGGAACGCCTGGTGGCAAACGTGCTCGACAACGCGCTGCGACACAACGTGCCCGGTGGGATGGTCGTCGTCCGAACCGGAACGCGGGCCGGCCACGGGTGGCTCGCGGTCTCGAACGACGGCCCCGTCGTGGAGCCCGACCAGATCGAACGGCTCTATGAGCCCTTCGAGCGCCTTGGCGCCGAGCGCACCAATACCGGAGACGGCTTCGGGCTGGGGCTGTGCATCGTGCGGGCGGTGGCCATCGCACACGGCGCCGCGTTGATGACAGAAGCCCGCCCTTCGGGCGGGCTCAACGTCGAGATCCGCTTCCCGCCGTCCCGCGGGCCGACCCAGGACGTCCCCGATACCGAGCCGCAGCCCACCGGCAGGGCCAGTCGCCGGGGGCACTCCCCGAGGACCGTCCGCCGCGCGGCGGAGGAGGTGGGCGCCTCGCGCTGAGGGCCCTCCTCCGCGGGCGACGCACACATCGGGGGCGCCGCCCTCGGCACACGGTGCGGTGCGACCGTTCGGCGGGTAGGTTCCGCCCATGCGCTATACACACCTCGGCCGAACCGGCCTCACCGTCAGCCGCCTCTGCCTGGGCACCATGAACTTCGGGCCCGAGACCGACGAGGCCACCTCGTTCTCCATCATGGACTCGGCCCTAGAGGCCGGGATCAATTTCTTCGACTCGGCCAACGTCTACGGCCGCTCGATAGGCCGCGGAGCGACCGAGGAGATCGTCGGCCGCTGGTTCGCGCAAGGAGGAGGGCGCCGCGAGAAGGTGGTGATGGCCACCAAGCTCTACGGCGACATGGGTGAGTGGCCCAACGAGGGCCGGCTGTCCGCGCTGAACATCCGTCGTGCCTGCGACGCCAGCCTGCGGCGGCTGCAGACGGACTACATCGACCTCTACCAGATGCACCACATCGACCGCCGGGCCGGCTGGGACGAGATCTGGGAGGCCTTCGAGGTCCTGCGCACCCAGGGCAAGATCCTCTATGCCGGCTCTTCGAACTTCGCCGGTTGGCACATCGCCAGGGCACAGGAGGCCGCGGCCCGTCGCAACTTCATGGGCCTCGTGAGCGAGCAGTCCATCTACAACCTGATCGTCCGCAAGATCGAGCTCGAGGTGCTGCCCGCCGCCGAGACCTACGGTCTCGGGGTGATCCCGTGGTCGCCGCTCCAGGGCGGGCTGCTCGGCGGGGTCGTCCGTAAGGAGCGCGATGGCAGCCGGCGCTACGCGGGCCGTGCCGCCCAGACCATTGAGGCGCGACGCGAGCAGCTCCAGGCCTACGAGGATCTTTGCGCGGAGGTCGGCGAGGAGCCCGGCACGATCGGACTGGCCTGGCTGCTGACCCGGCCCGCCATCACGGGGCCCATCGTCGGGCCACGGACCCCGGAGCACCTCGACTCGGCGCTGCGGGCCACGGATGTGACCCTCGACGACAAGGTGCTGACGCGCCTCGACGAGATCTTTCCCGGCTACAAGACCGCGCCCGAGGAGTACGCCTGGTAACCGATTGCCGCGAGCCGCTCAGGGCCGGCGTGGGGCGGCGCCAGCGAG
>JBPYFR010000241.1:0-5846 GCA_051985685.1 Acidimicrobiales bacterium
CGCGTGCCACCCGCCTCACGGCACCACGCGCCCTTGAATCGTATCTCGCGACTCCCCGCTGCAGAGGGAGCCCACCACCCGCTTCTGCTCCCCATCAACCCTGGTGGGAAGCACATTTCTGCCCACGTATCCACCTTGAGGTTGAAGCGACGGCGCCCGATTTCATCCCTCAGCACACAGGGACTCGAAGGCGGACCTCAATGCGAGGGGAGCCTCAAGGCGAGGGGAGCCTCAAGACGAAGGACGCCCGAGGCCGGAACGGCGCTCGCGCTCCTACCCCGTCTTGGTCCAGGTTCCGCAGCGCCGCGTCGAGAAGCCGACATCGGTCGGTGCGATCACCACCGTGGCAGCCCCCTGAGGGTGGTCGCTCGCGATGACGCCACTGGTGGCGACGGCCCCGAAGGCGCTGAGCCGCGCCCATTGGCAACCGATGCCGCCTGCGGTGTGATAAGTGCCCGCGGCGATGTCGATGCCCACCGCCCACGTGCCGTCACCGAAAGACGTGACCGGGACCCCCGAGCTCGGGACCTGCATCCAGGTCCCGCACCTGATCGATTGAAAGGCTCTGTCGGTGGGATCGATGGTGACGATCGCCTGACCAGCCGGGTTGTCGTTGACGATCACATCGCTGACCGGACCGCTTCCACTCCGGAGCCGTGCCCAGTAGCAGCGGGGCGTGCCTCGGGTGCGGTAGGTCCCGGGCGCGACGTCGCCGTGGCCAATTCCCACGACGAAGGTCCCGTCGCCGAACGACGTCATCGGTCCCGATCGGGGCGGGATGGTCGTCGTCGTAGAACGGGCGCCCGGTTCCTTCGCGGTCGTCCGCGTCGCCGACGAATTTCCTCCGTTCCCACACGACGTGGCGAACAAGACCGCCCCGACAACCGCCAGCGCGCACCCCACGACCGCCCATCCGCTCCTCCGGTAGGGCTGGGTGGGATTAGTGGGTTTCGTGGGTTTCGTGGGTTCCGGCACGACCCGTGCCGCCTCCGTCATGTTGGTCTCCATCGCCTCTTGCCTACCGCACGTGGACCGGCAGTCCACCACTGGCGGAGGATTGGTACGCCGCGTCCACCAGCCGATGTGCAACAAGCGCCTGCGCCAGGCTCGGCTGGGGTGGCCTTCCCGCGAGGACGGCGTCGGCGAACGCGCGGTCCGCCTCTGCGTACGCGCGGACGGCGAGCCCGATCTCGTCGTGGGCGAGCGGGAGCGCATCCACCCACTCGGGCGATCGGCATTCCCGCACCTCCTTGCCTCCACTGGTCTGGATGTGCAGCGGGCCGCGGAACTCGTTCTTCAACCACACGATGCCCTCGCGACACAGCACCTCGACGCGCCGGGTCGATCCTCGGCTCAAGACGTCGTGCCAGACGCTGGTCAGCTGCGCCTCGTGTCCCGAGGAAAAGGAGAGCGAGACCGACGCCACGTCCTCCACACCCTCGTGCCCGGCGATGTTCGCTGTCCGCGCTGCCACCGCGTCCACTTCGCCGAAGCAGAAGCGGAGGATGTCCACGTCGTGGATGGAGTGCTCAATCAGACAGCCGCCTCCGGCCTGCGTGACGTCCGCCCGCCACTTCGAGGCGTACATCCCCTGAATCGGGAAGTACTGGTCGTCCCGAAATACGGTTGCCATTGGCTGTCCCAATGCGCCGGACTCGAGCAGGTCCCAGAGCTCGCGGAACACGGGCGCGCTGCGCAACACCAGGCCGGACTGACTCGGAACGCCCGCGGCCTCAACCTCAGCCACCAGTGCGATGGCGGAGGTCAAGTCGGTGGAGAGCGGCTTCTCGCAGAACAGGGCCCGGCCGTCGGCCACCGCTTCGTCGACGGCGCCCCGGTGCGCGGCCGTCGGCGTGCAGACCCACACCGCATCACACCTCGCCGCAACCTCGGACCCGTCCGCCACCACGGCGATCCCCTTCGCCCCCACGGCGTCGGCGAAGCGCTGGGCACGCCGCTCACTCGTGTCGTGCACAGCGACGATGGCCGCAGGCAGGACGTTGCTGTCAATCATCGCCTTCAGACCGAGCCCATGTGCCCAGGCGATCAGTCCCGTCCCGACGAACCCGATCCGGAGCATGTCCGGGCACACTACGCGTCACACGGGAGAGGGTGGGCGCGCGCCCAACGCCAATTGGATCGCGCCGCAACCTCCTGACGAGCTTGTGTCTCGTGCGGGTCCCATCGCCTTACGAGAGGCTGTCCGTGCCGCTCCCGCGGATCCGAGCTATCCCCCACGCAAAGGATGTCCGATGCGAGCATCACGACCGGATCTGTGGCGCGCAACAGATCAACCGGTGTTCGCCGTGCGCCTCACCACCGTCACGCGAGCACCAGCCCCCGCACCGGGCGAGGACCGTTAGGCAGCGAGATGCAACGAAGATGCCAAGAAGATCGGAGGCGTGCCCCTGCTGCCGATCCTCAAAAGAGACGACGAAAGGACGGTCACACACAACGAGGCGGGAGATTGATCCCTTTCGGCGACGTGGGCCGGATTGGTGAGTTGTCTTTAGCCGGTAGTAGGGGGGCAGTTTCGGGGCCTCTGCGATACCGTGCCGCCATGCCCGGTCGACTGCCTGTGCGATGGTGGCACGAACGGTGAGTTCTGGTCAGTACGCGACCGAGGACAACCTCGCAGCCCGGCAACGCCTTTGGCAGGTCAGCCGATTTCGGCCAGAGTTCTCGCTCTTCTCGTGGGTCCTGGGACTGCTCCGTCTCAGAGGCGATGAGCGCGTCCTGGATGTCGGTTGTGGAAACGGGGCCTACTTGGAGCACATGACAGGGGTCGGCCTCGATTCTTCGATCGGCATGCTCCATGCTGCTCGGGACAGATCCCGTGGACCTCTACTGGCGGGCAGTGCCGTTGCCCTTCCCTTTTCCGATGGTGCCTTCGACGTCGTGTTGTGTGCCCACATGCTCTACCACGTCACTCAACGTGAGGTGGCGATCTCCGAGTTGCGTCGTGTTCTCGCTGCGCCGGGAACCTGTGTGGTAGTGACCAACGGTGAGGCGAATCACGCCCAGCTGATCAGACTCGTTGAAGACGTCGTGGGGCACGGTTGGAAGTGGCGTCGGTCGTCACTGGCATTCAGTTTGGAGAATGGAGCTACGCAACTGCGCACTTCCTTCTCTGAGGTTCTACGGGTGGACTGCCCGAGCAGCACCGTTGAGATCAGGGAACCAGACGCCGTGGCTGACTACTTGACCAGCATTGGCGACATCTATGAGCTGGACGTTTCTTCGTGGACGAGCTGGCCATCGGTTGTCGAAGAGTGCCGCCGCCGGGTGGCCGCAGAAGTGGAGGCACAGGGATACTTCGGCGTATCAACGTCGATGGGAGCGTTTGTTTGTCGGTAACGGATCACCAGGGAGAGGCGAGTGCACTCACTGGATTGACACTCCGAGCACCAAGCAGAATCGCCCGATAACCGACCCATCCCGGTGATCGGTGGCAGCGCCTGAACCCGACAACGAACGGTTGACCGCTTTGAGTTACCGTCCCGCATTCGGCAGCCACGACGCCTCACTGCCGTCAACAACCCGCCACAGGGCCCCACCCTGAACCAGAGTGGAGCCCTATCTGCTGACTACTGGTCTTGAGATTGGCCGAGCAATTCAGAAATCTGCGTCGTTGGACCTAGGCTCGGTTGGCCTAGACGAGACAACCGAGCCGCATCCTTCTTGTGTCAGTCTCCCGGTGGGCAGCCCAGACGCTGCCCCCCAGAGGCCGCCCCACCGGGGGACTGAGCGGGGCTTACTTGTGGTGGTGCACCGGCTTACTAACCGGCGGACTGACGTGGTGCCCCCCCTTTGCAGCGGCGAGTGACCCCGTGATCGCCAGTGCTCCGACCGTCGTGCTCAATCCAGCCACCGCGAGTGCTACGCCCGCGATCAATCGTCTTGCACGCATGTGACTTTCACCTCCATTCCCCCAACCTTGCCTGACTTCTCTCAGCTGATTCCGAGAGTGCTTGTGTTTATACGCCGAGAGCACATCTTTGACAAGTACCAAGAAGTACCAAGTTGTCCAGGGCTCAGAACATGACGAAATGCAATCGGCATTGGCTTACTTGCTCAAGTCGTCCGATGGTCCGGGTTACTTCCTAATACCGAGGAGGGCATTTCGATCCGACTGCGACGCGCCCCCAACCTGTTACCACCTGGAGAGGTGTCAGCCGATCAGGCCGAGCTCCTTGACGTCGTCCCGCTCGGCCAGAAGCTCATCGGTGGTGACCTGAATCCGCCCCTGGGCGAAGTCGTCGTGCTCGAGTCCTTCGACTACCGACCAACCTCCCCGGCCGTCGGATGTCACGGGGAAGCCGAATTGGAGTCCCTCCGGTGTCCCGTACTGGCCAGTACTCGGCACGGCGACCGAGAACCAGTGGCCCTTTAGCGTCTTCGCGCGCAAGCTGACCACGGTGTCGATGGCGGCGGCGGCGGCCGAGGCGGCCGACGACGACCCGCGGGCGTCGATGATGGCGGCGCCCCGCTTCTGCACCGTCGTGAGGAAATCACCGCGTAACCACTCGTGGTCCGTGATCACGTCGCAGGCCGGCTTGCCGCCGACGCGCGCGTTTGTGAAGTCGGGGAACTGCGTGGCCGAGTGGTTGCCCCAGATCGCGAGGTTGGTGACGTCGGTCACGGGAACGCCCGCCTTTGTGGCCAGCTGGGCCTTGGCCCGGTTCTCGTCGAGGCGGGTCATCGCGAACCAACGATCGGCGGGGACCTCGGGCGCATTGGAGCGGGCAATGAGACAGTTCGTGTTGCAGGGGTTGCCGACAACAAGGATGCGCACGTCGGAGGCGGCGTGGGCTGCGATGGCCTGGCCTTGCGGCTTGAAGATGCCGCCGTTGATGCTCAGCAGATCGCCGCGCTCCATGCCCGCCTTGCGAGGCACCGAACCGACCAGGAGCGCCCAGGAGGTCCCGTCGAAGGCGGACTTCAGGTCCGCGGTGTGGACCACGTCGTGCAGTAGGGGGAAGGCGCAGTCGTCGAGCTCCATCACCACACCCTCGAGCACCTTCAGGGCCGGCTCGATCTCGAGCAGGCGCAGCACGATCGGCTGGTCCTCCCCGAGAAGCTGGCCGGAGGCGATGCGGAAGAGGATGGAGTAGCCGATCTGGCCGCCGGCGCCGGTGACCGTGACGTGGACGGGGGGCTTGGCTGCCATGCGCTGGTGTCCTTTCTCGCAACTACAGGCGGTCGACGACGGCCGAGGCGAACTCCGAGGTCTTGACTTCGGTGGCGCCCTCCATGAGGCGGGCAAAGTCGTAGGTGACGACCTTGTCCGCGATGGTCGACTCCAGCGCGTGCACGATGTCGGACGCCGCATCGTTCCACCCGATGTGCTCGAACATGAGCACGCCCGAGAGCAACACCGAGCCGGGGTTGACCTTGTCCTGGCCGGCGTACTTCGGCGCGGTGCCGTGGGTGGCCTCGAAGACGCCGTGGCCCGTGACGAAGTTGATGTTCGCCCCTGGGGCGATTCCGATGCCACCAACCTGGGCGGCCAGGGCATCGGAGAGATAGTCGCCGTTCAGGTTCGTCGTGGCGATGACATCGAAGTCCGAGGGCCGGGTCAGCACCTGCTGCAGCGTGATGTCCGCGATGGTGTCCTTGACGAGGAGCTTGTCGCCGGGATCGCCGCCGCAATCCTCCCAGCCGACGGCGACGTCGGAGAACTCCTCGCGCACGAGGTCGTAGCCCCACTCACGAAACGCGCCCTCGGTGAACTTCTGGATGTTCCCCTTGTGCACCAGTGTCACCGAGCGACGTTTGCGGTCGAGCGCGTACCTGATGGCGGCGCGAATGAGTCGCTTCGAGCCCATCTCCGAGACCGGCTTGAT
>JBPYFR010000242.1:0-13769 GCA_051985685.1 Acidimicrobiales bacterium
CACCTCGTCGGGGTCGGCCCCGTAGAGCGCCTTCTCAAGTCGGTACTCGGGCGGGTCGGTGAGCCCGGCGAGCACCACGTCTGCCGTGGCGGTCGTCCGAGCCGCCGGCGAGACGAGGGCCACGGTAGGGAGAGGGACGCTGTGGGGCAGACCCAGCGCCTCCGCCTTCCCGGCGAACAGACGGCCCAGAGCCTTGGCGTCGCGCCGGCCCCGCGGCGCGAGAACCCGGTCGAAGTCGGTCCCTCCCGGCGGCGGGTCCGTCACCGTCTTTGCGTGCCGCAACAGCCACAGGGTGCGAGTGGGAGGCGGCATCGCCCCTATTCAAGCAGCCCGAGTCGGGCCCTTCCCGGAATCAGCCCAGGTCGAACGCCTCGTGGAGGCTGCGCAGGGCGCGCTCGATGTCGTCGACACCGACGATGCACGAGGTCCTGATGGTCGAGGTCGAGATCATGTCGATGTTGATCTGTTCATTGGCCAGCGTCTCGAACATGGTGGCTGCAATGCCTGGATGCGACTTCATCCCGGCGCCGATGAGCGAGACCCGGGCCACGTCGGCATCGGAGGTGACACCCGAGGCTCCCAGCTCGGCCACGTGCGACTGCGCGGTCTCAACCGACACCGCCAGATCCGTCTTGGGGACTGTGAAGGAGATGTCGGTGGTCCCGTGTGCCGAGGTGTTCTGGACGATCATGTCGACGTTGATCGACTTGTCGGCCAGCGCGCGGAAGAGCTTGGCCGCCACGCCGGGACGGTCGGGCACGCCGCTGACGGTGACCTTGGCCTCCGATGTGTCGTGGGTCACTGCGGTGACGACTGCCTCTTCCATGTCCGGTTCCTCCTCGACCACCCAGGTGCCCGGCTCCCAGGTGAAGCTGCTGCGTACGTGTAGGGGGACGTTGTGGTTGCGGGCGAACTCGACAGCGCGCAGCATGAGCACGCGGCCACCCGACGCCGACATCTCGAGCATCTCGTCGAAGGAGATGCGGTTGATCCGGTGGGCGTGGGGGACGATCCGCGGATCGGCCGTGAACACCCCGGTGACATCCGTGTAGATCTCGCATGCGTCGGCCTTCAGCACGGCGGCCAACGCGACGGCCGTGGTGTCGGATCCGCCTCGGCCGCGGGTCGTGATCTCTCGTTCGGTGGACACGCCTTGGAACCCCGCTACCACCGGCACCTCGCCGGCGCGAAGCGCGTCGCGCACGCGGTCGCCCTTCACCTCTTGGATCTTGGCGCGGCCGTGGTCCGTGTCCGTGATGATGCCCACCTGGCTCCCGGTGAACGAACGCCCCTGGACGCCCAAGTCGGCCAGGGCCATGCACAGCAGCGCCATGGAAATGCGCTCGCCGGTGCTCACGAGCATGTCGTACTCGCGGGGCGGCTGCGTGCTGCTCACTGTGTTGGCCAGGTGGATCAGGTCGTCGGTCGTCGTACCCATGGCGCTCACCACCGCGACGACGTCGGTGCCCTGCCGGCGCGTGCGCGCGATTTGGTCGGCGACGGCCCGGATCCGCTCGGTGTCGCTCACGGAGGTGCCTCCGAATTTCTGCACGACCAATGGCATCCGATTGAGGCTACCGACTCGTCCGACCAGAAACGTGCGGAGCAGAGCAGGCCGCTCGCGACGCCGCCGACTCGCTGGGGGCGACCCGGGGGGTGGCCCCCGATTGGGTAGGGTCTCCGGCCGTGCCCAGCGAGAAGAGAGCCCGCCAGCGCGCAGCGCGGGAGGCAAGGCTGGCCGCCGAGGCGAAGCGCCAGAAGCGCCGCAAGCAGGTCCGCAACGGGGTCATCGTGGTGGCCGCGGTCGGGCTCGTGATCGGCCTCGTCTTCGCCTTCTCGGGTGGGAACCACAACAACAGCAGCGCTTCGTCGCATTCCGGCACGACGACGACTCACTCGTCGGCCCAGAACGCCCAACTGCAGACGCAAGCCAACGCCGCCGCCGTGCGGGCGGGCTGCCCCGCCAACACGAAGACCGTCGTCAACCACCAGAAGTATGCGGCTGCGCCTGCGATGCAGATCGACACCTCGAAGACGTACACCGCCACCGTGAAGACGACGACCGGCGACTTCGTGATCACTCTGGACGCGAAGACGACCCCCATGACAGTCAACAACTTCGTGTTCCTGGCCGAAAAGGGCTTCTACCACTGCGTGATCTTCCACAGGGTCATCCCGAAGTTCATGAACCAAACCGGCGATCCGACGGGCCTCGGCACGGGTGGCCCCGGCTACACCATCCAGGACGAGAACCCGCCCAAGGCGGCCAACCCGGCGCAGCAGTACCCGATCGGCTCGGTGGCCATGGCCAACACCGGCAGCCCCAACACGGGTGGCAGCCAGTTCTTCATTGTCGCCGGGCCTCAAGGCGAGAGCCTGCCCAACAGCTACGCTCTGTTCGGCCACGTCACGTCGGGTATGAATGTCGTCGACACCATCAACCAGCAGGGCTCGGCCCAGGGCATCCCGCCCGACGTGACCCAGCGCATCCTCTCCATCACCATCCACTCCTCGTAGACGGGAGGACGAGCATGGCGACACCCACCGCTCCCAACGCCGATGGTTCGAGCCCACAGCAGCGGTCGTTCGACGCCGAGCCACCGATGATCATCGATCCGGACAAGCGTTACGTGGCCACGATGGTCACGTCACACGGCACGATGGTGATCGCACTCGACCCGCTCGCCGCTCCGAAGACGGTGAACAGCTTCGTCTTCCTCTCCCGGTACCACTATTACGACGGCATCGTGTTTCATCGCGTCATCCCGGGCTTCGTGCTCCAGGGTGGCGACCCCACCGGGACGGGCTCGGGCGGCCCGGGCTACCGCTTCGACGACGAGCTGCCCGCGGCCGGTCGCTACAAGGTCGGCTCACTCGCGATGGCCAATGCGGGCCCGAACACCAACGGCAGCCAATTCTTCGTGATCAGTGGGTCCGACGGGGTGCGGCTCCCACCGCAATACTCGCTCTTCGGCGAGGTCGTGAGCGGCCAGGACGTGATCGGCACAATTGACGCCGTGGGCACCAAGTCGGGCACACCCACCGAGCGGGTCGTGATCGAGAGCGTCAGTATCGAGGAGAAGGACTGAGCCCGGGGTTCAGCCCTTCAGCGCGCCGAGCCCCTCGGTCGGGGCACCTCCGACGAAGACGATGGGCGCGCCGACACCCTCTGAGCGCCAGGACCCCGCCCCGTCCCGGATCAGCGCGGTGCGAGCGGGAAGCGACACCACCGGCAGCGCCGCCGGCGCCATGGCCACCGTGCGCTCCAGCTTCTGGCCGTGGGCGTCGTCGTGCTCGTCGCTGAAGTGGGTGACGACCGTCAGGTTGTCGACCAGGCCCAACCCGAGCGTGAGCGCGCCACCCCTGGGGTCGACCATGGGGTCGGTGAGGACCATCGCCCCCGCCCCTGCCCCCGCGACCGTGGCGCCCCCCTGCCAGGCCCGCCGGAGCGCCTCGAAGACGGCCGATTTCTTGAGCACCGCCCGCAGGTGCAGTGGCGAGCCGGCCGCCAGGTAGATGAAGCGGGCGCCGGCGATGGCCGCCGCCATGCCAGCGTCCTCCGCCGAGGCGCGGTCGACCACCATGAGGCCTTCGACCTGGCCTCCCAACGGTTCGAACCACTCCGCCGCCCGCAGCACCGTCCGCTCGGGGTGCTGGTAGGCCGCGGCGGTCGGGAGCACGACCACGTCCGCACTACCTGAGGACGCCAGCAGGCTGGCGTCGAAGGTGCACCCCTCGGACCACTCGTCCCCTCCGACCAGGGCCAGCGAGCCGGTTCCGTCCATGGGTTCACTCTTGCACGCGCCGCGCGACACACCCACCTTGGCTGTTCGACCGCGGCGGTTACCGACCGGTAGCCTTGCCACCCATGTCGATCACACGGGTTGGAATCGTCGGGTCGGGAATCATGGGCTCGGGTATCGCGGAGGTGGCAGCGTCGTCAGGCCACCATGTCGTCCTACGCAGCCGCAGCGAGCAGGGGGCAAGCGCGCTCTTGACCGGGCTCGAGAAGTCGCTGGCCAAGCAGGTGGAGAAATCCAAGCGGACCGACGCCGAGGCCGCGGCGATCAAGGAGCGGGTGACTGCGACAACGCACCTGGGCGAGCTGGTCGACGCCGATCTGGTCATCGAGTCGGTGGTGGAGGACCTCGCGGTCAAGAAGGACCTGTTCGCGGAGCTCGACAGCATCTGCAAGCCCGACACGATCCTGGCCACCAACACGTCCACGCTCCCCGTGGTGGAGATGGCCATGGCCACCGGGCGGCCCGAACAGGTGTGCGGAATCCACTTCTTCAACCCGGCGCCCGCCATGCCACTGGTCGAGGTGGTGCGTCCTCTTACCGCCAGCGACGCCACCATGACGGCGGCGCTCGGGTTCGCCGCCGACTGTGGAAAGGAGCCGGTAGAGGTCAAGGACCAGGCGGGGTTCATCGTCAATGCGCTGCTGTTTCCCTACCTGAACAACGCGGTGCGCCTTTTCGAGCAGGGTGTCGCGACGACGGAGGGCATCGACGCCGCGATGAAGGGCGGCTGCGGCTTCCCGATGGGGCCCTTCGCCCTGCTCGACCTCGTCGGGCTCGACACCTCGCTCGCCATCCTCGATGCGCTCTACGACGAGTTCCGCGACCCGAACTACGCCGCCGTGCCGTTGCTGCGCCGTCTGGTCGCCTCGGGCCAGCTCGGGCGCAAGACGAAAAAGGGCTTCTACGACTACGACCGTTGAACCTCATCTGAGGCGGAGGGAATTGCGGGCAGAATGGTGGGTGCGGCCCGCACCCGGAGGTGAGTGAGATGGCTACGGAGACGCCACGCGACGCGCCGTGGGTGATGCGGACGTACTCAGGCCACTCCAGCGCGCGGGCCTCCAACGAGCTCTACCGCACGAACCTGGCCAAGGGGCAGACGGGCCTCTCCATCGCGTTCGACCTGCCGACCCAGACGGGGTACGACCCCGACGCACCCGAGGCCGCCGGCGAGGTCGGGAAGGTCGGCGTGCCGGTGGCCCACAGCGGGCACATGCAGGAGCTCCTGGACCGGATCCCGGTCGCCGAGATGAACACTTCCATGACGATCAACGCGACCGCGGCCTGGCTGCTCGGTCTCTACGTCGCCCACGCGCAGAACGAAGGGGTCGACCCGGCCCGGCTGTCTGGCACGACCCAGAACGACATCGTCAAGGAGTATCTGAGCCGGGGCACCTACATCTTCCCGCCCGGGCCCAGCCTCCGGCTGACCGTCGACACCATCGCCTACACCGTGCGCAACGTTCCCAAGTGGAACCCCATCAACGTGTGCAGCTACCACTTGCAAGAGGCCGGAGCGACGCCAGTGCAGGAGGTGGCGTACGCGCTGGCGACCGCGATCGGGGTCCTCGACGGCGTCCGATCCTCCGGCAAAGTCGATGCCGAGGAGCTCCCCGCTGTGGTCGGCCGGATCAGTTTCTTCGTCAACTCGAGCGTCCGCTTCGTCGAGGAGACCTGCAAGATGCGGGCCTTCACCCGGCTCTGGGATCGCATCTGCCTCGAGCGTTACGGGGTCGAAGACCCCAAGCTTCGCCGGTTCCGCTATGGCGTCCAGGTGAACTCGCTCGGCCTGACCGAGCAGCAGCCCGAGAACAACGTCCAGCGCATCGTCCTCGAGACGCTGGGGGTCACTCTCTCGAAGGACGCCCGGGCCCGGGCCATGCAGCTGCCCGCGTGGAACGAAGCGCTCGGACTGCCTCGGCCCTGGGACCAGCAGTGGTCGCTCCGGATCCAGCAGGTGCTGGCGTTCGAGTCCGATCTGCTCGAGCACGAAGACATCTTCGAGGGATCGAAGGTGATTGATGCCAAGACGTCGGAGCTGGCCGAGGCGGCCTGGGCCGAGCTGTCCGACGTGGAGGCCCTCGGTGGTGCGTTCGAGGCCATCGACGAGCTGAAGCAAAGGCTCGTGCGCAGCCAGGCGGAACGGGTCCGGCGCATCGAGAACGGCGAGCTGAAGGTTGTAGGCGTCAACTCCTTCACCGAAACCGAGCCTTCGCCGCTCGCCGGTGACGGCGAGATCGAGAACATCCTGAAGGTAGACCACCGTGTCGAGGCTGAGCTCATCGCCGACGTCGCGCGCTGGCGGGCCGCCCGCAACGACGATGCGGTACAGCGCGCGCTCGACGAGCTGCGGCGGGTGGCGGCCGACGAGGGCCCGAACGGGAACGTCATGGAGGCCACGATCGCCTTTGCGCACGCCGGCGGCACCACCGGGGAGTGGGCCGGAGCGCTGCGCGAGGTCTTCGGCGAATTCCGCGCGCCGACCGGTGTGAGCGGCGGCGTGGGACGGCGGGGTGACGACCTGGCGCCGGTTCGTGTCCGCACCAAGGAGCTGGCCGCCCGCACGGGCGGCCCGCCGCGTTTCCTCGTGGCCAAGCCGGGGCTCGACGGGCACTCAAACGGGGCCGAGCAGATCGCAGTCGCGGCGCGCGACGCCGGATTTGAGGTCGTGTATCAGGGCATCCGTCTGACTCCGGCCCAGATCGTCGCGGCGGCCCGCGACGAAGACGTCGACATTGTCGGCCTGTCGGTCTTGTCCGGTTCGCACATGGAGCTCGTGCCCGACATCCTCGATCGGCTGCGCGCCGCCGGCAGCGAGGCTGCGGTGGTGGTCGGGGGGATCATCCCGCCCGATGACGCCGAGCTGCTCCGAGGAAAAGGCGTCGCTGCGGTCTACACGCCCAAGGATTACTCGTTCGACCACATCATGGAGGATCTGGTGGCGCTGGCCGAGCGCCAGCGCGCCGCCACTCCCGGGTGAGGCGGCCCATCTCCCGCCACGTGACGGGAACCGCGCCGAGCTCAATGGCACGGCGTCGCAGCGCCTCGGGAACGTCGTAGTGGTTCAGCGCGGGGGAGCGCCGGTGGCGCTGGTAGCCACGGGAGGGGATCCCCAGGTCGGCGGCCAAGGCGTGCAGTTCCTCGGGATCATCCGATAACAGGTGGGACCAGCGGTCGGCGCGGCCGCGGACCTTGGCCCACTGACGCCAGTCGTCGATGTAGACGGTCAGCGCTGCGCCCAGGGCCGATCGCGTCGCAGTGGCGCGGGCTTGGCCCACCATCGTCCGCTGAAGCGCCAAGGCTGGTGCACCGGGTTGCTCGCGTCGGGCGGAGCGGGACGAGGCCAGGCCAGCTGAACCGCGGCGGTGATGGCGGCGAGCACCTCTGGGTCCGGCACGGGCCGCGCCCGTAGGGACAGCTGGGCCGGCTCGACGGCGTTCACGTCGGCATCCCCGACGAGTCGGGCCCAGGGCGGACCGCCGTGCCGGGGCCATGGCGAGCCGCGAGATGGGCATCGTGCTCGAAACTATAAACAGGGATGCTTACAGTTTTGAGAGACACTCCCGGGGCTCGGGCCGCAACCGAGACGGCGGGTGCGACCACCCCGGCGACCCCGGCCGCAACCGGCCCAGCAACCGTCGACGACGAGCTGCTCACAGCGGCACGTTGCCGTGCTTGCGCCGCGGCAGCTCCTCCCGCTTGGAGGCGAGGATGTCGAGACCGCGGTTGATGACCGTGCGGGTGTCGGCCGGCGAGATCACGTCGTCGATGTAGCCCCGTTCGGCGGCGATGTACGGGTTGGCGTAGCGCTCGGTGTACTCGTCGATCAGCTCGGCCCGCCGGCGCGCCGGGTCGGCGGCGTCGGCCAGCTCGCGCCGGTAGACGATCTCGACGGCGCCGTTGGGCCCCATGACTGCCAGCTCGGCCGAAGGCCAGGCGAAGGCCAAGTCGGCCCCGATGGACTTGGAGTTCATGACGACGTAGGCGCCGCCATAGGCCTTGCGGGTGATGATCTGGATCCGCGGCACCGTCGACTCGCAGTACGCGTACAGGAGCTTCGCTCCGTGCCGGATGATGCCGCCGTACTCCTGGTCCGTGCCCGGCATGAACCCCGGCACGTCGACGAATGTCAGCAGCGGGATGTTGAACGCGTCACAGGTCCGCACGAAGCGCGACGCCTTTTCCGAGGAGTCGATGTCGAGCACCCCCGCCAACACGGCCGGCTGGTTCCCGACGATTCCGACGGCGCGGCCGTTCATGCGGGCGAACCCGCACGTGATGGACATGGCCCAGTGGCGATGCACCTCGAAGAACTCACCGTCGTCGACCACTGCGGTGATGATCTTCTTCATGTCGTAGGGCTGATTGGGCGACATCGGCAGGAAGTCAATGAGCTCGGGCAGCGGACGGTCCGGTTCGTCCCCGGTGGGCTCGATGGGAGGCTCCTCGAGGTTGTTCGAGGGGAGGAAGGACAACAGGTGGCGCACGTCGTCGAGGCAGGCCTTCTCGTCGGGTGACACGAAGGTGGCCACGCCCGACTTCGTGGCATGACTCATGGCACCGCCCAGTTCCTCGAGCGTCACGTCCTCGCCGGTGACCGTCTTCACAACGTCGGGGCCTGTGATGAACATGTGCGAGGAGCCCTGCACCATGAAGATGAAGTCGGTCATGGCGGGGGAGTAGACGGCCCCGCCGGCGCAGGGGCCGAGGATCACGCTGATCTGGGGGATCACCCCGGACGCGGTCACATTGCGGTGGAAGATGCCGCCGTACGAGTGCAGCGAGACGACGCCCTCTTGGATCCGGGCCCCCGCCCCGTCGTTCAACCCGATCATCGGTACGCCCGTCGAGGCGGCGAGGTCCATCACCTTGTGGATCTTCTCGGCGAAGACCTCGCCCAGGGCACCGCCGAAGACGGTGAAATCCTGGCTGAACAGGCAGACCCGGCGTCCGTCGATCGTTCCGAATCCGGTCACCACGCCGTCGGTGTAGGGCCGGTTCTCGTCCAGGCCCATCCCGTGGGCGCGGTGCCGGGCCAGCATGTCGAGCTCCTGGAACGACCCAGGGTCGAGCAGGTACTCAATGCGTTCCCGGGCCGTCAGCTTGCCCTTGGCATGGTGGCGCTCGACCGCCCTCTCACTGCCCGCGTGGAGAGCCTGGTCCTTGCGCTGGGCCAGCTCGGCGAGGCGTTCGGCCATGGAGTGTTCCATGCGAATGGAGGATAGAGCCCCCGGCCTGCGAGGAGATGCAGCGCATTCCCGTCGCCCTCCGACCTTCCCGCACCGGGCGACCCTCTCCGACCGGACCCGGACACGCACCCGACAAGGCCCTCCCACAGGTCCCGAAAAACCGCCCGCTGAGCCCCGGAAGACAGCCCCGCGCGATTGAAGGACCCCCAGGTAGCCGCTATCCTGGAACGTCTGCCATGTGCGGCCCCCCGGGCGCGAAAGCGCCCCGCACATGGGTTCACATTTCTGCATCGAGAGGAAGCGCGTGCCCACGATCGCCCAGCTCGTCCGCAAGGGACGGGAGGCAAAGGAGACCAAGAGCAAGACCCGCGCCCTGAAGGGCGCCCCCCAGCGCCGCGGGGTGTGCACGCGCGTCTACACGACCACCCCCAAGAAGCCGAATTCGGCGCTGCGCAAGGTGGCCCGGGTCCGGCTCTCCTCGGGGTTCGAGATCACCGCCTACATCCCCGGCGTCGGGCACAACCTGCAGGAGCACTCCATCGTCCTCGTCCGCGGCGGCCGGGTGCGGGACCTACCGGGCGTCCGGTACAAGGTCGTGCGCGGGGCGCTGGACACCTCGGGTGTGCGCGAGCGCAGCCAGGCCCGCAGCCGCTACGGCGCCAAGAAGGAGTCATAGCGATGCCCCGCAACGGACCCGCCACCCGCCGGGAGCTCGCCCCCGATCCCGTGTACCGCTCCGTGCTCGTGACCCAGGTGGTCAACAAGGTGCTGTCGCGCGGCAAGCGGACGCTGGCGGAGCGCATCGTGTACCACGCGCTCGACCAGGTGCAGGAGAAGTCAGGGGGAGACCCGGTGACGGCGCTCAAGCGCGCCGTCGAGAACACGCGCCCCGAGGTCGAGGTGAAGTCGCGCCGCGTCGGCGGCGCCACGTACCAGGTGCCGGTCGAGGTCCGACCCCGGCGCGCCACCACTCTGGCCATCCGTTGGCTGACCACGTACGCCAGCCAGCGTCGCGAGAAGACCATGGCCGAGCGCCTCGCGGGCGAGATCCTGGACGCTTCCAACAACATCGGTACCTCGGTGAAGCGCCGCGAAGACATGCACAAGATGGCGGAGTCAAACCGCGCCTTCGCCCACTACCGCTGGTAGTGGAGAGAACCCTGGCGCGCCATGCCTGAGGCCCCCCCAGCCCGCGATTTCCCTCTCGCCAAGACCCGGAACATCGGGATCATGGCCCACATCGACGCGGGCAAGACCACCACGACCGAGCGCATCCTCTACTACACCGGCCGCAACTACAAGATCGGCGAGGTGCACGAGGGCGCCGCGACCATGGACTGGATGGTCCAGGAGCAGGAGCGCGGCATCACGATCACCTCTGCGGCCACCACCTGCAGCTGGCGCGACAACTGGATCAACCTCATCGACACGCCCGGCCACGTCGACTTCACGGTGGAGGTCGAGCGCTCGCTGCGGGTCCTCGATGGCGCGGTCGCGGTGTTCGACGCCGTGGCCGGGGTGGAGCCCCAGACCGAGACGGTGTGGCGCCAGGCCAACAAGTACAACGTGCCGCGCATCTGCTTCGTCAACAAGATGGACCGGATCGGCGCCGATTTCGACCGGACCGTCCAGATGATCCGGGACCGCCTCGATGCGCTGCCTGCCGTCATCCAGCTTCCGATCGGCGTCGAGTCCGACTTCAAGGGCGTGGTCGACCTCCTCGAGGAAAAGGCCCTGGTCTGGTCCTCGGACATGGGCGAGGAGTGGGAGATCCTCGACGTGCCCGGCAACCTGGCGGCCGAGACCGAGGACGCGCGCCACCAGCTGATCGACGTCGTCTCCAACTTCGACGACGTGATCATGGAGAAGTACCTGGCCGAGGAGCCGATCACGGCCGACGACCTGCGGCGTGCGCTGCGCACCGCCACGCTCGCCGCCGCCGTCGTCCCCGTGCTCTGCGGGTCTGCGTTCAAGAACAAGGGCGTGCAGCCGATGCTCGATGCCGTCGTCGACTATCTGCCGAGCCCACTCGACCTGCCGCCCACCGAGGGCAACAAGCCCGGCCGGCACGGGGAGCTCGGGGAGCTCGAGGAGCGCAAGGCCGACGACTCCGACCCGTTCAGCGCCCTGGCGTTCAAGATCATGACCGACCCTTTCGTGGGCAAGCTGACCTACATCCGCGTCTACTCGGGCGTCCTCAAGAAGGGCGCGTCCATCACCAACTCCACCAAGGACAAGAAGGAGCGGGTGGGGCGCATCCTCCAGATGCACGCCAACCACCGCGAGGACAAGAACGCGATCTTTGCCGGCGACATCATGGCGGTGGTGGGGCTCAAGAACACGACGACCGGCGACACGCTCTGCGACCCGGCGCATCCGATCGTGCTCGAGGCCCTCGAGTTCCCGGAGCCCGTGATCCACGTCGCCGTCGAGCCCAAGACGAAGGCCGATCAGGACAAGCTCTCGCGCGCCCTCTACGCGCTCTCCGAGGAGGACCCGACGTTCCGGGTGCGCTCGGACGAAGAGACGGGGCAGACGGTCATCTCGGGGATGGGCGAGTTGCACCTGGAGGTCCTCGTCGACCGGATGCTGCGCGAGTTCAGCGTCGACGCCAACGTCGGTAAGCCCCAGGTCGCCTACCGCGAGACCATCCGCAAGCCGGTCGAGAAGATCGAGGAGAGGTACGTCCGCCAGACCGGTGGCCGGGGCCAGTACGGCCACGTGGTCATCAGCGCCGAGCCCACGGGCCCGGGGGGCGGCTACGAGTTCATCGACAAGATCACGGGCGGCGTCATCCCCAAGGAGTACATCCCCTCGGTCGACGCCGGGATCCAAGAGGCGCTCACCGCGGGCGTGCTGGCCGGCTACCCGACGGTCGACGTCCGGGTGACCCTGACCTACGGCTCTTACCACGACGTCGACTCGTCCGAGATGGCCTTCAAGATCGCTGGCTCCATGGCGATCAAGAAGGCGCTCCACGCGGCCAACCCGGTGCTCCTCGAGCCCGTCATGGCCGTCACGGTCACCACGCCGGAGGACTACGTGGGCGATGTGATGGGCGACCTGTCTTCCCGCCGGGGTCGGGTCGGGCTCATGGAGCAGCAAGGTACGAGCCAAGTGATCAACGCGCATGTTCCGCTTGCCGAGATGTTCGGCTACGCTACTGACCTGCGTTCGCGCACCCAAGGACGCGCCACGTACACGATGCAGTTCGAGTCGTACAACGAAGTGCCCGAGTCGATCTCCAAGGAGATCATCGCCCGGGCCCGCGGGGAGTAGTCCCGGCCCGTGACCGGGCCCCGAGACGGCTCGGACCGTCGGCGACCACACGGATCGCAGACAGACGGATCGCAGGCAGACAGATCGCAGAAAGAGTTCGAAGGAATACACAGAGAGCGCCGGGGCACAGTGGTCCCGGCCAGGAGCAGGGAGTAGCGAGGCGATGGCCAAGCAGAAGTTCGATCGCACCAAGCCCCACGTGAACGTTGGGACCATGGGTCACATCGACCATGGCAAGACGACGCTCACGGCGGCAATCACGAAGGTGCTGTCCGAACGCAACCCGAACACCTCGTTCACGAAGTTCGACGACATCGACAAGGCGCCCGAAGAGAAGCAGCGCGGCATCACCATCACGATCGCCCACGTCGAGTACGAGACCGACAAGCGTCACTACGCGCACGTCGACATGCCGGGCCACGCCGACTACATCAAGAACATGATCACGGGCGCCGCCCAGATCGACGGCGCCATCTTGGTGGTCTCGGCGGCCGACGGCCCCATGCCCCAGACCCGTGAGCACGTGCTGCTCGCCCGTCAGGTGGGCGTCCCCTACATCGTGGTGGCGCTCAACAAGGCCGACATGGTCGACGACGAGGAGCTGCTCGAGCTGGTCGAGATGGAGGTGCGCGACCTCCTGAGCCAGTACGAGTTCCCCGGCGACGACGTCCCGGTGGTCCGGGTCTCCGCGCTCAAGGCACTCGAGGGCGACCCCGAGGCGAGCGAGAAGATCATCGAGCTCATGGACGCAGTCGACGACTACATCCCCGAGCCCGAGCGCGACGTCGACAAGCCCTTCCTCATGCCGGTCGAGGACGTCATGTCCATCACCGGGCGCGGCACCGTGGTCACCGGAAAGGTGGAGCAGGGCGTGATCAAGGTCGGCGAGGAGGTCGAGATCGTGGGTCTGCGCGACACCCAGAAGACGACGGTGACCGGCGTCGAGATGTTCCGCAAGCTCCTCGACGAGGGCCGGGCCGGCGACAACATCGGCGCCCTACTCCGCGGCACGAAGAAGGAGGAGGTCGAGCGCGGCCAGGTGCTCTGCAAGCCGGGTTCCATCACTCCGCACACGCAGTTCGAGGCGAACGTCTATGTGCTGAACAAGGAGGAGGGCGGCCGTCACAAGCCGTTCTTCACCCACTACCGCCCGCAGTTCTACTTCCGCACGACCGACGTGACGGGCGAGATCACCCTGCCCGAGGGCACCGAGATGGTCATGCCGGGCGACACCACGAGCATGACGGTCGAGCTGGGCAAGCCCATCGCCATGGACGAGGGCCTGCGCTTCGCCATCCGCGAGGGCGGCCGGACCGTGGCGTCCGGCACGGTCTCGAAGATCATCAAGTAGTCGGGCGCACCCGGGAAGACACGGAGAGAGAGCAAGCACCGTGGCCGACGGCCCCAAGCAGAAGATCCGCATCAGGCTGAAGGCCTACGACCACGAGATCCTCGACCAGTCGACGGAGAAGATCGTCCAGACCGTGCTGAGGACCCA
>JBPYFR010000243.1:0-44777 GCA_051985685.1 Acidimicrobiales bacterium
TTGACCAGCAGGTCCCCGGGCTTGCCGCCGTTACGGCGCGACCCCGCCGGGACCCCTCGGCCACGCACGCGCAGCGAGCGTCCCGCCTGCGTGCCCGGCGGGACCTTCAGCGTCACCTTGCCGTCGAGCGTGGGCACCGTGATGGTCGTGCCGAGCGCCGCCTCCGGGAAGCTGATCGGGACTGTGAGAGTCAGGTTGCGGCCGCTGCGGCCGAAGATCTTGTGCTTGGCGACGTGGACGATGACGTAGAGGTCGCCCGGGGGCGCCATTCCTTGGCCGGGCGCGCCGCGCCCCTTGACCCGGATGCGCTGGCTGTTCTCGACCCCGGCGGGGATCCGGACCTTGACCGACCGGACCTTCTGCTCGGTGCCGGTGCCGTGACACACCGGGCACGGGGTGTCGAACTGCGTCCCCCGCCCCATGCAGTCAGGGCACACGGTGCTCAGCGAGAACAGGCCCTGGTTGTCGTTGAGGCTCCCGGTCCCGCCGCAGCGAGGACACGTGTGCGTCGAAGTGCCGGGCGCGGCACCGCTGCCGCGGCAATTCGAGCAGCGAACCTCCTGGGGCACGTTGACCGAAGTGGTGACCCCGTGCACGGCGTCCTCGAACGACAGATGGAGCTGCGCCTCCATGTCGGCGCCCCGTTGCGGGCCACGCTGGGTCCGCGTCCGGCCGCCCCCGAAGAGACCTCCGAAGATATCGCTCAGGTCTCCGAGGTCCTCCATGCGGAACGTCCCGCCGCCGGGCGCGCCGAAGCCACCCGGGATCGGGCCGTGCGTGCGGACCTCGTCGTACTCCTTGCGCTTGTCGGGGTCGCCGAGCACGTCGTAGGCCGCGCTGATCTCCTTGAAACGCTCCTCGGACCCAGGGTTGGCGTCGGGGTGGTGCTCCTTGGCGAGCTTCCGATAGGCGCGCGTGATCTCCTTGTCGGACGCCGTCGGCACGACGCCGAGCACCTTGTAGTAGTCCTTCTCGAACCATTCACGCTGTACAGCCACGGCTCAGCTCACCCCCGTACGCGGACCATCGCGGCCCGAAGCTCCTGCCCCTTCCAGCGGTATCCGGGACGCAGCACCTCTTCCACCATCGTCTCTCCGTCCCCGCCGGTTTCACCCGGCGAGTGGGCCACCGCGTCGTGCACCGACGGGTCGAAGGGCACCTCGGCTTGGTCCACCCGCTCGAGCCCTTCCCGGCTCAGGATGTCCATGAGCATTGCCCGCGACGCGCGAAGCGCCTTGCCGTCCTCGCTCAGATCGAGCGACTCGTTCAAGTGGGCCTCCGCGAGGTCGAGCGTGTCAAGCACGGGCAGCAGCTTGGACACGAGATCCGAAGCGGCCCGGGCCGACTGCTCGCTCTGCTGGCGCGCGATCCGCTTGCGGTAATTCTCGAAGTCGGCCTGAGTCTGCTGGAGCGCGCGTAGGTACTCGTCCCGCTCTCGGGTGAGCGCCTCGCGCGGCTCCGCCTCTTCGGCCAATCCCGTGCCGGCCGCGCCGCCGTTCCCGCCGTATCGTCCAGCGTTCACAGCGGCGTCACCTCGTTGTGTGGCACGTTCCTCGTCCCTCTCATCCTCCCCAAGCTCGTCATCGACGAGCTCGCCCTCAACGACGTCGTCCTCGTCCGCCTCAGCGCGCCGGGCCGCCTCCTCGGGAGGGACCCCCTTGGGGAAGAACCCCTTGGGGAAGCCCTCCTCGGGGAAGCTCATTGCTCATCGACGATCTCGGCGTCGACGACGTCGTCGTCCGAGGCAGCCTCACCGGCACCGGAGGCGCCGTCACCAGAAGCACCGCCACCCGCGGCGCCCTCGCCCGGGCCGGCCGACCCGCCCGAGCCGGAGGCCGAAGCCTGCTCGTACAGGCGCTGGCTGAAGCTCTGCGACACGCCGACCAGCTTCTCGGTGGCGTCCTTGATGGCCTCCAGCGACGACCCGGCCAGCGCATCCTTCAGGCCCTTCAAGGCGGACTCGACGTCCTCCTTCTCCGAGCCCTCGAACTTCTCACCCTGCTCCCGGAGCAGCTTCTCGGTCTGGTACACGAGCGTGTCGGCCGAGTTGCGGACCTCGGCCTCCTCGCGGCGCTGCCGGTCCTCCTCCGCGTGGGCCTCGGCGTCGCGCATCATGCGGTCGATGTCTTCCTTGGCCAGTGACGACTGGCCGGTGATCGTCATCGACTGCTCCTTGCCCGTCGCCTTGTCCTGGGCGTGCACGTGCACGATCCCGTTGGCGTCGATGTCGAAGGTGACCTCGATCTGCGGGATCCCGCGCGGCGCCGGCGGCAGGTCGACCAGCTGGAACTTGCCGAGCGTCTTGTTGTACATCGCCATCTCGCGCTCGCCCTGGAGCACGTGGATCTCCACCGAGGGCTGGTTGTCCTCTGCCGTCGTGAAGACCTCCGACCGCTTGGTCGGGATGGTGGTGTTGCGCTCGATCAAACGGTGCATGACCTGACCCTTGGTCTCGATGCCCAACGAGAGCGGCGTGACGTCCAGCAACAGGACGTCCTTCACCTCACCCTTGAGCACGCCGGCCTGGACCGCGGCGCCCACCGCCACGACCTCGTCGGGGTTCACGCCCTTGTGCGGCTCCTTGCCGGTCAGGCTCTGCACGAGCTCCTGGATCGCCGGGATGCGCGTCGACCCACCCACGAGGATGACGTGGTCGATCTCGGACGTCTTGAGCCCGGCGTCCTTGATGGCGGCGTCGAACGGCCCGCGGCACTGGTCGACCAGGTCCGCCGTGAGCTCGTTGAACTTGGCCCTCGTGAGCTTGAAGTCGAGGTGCTTCGGGCCCTCGTTGGTGGCTGTGATGAAGGGCAGGTTGATCTGGGTGTCCTGCACCGACGACAGCTCGATCTTGGCCTTCTCGGCGGCTTCCTTCAGGCGCTGCATGGCCATCTTGTCCTGAGACAGGTCGACACCCTCCGTGTCCTTGAACGACTTCACCAGCCACTCGATGACCTTGTCGTCCCAGTCGTCGCCGCCCAGGTGCGTGTTCCCCGAGGTCGCCTTCACCTCGAAGACGCCCTCGCCGATCTCGAGCACCGAGACGTCGAAGGTCCCACCGCCGAGGTCGAACACGAGCACCGTCTGGTCGGCGCCCTCCTTGTCGAGCCCGTAGGCCAACGCGGCCGCCGTCGGCTCGTTGATGATGCGGAGCACCTCGAGGCCGGCGATCGTCCCCGCCTCCGTCGTGGCCGTGCGCTGTGCGTCGTCGAAGTACGCGGGCACGGTGATGACGGCCTGAGTCACGGTGTCGCCGAGATACGACTCGGCGTCCCTCTTCAGCTTGCCCAGGATCCGGGCCGAGATCTCCTGTGCCGTGTAGTACTTCCCGTCGATGTCGATGTTCCACTTGGTGCCCATCTCGCGCTTCACCGAGCGGACCGTTCGGTCGGGGTTGGTGATCGCCTGGCGCTTGGCCACCTCACCGACGAGCACCTCGCCGGTCTTGGAGAAGGCCACCACGGACGGCGTGGTCCGGCTCCCCTCGGCGTTCGGGATGACGACGGGCTCGCCCGCCTCCAACACGCTGACCACCGAGTTGGTGGTCCCCAGGTCGATTCCTACGGCCTTGGCCATCTGTTGTCCTTCTTTCCTCGTCGCTTTCGTCGTCGCACGCTGCGGTCGCTCGTTCCGAGCCAGCTCAGCTGTCAATCGTCAATTGGTCAGTCGTCAATTGCTGTGAATTATTCTATCAAAGTTGAGTGCTATCTTGTCAAGATTCTTTATAGGCACGCCCGCCTCGATCGCTCACACCACCTCTGAACAGGAGGAATAACGCCAATCCCCAGCCCACATAGGATAACCCCGTGCTCGACCTGGTCCTGCTCCGGCACGGAGAATCGCTCTGGAACGCCGAGAACCTGTTCACGGGCTGGATCGATGTCGACCTGAGCGAGGCCGGCGAGACCGAAGCCCGGGCGGCGGGCGAGCTCCTGGCCGCCGAGGAGTCCGAACGGGGCTTGGACCTGCGGATGCTGCACACCTCGGTCCTGACCAGGGCGATCCGGACGGCCGAGCTGGCCCTGGCCGCCGCCGGCCGCAGCTGGCTGCCGGTCCGGCGGGACTGGCGGCTCAACGAGCGCCACTACGGCGACCTGCAGGGGAAGAACAAGGCTGAGATCAAGCAGCAATTCGGGGCCGAGCAGCTCCTGCTGTGGCGGCGCAGCTACGACACCCCGCCCCCGCCGCTGTCCCGGGACAGCCTGTACGACGTGTCCGGCGACCCCCGTTACCGGGACCTCGACCGGGCCGACATTCCGTCCACCGAGTGCCTGGCCGATGTGGTGCGCAGGACGGTGCCGTACTGGGAGTCGGCCATCCTGCCCGACCTCCGGGCGACATCCACGCGCGATGGCGCCGTGTTGGTGGCGGCCCACGGCAACAGCATCCGCGCCCTGCGCAAGCACCTCGAGCGCATCTCCGACGACGCCATCACCGAGCTCGAGATCCCGACCGGCATCCCGTACCGAATGCTGCTCGGCGACGACGCATCGGTGCGCTCGGCCGAATACCTCGGGGATCCCGAAGCAGCCGCCGCGGCGGCGGCCGCCGTCGCCCGTCAGGCGGACCGACTGGTCTGACGCGACGCGCCGTCTCGAAGACGCCGCATTGTCGAGCCCGGCCCCGGAGCGCAAAGCCGACGCGCGCCACGGTGAGCACTCAGGGTCTCGATCTAGCGTGATCGGCGATGGACCTGCGTCTGCGACCGCCTGAGCTCGGGGACGAGCGGGCCTGTCTGGCCGCGCATGTCGAGTTGGGGTCCTACCCCTTCCTTCTTTTCTGGCGCGAGGAGATGCGGTGGCCGGACTATGTCCGCTTCCTCGACGGCCTGCGGGAAGGCAGCGCGGTGCCCGACGGGTTCGTGCGTTCCGCCTTCCTGCTGGCAGAGGCCAACGAGGAGCTGGTCGGCCGGGTCTCCATCCGCTTCGAGCTGAACGAGTACCTGGCGCAGGAGGGCGGGCACATCGGGTATGGCGTGCGACCGACGTTCCGCCGGCGCGGCTACGCCACCGAGATCCTGCACCAGAGCGTCGGCATCGCCCGAGCCGAGGGTGTCGAGCACCTCCTGGTCGTCTGCGACGACGACAACGAGGCGTCGGCCCGCGCCATCGAGCGCTGTGGCGGCATTCTCGAGTCGGTCGTGAAACCCGACGACGGCGGGGCGCCATACCGGCGCTACTGGATCGAGTGAACCAATTGGATCGTCCGAATCAACTGGATCGCCTGCATCAATTGATCAGCATCAATTGATTCAGCCCGACCCCGATGTCGGCCCGAACCACCGAGGCCGAACCGGCCCGCAACACGAGCGCATGACACGAGGGCTGGAGGAGTCGACCCCATGACGGCGGCGGGCCGGGATGCCTCGCCGCACCCTGGCCACACCAACCGTCAACAGGACCGGACGCGTGTTACAACGCGTCGGCCCCGCGTTCACCGGTGCGCACGCGCACCACGGTGTCGACCGGGACGACCCACACCTTGCCGTCACCGATCTTTCCGGTTGCGGCAGAGTCGACGATCGCGTCGACCACCTCGTCGGCCTGACTGTCGTCCACGAGCACCTCGACACGGAGCTTCGGAACGAAGTCCACCTCGTATTCGGCACCGCGGTAGACCTCGGTGTGCCCCCGTTGCCGCCCGAAGCCCTGGGCTTCGGTGAGGGTCATGCCCTGGACGCCCTTGTTCTTGAGGACTTCCTTCACGTCGTCGAGCTTGAACGGCTTGAGGACTGCCACGACCAGCTTCATCGGTTGATCTCCTTTCGTGCTGTCTGACCGGGCCTACGCACCGCTGCCGGTTGGCGTCGACTGGGGTTGAGCTTGCGGTTCGGGTTCGGCCCCCGATTCAGGTGGTTCGCCACCCTTGTCGATCCCGGCCATGGCGAAGGCGCCGTCGCTCCGCATGGCCAGCGTCTCCTCGGGGAAGGCCTCCTCGCCGTGGATGGCGAGGTCGCCGACTTCGAGAGTCTCGTCCTTGTAGCGGGCGCCGCCGAGCACGAGACCGATGAGCTTCATCAGGATGAAGGTGATCAGCGCCGACCAGATGATGACGAAGATGGCCGCCCGGAACTGCTCCCACAGCTGGTGCGCCGAGCCCGTGTACAGCAGCCCGTTCACGGCCGTGACCGTGCAGTGCGCGGTCGCGGTCGAGTACGTCGCGGGCGTGGTGGCCACGACCTGGCCGGCCGAGTTGAGGTGACCGCACCCGTACTGAATCATGTTCGGGTCGCCGAAGATGCCCAGGAGCAGACCGCCGGTCAGACCGGCCATGCCGTGGGTGTAGACGACGCCGAGCGCATCGTCCACCTTCGAGAACGGCCGCACCTTGGACAGGTAGTTCCATGCCACCCAGACCACAGCCGAGCAGATCGCTCCCACGAAGATGGCGCCCCGGCCGTTCACCCAGCCCGCGCACGGCGTGATGCCGACCAGGCCGCAGATCATTCCGTTGACGCCGCCCAGGAAGGTCGGTTTCCGCTCCTTGGTGAGCCAGGCGTCGAGCCCCATCCAGACGACGACGCCGACGGCGGTGGCGATGTTGGTGTTGATGACCGCGCCGGCCATGCTGGCGCCGGCGTAGTAGGGGTCGCCACCGTTGAAGCCGTTCCAGCCGAGCCACAGGATGCCCGCGCCGACGCCCGCCATGACGAGGTTGTTCGGCAGGGCGTGCTGTCTATCTCGCAGGAGCCTGGGTCCGAGCACCCACGCCGCCACGAAGCCGGACACACCGGCCGACATGTGGATGACGTAGCCACCGGAGAAGTCGAGCGCACCTTCCTGGGCGAAGTAGCCGCCGCCCCACAGAAGGAACGCGTTCACGGCGTACACGAAGGTCGACCAGAGCGGTACGAGCAGACACCAGGCCGAGAACTTGATCCGGCCGAGCACGCTGCCCAGGAACAGCAGCGGCGTGATGGCCGCGAACACGAACTGGAAGTAGGCCAGGCTCGCAGTCGGGAAGTGGAACGGGATCAGCGTGTTGGCAGCCGAGACGGCCTGCCCTTGTTCGCCGACGCTGCTGGTGATGCCCCCCGGTTTCCCGACGAAATTCTCCCAGAAGTGTTTCCACCATCCCACTCCGGTGAGCTGGGTTTGGACGCCGTTGTGAACGCCGCCACCGATCGATGTCGCGCCGAACCCCATTTTGTAGGACCAGAGCACCCATGCGATGAGCACGAGCGAGAACCCGGCGAACATCATGGCCAGCACGTTGACCGCCCACTTCTTCGGGACGATCGACGCGTAGAGCACGGCCAGACCCGGGAGGCTCATCAACCCGACGAACGTCGCGGCGGTGACCTGCCACGTGTTGTCGGCGGGATTGAGCCAACTCGGATAGGGAACGGGAACCGTAGCTCCTATTAAATGGATCACTAAAGCTCTCCTCACTGTCATTGCCTGCTCGGAGTCCGAGGAGCTGTGCGCCTCGGAACGCCGGGTACGGCAAGTCCACTTCGACGGTTCACCCCGCCGCCGAAAGGATGCAGGCCGGTGATTTCCGCATCGTCACCGCTGTGTTTCGAGCGCGTTAATCAACGTTGCGCGCGTAGTCCCCCCAGGTGACAGGCTCCACTACCATCGCCCGCTCGCCCAGACATATGACCGCCCCGCAATGACTCCTTCCGATCCGGCAGCTTCGACCCCGGCCTCTCCCGGCGGTGCGGTCTTTTCGCGCTCGCCCCGGCCGGGCGGTCAACCTGTCTCGAGGCTTCGGGGCGCCAGCGCACAAGTCGACCCCCGCCGGGCGGCGCAGGTCGTGGTCGGGCTCCTCCTGGCCACCCTGCTCGTCCTCACGGTCGTCTTCACCGTGGTCGGCGCCCGCAAGAACCAACAGATCGACGAGCTGCAGCGGCACGGCGTGCCCGTGACCTTCACCGTCACGTCGTGTGTGGGCCTCCTGGGAGGAAGCGGGAGCAACGGAGCCGGGTTCGCCTGCCGGGGCACGTACCAACTGGGCGGCCACCGCTACGAGGAGCCGCTCCCGGGGTACAGGGCCTACGCGCCCGGTGCGACGGTGCGCGTGATCGCCGTGCCGAGCGATCCAACGCTGATGTCGACCCCCGAGCTGGTGCGATCGGAGCACACGTCCTGGACGGTGTTCATCCTTCCCGCCGTCTTCTTCGCCCTGTTCCTTCTGATACTGGCCACGGCCGGCGGCGCACGACGGCGGCGGCGGCGACGCGGTCAGGCCGGGGGCGTATAGCGCTTGTTCTGCCGCGGCCGGGGGCCGCTGCGAGACCCGTTCGAGGCGCTCCCCTTGCCGCGGACGACGGTGGCATCGGTCGACTCCGCGCGCTTGAACTCCTGCTGGAGCCGGTAGGAGCGCACGAGGTACCAGGCTCCTGCCAAGACGAACGGGACGGCGAACCCGAGCCAACCGAGCTGGAACAGGGCGACCCCGTAGAGGGCCAGGGAGAGGGCCAGAAAGAGCCTCTTGCGCAAGAGGGCGGTGACGAGCATCAGCACCCCGAGCGCCAGTAGGACGAGGAGGAGCTCGTGGTAGGTCGATGCGGGCGTGTAGTGCTTCGCCCCCGCCACGGAGTTGCGGTCGATGAGCGCGGTGATGACGATGAACGAGATGGCGGCCGACACCGGCGCCGCGATCAGCCCGACCGCCCGCTCCTTGTCGTCGGCCCGCTTGATGGCATCGCGCACCTCTTCGGCCGGGCGGTCTTCGGCCCGCGCGGAATCGGAACGGTCATCGTCCGGCTGCACCATCGCGTAACGAAGCCGCTGCCAGCGGGTCATGTGGGGTGCGTCGTCGCTCGCGGTACTGCGCGTGTCTCTGCTGGAGGGCACCAGGAAAGGCTACCGCTCGATCCCGGCAATCACGTTTCCGCAGCGTGAATTCCCTCACGACGCGCCCCGCCGCGAGTGGGCGGTCCGGCGCCGGTGACAGCGGGACGGTCGGCGGGTCTTCTTCGCCCCCGGTAGGGTGCGGCCGAAGGGCATGACCAGGGGATCGTGAGGTCCGAGGAGAGTCCAGCGGTGAAGCTCGTGGTTGCCGTCGTCAAGCCGTTCAAGCTCGACGACGTCCGGAACGTCCTCAAGAACATGGGCGTTCAGGGCATGACCCTCACCGAGGCGCAGGGCTTCGGCCGGCAGCGGGGCCACACCGAGAACTACCGGGGCGCGGAGTACCAGGTCGACTTCGTCCCCAAGCTGCGCGTCGAGGTGTTGGTCGAGGACGAGCAGGCCGAGGCGGTCGTCGATGCGATCGTGGGTTCGGCGGCCACCGGAAAGATCGGCGACGGCAAGGTCTGGGTGGTCCCGGCCGAGACCGTCGTGCGGGTCCGCACCGGTGAGCGCGGCGCCGACGCGGTGTGACCCTGCGCCTGCTGCCGCGCCGGTGGCCTGCCCCGGCGCTGGAAAACGCCTGAGGCTACAGTGCGCCCATGGCAGGTGACCTCGACCTCTCGAAGATCTGGCTCTTCTCGACCTCTTCCTCCAGGGACCTTCGCACCATTCGCCGCGCGCTGGAGGAGATCACCGTGCCACCCGGGCGAATCCTCACCGAACAGGGCACGATCGGCCGGGAGTTCTTCCTCATCGTGAAGGGCGAAGCGTCCGTGCGGCGCAACAACCGCAAAATTGCCACGCTCGGTCCGGGCCAGTACTTCGGCGAGCTCGCACTGCTCGACCGCCGGCCTCGCTCGGCCACGGTCGTCTCCGAGAGCGAGATGAACCTGCTCGTGCTGGGTCAACGTCAGTTCAACGGCGTGCTCGACGCGGTGCCTGCGCTCTCCCGCAAGATGCTGTCCGCGATGGCCACGCGCCTGCGGGAGGCCGACGAGAAGGCGATGGCGAACATCTAAGAACCCTCACCCTGGGTCGGGACAGACTCGACGCGTCACGCGGGCGGCATCCGCGCCCGCCCCGAAGCGCGCTGCGAGACTTTCTGTGTCCATCTTCCTCGCCTGGACTCCCACCTCGACGCAGGAGGTCGCTCATGCCCGGTCTCAAGAAGCTCCTGGCCGAATTCTTCGGCACCATGGTGCTCGTTGTCGTCGCGGTAGGCGTGGCCACCGAGTCGTTCGGCTTCAGGCTCTTCGGAAGGAGCTACGCCGCCGGCGTGGTGGCCACCGCGCTCGCGTTCGGGCTGGTGCTGGTCGCGTTGGTCTACGCGATCGGGCGGATCTCGGGATGCCACGTCAACCCCGCGGTGACGCTCGGCTTCATCGCCTCGGGGCGTATGAAGCTGGGCCAAGGCATCGGCTACCTGGTGGCCCAGTTCGGGGGGGGCCTAGTCGGGGCCTACCTCCTCTACTGGATGTTCACCACGTCACCGCTGTACCACCGGACCATCCAGGGTCTGGGCACCGACGGCTACGGGACCAAGTCGACCTTGCTGGTCAGCGAGGGCGGTGCGTTCCTGATTGAGGTGGTGCTGACCGCGATCTTCGTCATGGTCGTGCTGTTCGCCACCCACAAAGCCGCCATTCAGGGTGCGGCCGGCGTGGCCATCGGTTTCGCGCTGACCATTGTCCACCTGATCGGCATCCCGCTGACCGGGACATCGGTGAACCCGGCTCGTTCGCTCGGGCCGGCGGTCGTAGTGGGTGGGACGGCCCTCAGCCAGGTCTGGCTCTTCATTGTGGCCCCGCTCGTCGGGGCCATCGTGGCTGCGATCCTCAACTGGATACTGGCGGAACGCCGCGAGGAGGTCGTTGTCGTTGTGGCCGATGAACCCGCCTCCTAGGCCGCCACGACCGACGCCTTCGGATCGGACGCTACCGTCGGATCCGTGGATCTGACCGACGCACTCGCCTTCGTCCGCGCTCGCAGACAGGGGGTCCTGGCCACCATCCGGGCCAACGGGCGGCCGCAGCTGTCCAACATCATGTACGTTCCCGCCGACGACGGCTCCCTCACGATCTCGGTCACGGACACTCGGGCGAAGACGGCCAACCTCCGTCGCGACCCGCGCGCCTCCCTTTACGTGCTGGGTGACAACTTCTGGCAATACGTCGTGCTCGAGGCAACGGCCGAGCTCTCGCCGGTCGCGCTCGACCCGCACGACGGCACGGTGGACAGGCTCGTCGACTACTACCGGGCGGGTTCAGGGGAGCACCCGGACTGGGAGGAGTTTCGAGCGGCCATGGTGAAGGACCGCCGGCTTGCGCTCACGCTGCGGCCCGAACGGGCCTACGGCATCGTGGCGCCGGGCTGACCTCTCTCTTTGCGCCGAGCCCGGTTCCGGCGCCCGCTCTCGGCGCAGTCGATCAGATGAGCGACTCCTCGACTAGCTGAGAGAGGTCGAGCACGCGCACATCGTCCTCTTTGTTGTACGCGCGCACGGCGTCGTCCAGCATGATCATGCAGTATGGGCAAGCGGTCGACACGACGTCGGCACCCGTCCCGAGGGCCTCCTGGGTCCGTTCCATGTTCACCCGCTTGCCGATGGTCTCCTCGAGCCACATCCGGGCACCACCGGCGCCACAGCAGAAGCCGCGCTCCTTGCAGCGGCGCATCTCGATCTGTTCCACGCCGGGAATGGCGCTCAGCACCGTCCGTGGCTCGTTGATCACCCGGTTGTGGCGGCCGAGGTAGCAGGGGTCGTGGTAGGTCACCTTGCCCGAGTAGCCCGAGCCGGGCACGAGCTTGCCGGCCTTCACGAGATGCTCGAGCAGCTGGGCATGATGGATGACCTCATAATTGCCACCCAGCGACGGGTACTCGTTCTTGAGGGTGTTGAAGCAGTGCGGGCAGCTCGCGATGATCTTCTTGGCACCTACCTCGTCGAGGGTGGCGATGTTCATCTTGCACTGCTCCTGGTAGAGGTACTCGTTCCCGAGGCGGCGGGGGGGGTCGCCGGTGCAGGACTCCTTGGGGCCCAAGATGGCGAACTTGACGCCGGCGCGGTGCAGCATGCGGGCGGTGGCCTGTACACCCTTGCGGGCTCGCTCGTCGAGCGCCCCGGCGCAGCCGACCCAGTACAGGTACTCGACGTCGTCGGGAATCGTGTCGGTGACGACCGGGATGTCGAAGTCGAGGGTCTGGGTCCACTCGGTTCGCTTGCCCTGGCCGAGCCCCCACGGGTCGCCCTGGTTCTCGACGTTGCGCAGCATGAGCCCCGCCTCCGAGGGGAACTCCGATTCCATGAGGACCTGGTAGCGGCGCATGTCGACGATCGCGTCGATGTGCTCGATGTCGACCGGGCACTCATTCACACAGGCCCCACAAGTCGTGCACGCCCAGATCACGTCCGGGTCGATGACGTTGGGCACGAGCGTGGTCTGTTCACCCTCGTGCTGGAGCAGTGGTCGGGCCGAGGCGAACATGTTGTCCCGCAAGTCCATGATGAGGAGCTTCGGCGACAGCGGCTTGTCGGTGGTCCAGGCCGGACAAACGGACTGGCAGCGACCGCACTCGGTGCACGTGGCAAAGTCGAGCATTTGCTTCCAGGTGAACTGCCCGATCTCGCCCACCCCGAAGACAGTGTCTTCAGTCACGTTCTCCATGTCCATGTCGGGCGTGCTGCCCAGGGCACCCAGGGCCCGGGGCCGGCGGGAGAAGGCGACGTTGATCGGCGCGATGAAGATGTGCAGGTGCTTCGAGTAGGCGATGAACACGATGAAGCCCGAGATGACGGCGATGTTGAGAATCACGAAGACCGTGGCCAACACCGAGTTGACTCCGGAGCCGAGAGGGTGGAGCCACGAAGCCACGGCGTGGGAGGCGAAGGCGCCCTCGCCGTAGGGAAATTGGCTCGGGACGGTGTTGACCTGGGCCCCGCGGTAGAGGAGCAAGGTGATGATGACGCCGGCGATCATGAGGAGAACGAACCACGCGGCTTCGGTGTGCGAGCCGTAGAAGCGGGACTTGCGGTCGAGGCGCTGGGGCGCTTGCTGCAGCCGGATGATGCTGAAGACGATGAGAGCGGCCAGCACGGCGCAGGCGAAGAAGTCCTCTATGAAGCCCACCCAGTTCCAGGTGCCGATGCCCGGGATGTGGAAGTCCGTGTCGAACAGGACGCCGTAGGCCTCGATGATGGTGAGGAGCAGGATGGTGAAGCCCCACATCGTGAAGAAGTGCGCCAAACCGGGCACGGTCCACTGCAGGAGCTTGCGCTGACCGGCCACTTCGGTGACCTCGGCCTCGGCCTTGGGCACGACGCTGCCGCGGGTCCGAGACGGGTCGGGCCGGCCGGCCCGGATGAGCCGAGAGAGCCAATGGAACCGCCGGGCGGCGATCCCGAAACCCACCACGGTGACGCCAACGCCCAGAATGATCCTGACCGGCACGAATACTCCTTGCTTCGGTTTAAAACGAACGAACGGTGGCGGGAATGCGAGCGCCACCTGGGGGAATCACAAGCGGAGAAGAGGATAGTGTGGCGGCCGCTCGCGGGCGTAGTTCAGAGGCAGAACATCAGCTTCCCAAGCTGAGAACGCGGGTTCGATTCCCGTCGCCCGCTCTCTCCAAGCATCGCAGGCCAGAGCCCCCCTTCTGCGAAACACGTCGACCGTTGCTTGTTCCAAAACGCGCAACAAGGAACGAATTCGTGCCCCACGAGCAGACGATGTGCCCCTTAGAAAGGGTACGTTCTCAGCTACCCACACTGAGGTCGCACAAAGATCGATCCAATAGTCGGGCCTTACTCGATTATGGCCTCACCGGTGGTCGGAGATGCACAGCGCGCGAGGTACCCAAATGGAATACGGTGCGTCTGCCCTGGCCAAAGGGTGGTGTAATGCATCGGTCGCTTGACCATAAACGGGTCGCGGGTTGAGCTGAGGCCATCGTTTCCGGGCGGTCTAGCGCTGGCGGACTGCCGCTCCGATGAAATCAAGGATGTCTGCCTCAAGTCGAGCTTTCTCCCGTTCTGATAGCTGGCTTAGGGGTCCGCGAAGCAGGACGGCGAGTCCGTGGACGGCGGCCCATGTCGGGTATTCGATGTTTGGCCGGCGGGAAGGCTCCAGTAGGCCGGCGTGGACGAGGTTGTCGAGGGCTGCCTGTAGGTGTTCGAACGGTCCCGGATCGTCAGTGCCGGTCCTGGGTGGATGGTCGGTCAATACGAACGCGGTGTCGAAAAGGCCTGGTTCTGTGCGGGCGAACTCGAGGTATGAGGCGCCGACGGCGCGAAGCCGTAGTCGGGCACCCGTCGGTGTGTGCGGTCCTGCATGTATTTGCCTCATGCGGTCTCCAATGCGGTTAGCGAGGACTCTGACCGCCTCGTCGCGGACTGCGGCGAGGAGCGCGTCAAGGTCAGCGAAGTGTCGGTATGCGGCGTTGGGGACAACACCGACCATGCGCGTTATCTCACGAAGCACGACTGCGTCCGGCCCGCCAGACCGCGCGAGATCGAAGCCGGCGTCAACAAGCGCTGCCCGCACTCCGCTGGGCGGCCGCTGTCTTCGACGAATGGGCGGATCGCTCGCCTGGGAGCGACTTGCTGCTCTGCGATTTGCTGGCACTTCAAAATTGTAGTGGACAGTGTCCACTGAAATCAGTATAGTGGACAGTGTCCACTAGAGGGACCGCTGGAAAGGATCGCTTGGGTGCAACACCAACCCACGTAGTCGAGAGGAGCGACCGATGACAACCCAACACGACGTAGTCCGGCCACGTCGAAACGACCGGCAGATCGACACTCCCCACGGCTCGGTCTGGGCCAATGAGATGCCCGGAGCCGACCCTCCGATCGTGCTGATGCACGGCTTCCCCGACGACCACCGGATCTACGACAGGCTCATACCTAGGCTGGCACCACGGCGGGCAGTGGCTTTCGACTTCGTCGGCTACGGACGCTCAGACCGACCCGAGCACACGGAGTTCTCGTCTCAAGCCCATGGCGATCAGATCACTGCCGTGCTGGACACCCTGCGGGCAGACCGGGCCGTTCTGGTCGGCCAAGACGCTTCGGGTCCGGACGCTGTCACGTACGCGATCGCACACCCGCAGCGGGTGGCCCACCTCGTGCTCCTCAACACGGTCTTCGGCAATCAGCCCTCGCTGATCATGCCCGAGATGACCCGGCTCTTCTCCGACCCCCAGTTGAAGTCCCTGGCCGACGACATGGTCGGCGACCCCAACCAACTGCTGTGGTTGCTACAGCGCTGGGGCGCCCAGTTCGAACTCGATGCGGACGACCCCGCCGGGATCATCCGGAACTCCATCCTGCCCCAGTTCTACGGAGACGAACATCAACCTGACGCCATCGCGTCCATCCGAACCTGGTGTGCCGGGTTGCGGCCGGCGTTGCACCATCAAGACGAACTGGCCAACCGGGGAGCCCTCCGTGACCTGCGAGTCCCCGTCTCCATTATCTGGGGGACCAACGATCGCTCTCTCAGCTCATCCTTGGCCCACGAAATCGCCTCACTGTTCGACAAAGCATCCCTACGCCTCCTCCCGGGCGCCGGGCACTACCCACAACACGACCAGCCCGACCACGTCGCGGAACTCTTGAAATAGGGCCTCACGCGATCCTCCGCCCCCTCCAGCGCACTCGGGCAACCGAAGCCACTCACACCACAGATACCGACAGGAAGGAGCCCACCATGACCAGCAGGATGACACCACTACTCGAACACAACGAACAGTTCACCCGGACTTTCACTCCGGTGCCGCTCGCGTTGCCCGCCGCGGAGGTAATCATCGTCACCTGCCTCGACCACCGAGTAGCCCCCGAGATAACCCTCGGACTCAAGCTGGGCGACGCCCCCGTCCTGCGCAACGCTGGAGGACGTGTCACCAAGCCCATCATCGAGGAGATCGCCTACCTCGCGTTCCTCGGCAGAAGAATCTCCGGTGGGCAACTCCCGGCCGATAGCAAATTCGAGGTAGCGGTTATTCACCACACTCAATGCGGGACCGGGTTCCTGGCCGACTCCAACTTCCGCCGCGAGGCATCAGAGGCGACGGGGATGGACGAGGCCGCATTGGAAGCCTCCGCCGTCGACGACCCGAACACCACCGTCGAGGCTGACGTCGAACTTCTGCTCAGCTCACCCCTGCTCCCGCCCGGGATGGGCGTATCGGGCCACGTATACGACGTCGAAACCGGACGGGTCACCACCGTCGTCGATACCCGTTACACGCCGCTGTCCGAATGACGTCACTAGCGAGACATGTACACGTCGCTCGAGTGACGCTGACGGCCATACCGGGTGAACCTCGAACGAGGAGTTGATGATGAGAGTGTTTGTAGCAGGTGCCACCGGGGCCATCGGAAGGTAGCTCGTGACACGGCTGGTTGCCTCGAAGACGGCGGCTGAGGTCGGGCGGGGCAGAGCAGCTATCCGACGATCGATGACACCTCCTTATCTCGAGCGGTCAGACTGGGATCGTCATGCCACAGGGCACTGATCCCGAGGTGCTGCTTCAGCAGTGGCTGTCGGAAGCGCGAGCGGCCGGTGAGACCCTGCCCGAAGCGATGGCGCTGGCTACCACCCGTTCCGACGGAAGCCCGGCAGTGCGGATGGTGCTGGTGCGGGGCATGGAACCGGGCCTGGTCTTCTTTACAGACTGCGACAGCGAGAAGGGCGACGAGCTGCGCCACGACGCCCGCGCCGCGGTGCTGTTTCACTGGCACCTTCCACTCCACCGTCAGGTCCGGGTCAGTGGTGCGACCAGCCGCGTCAGCGATGCTGAAGCCGATCGCTACTGGCTGACGCGGCCTCCGGCGGCCCGCCGCACTGCAGCCGCATCCCATCAGAGCCAAGTGATTACCGGCCGAGAAGAGATCGAGCAACGAGTGGCCGAACTGGAACAGCTCTACGGAGACGACCTGCAGCGCCCCACACGGTGGGGCGGCTATCGCCTTCAACCACAGGTCGTGGAGTTCTGGCAGGAGGGCGCAGACCGACTCCACGATCGGCTCCGTTACCGACTGGTCGGCACCGACTGGGAGTGCGAATGGTTGTCCCCCTGACCCGGTGAACTTCAACGCTCGAGTAGTTGATCGCCCCGAAATGCGAGTAAGGAACAACCGTCTCTAAGTCAACGGACTCTGCTTTAGGCGACTAAGGGCATCTGTCGGTGGAGATTCCATGATCAATCCACGGACCGACGTGCCATGGACCTCGTCCCTTCTTTCGCTACCGTCCGTGCTCGTGACGCTCCCGTCGGTCCGATCACGCCCCAGTCGCTCGGCGAACAGGCTGGCGCACCACACCATGATCGCCTTAGCGGGCCTGCTCCTTGCGACGATTTCCCTTGTCGGTGTCGGCGAAGAGGCAGCCGCGTCCTCCACCGCCCATTACTCCGTTCGCTCCTCCGGGTGCGCAAGGCGCAGCGCGCCACCTCAACCTGCCTCCGGTGTGCACTCGATCTCGATGGATGGATCGAACCATGAGTACCTCGAGCGCTTGCCCACTGACTACCGGCCAGGAAAGACCTTCCCCATGATCGTCGAGTTCCACGGGTTCGCGAGCTCGGCACCCGAGTTCGCCGGTCTTACGCAGATGCCGGAACGCGGCTCCAAAAAGGGTTTTGTGGTTGTGACCCCGGAAGGACCGGGACAAACATGGGAAGGGCCCGATGCTGAGTATGTCGAAGCAGTCATCACTCAGGTACAAGGCTCGCTCTGCATCGACCTGGGCCGTGTCTACGCCGCGGGGTTCTCGGAAGGAGCAGCCTTCACAATCCTCTTGGCGTGCACGCATCCTGGTCAGATTGCAGCCATCGCGACTGTGTCGGTCGACTTCCGCCTGGGGTGTGACACGCCGTTGCCAATGCTGGCCTTCCACGGAACGGACGATCCCGTCGTCCCCTATCAAAACGGCGCAGAGGGGCTGTCGTTACCTGGAGTGAAGGTGCGGGGCACCCTCCTCAACATGAGTGATTGGGCGCAGCTCGACCACTGCCGGAAGAGTCCAACGCTGCGACGCATAGGAACTGACGTGGAGCGCAGGATTTGGCCATCTTGTGCACACGGAATCCAGATAGTTCTCTATTCGGTGCTCGGAGGAGGTCATACCTGGCCCGGAGCCGCCCGCAGTGCCTCGACGGGGTACACGACGCCGACCATCAGCGCCACCAACTTGGCTGTGGAGTTCTTCAGTCGGCAATAGCGGCCTTTGTTGGAAGACCCTCCGTGCTACACCGCGCCACAGGCCGTTTTCGCTTCGTGTCGTGCCACAAAGGAACGCCAAACAGTGCACAACTGCGATACCCGACTCGGCTCCACCTCCGCCTCGCCAATAAGCACCGCGGTTCGCCGGCACATTCTCGTCAGGTCTCAGGTGGGAATGAGCGCCAACGCGGAATTGAGAACCCGAGCCATCTCGGACTTGTCAGGCAGGGGCGGGAGAGGCGGGAGGCGCCCTGGAACGTCGCCGCTCCCGCGGACGGAGACACCGCTCCCCCACGTCAAACAGACCAGCCGAGAACCCTTTGCAGCAAAGAGTCTCGCGCCGAGTTCGCTGCGACCCCTCTGTGTTCCAGCGCTGAGTGTTGCACTCACCGGAGGACTGGTTCCCGGTAGAGGAACTATGTCCTCTCCGCTTGGGTTGCACCCGGGTCCGTTGAGGTCGACATCCAGCATGGAGAGCAATTGACTCGCGAAGCTGGCCGAACCCACGTCACCAATCACCTCAGAGAGCGACACGTCCGCGGTACCGGCCCGCGTCGATGCCCCAGACAGCGAGATGTTCTCGTACGCCGCTGGGCTAGTTGTCGGCACCGACGCATAGATGGGCGGAGTGCTCGAAGTCTGATGTGGCCCGTCGATGATCGCCCCCGCTGGGAGCTGAGCCGCACTGAGCAGGAACGGTTGTAAATCCACACTCGATGTGACGAGAGGACTCCCCACGATATTGGCGCAAGGTTCGACGAAGAAGCTCCCAGCAGACAGAGGAGCTGAAGTCGGGGTGGTCGTGGCCGTTGTGGTCGTCGCCGAGCTGGGCACCGCTCTTACGTGTGTCGGAGAGGATGGAGCTCCCGAATGAGCGGGGGTCCCGCTCGACAACGCGGAACGGCTTTCGGAGCAGGCTGCCCCGACGAGCGCCACGCAGGTCAGCACCAGCAGAGCCACCCATACCCGCACCGACCTATCGCAACTCGTCACGTCGCCAGCATTGCACTTGCGGCGTGCAAATGTGCTCCGAAGAGATGACACGCCGAACTCGGTGTCGCCCTTGCGCGGCTGAGGCGCATCGGCTTTTGAAGAGCGGCGACACCCACGAGAAGCTCTTGTCGACTCTCTACAAAAGCGACCACTTGGAGAGCACGCAGTCGCTCGGCCCAGGGTGTACTCCTGCAGCCCCAGCCTGACCGGCACACTGCACGTGTCCGGGTGGGTTCGGCGGCAGCGGTAAGTTTTCTCTCGAGATACCGTCAGCGGACGCCACTGGTACCAGTCATTCCGAAAGGATGGCAGAACCTTGATCTCACCTCGTCCGTCTAATAGGTCAGACCCCAGATTCACGAACGCTGAGCAGCTCACGACACGCTCGAGATAGGAGATCCCTATGAGTAGCGCCACCGACTCCGTCAGCTTTGAGACCGACATCAGACCACTGTTTCGAGACAGAGATCAGCAGGCCATGTCCTCTCACTTTGACCTGTGGTCTTATCAAGACGTCAGCGCTCATGCAGAAGCAATCGTGAGGCGCCTACGGGAAGGGACGATGCCGTGTGACGGCGCCTGGCCCACGGATCGGGTGGACCTCTTCCAGCGCTGGATGGACTTGGGCAAGCTCCCATGACCTCACCAAAGAGGCCAACATTCCGGCCGGGGTGATTGCCCTGAATGGCTGGGGACTCTTCTATCGAACTCGGTGCTTTTGCAGCGCCCCACGAAGTGACGACTCGTTGTTGAGAGAGGCAGGACGGAGCCTTCATCCTGCCGGGACTGACTAGAAGCACTGCCGAAAGTGGGCGGAACGACGCAGGTACCTGGGTGGTTCCCAACGCGGGCAGCACGTTCGGCGGCACCGGCACTGTGCGGCTCGTGGCTTGGGTCCTTGGCGGGCTGACCTGGATTTCGCCTTTGAGGTGGTTGGCGGTGCGCTCGATCGAATCGCGCCGCAGCAGAGGCGGTTGCAGCAACAGCCATTGCGTACCTCCGTTGGCCGAACTATTGTCCCACCCCCCTGCTCGGGGTCGGAGGGCAGAGGGGGAGCGACACTTTGACCGAGGCACTACCACCACCATCATCACCACCACCCGTACCACCCGCGCCGTCAGCGGGCCGAAACAGACGGCAGTGGGTTGCTCTCACGATTCTGGTCGAGATTGTTGCTATCAACATCGCGATAGAAGCCGGCAACAAGAACACAGGTCGATGTTGTGGGATCCATGCCGCAGTGGGAAACGGACCCCAAGACGACCGCATCCGTAATCGGCGACACACCTGCGACGTCGTCCGCCGGACCGAAGAGAACTATGTCGGCCCCGCCGTCATCCGCACGGCCCGGTTGCGAAACCTCGCTCGTAGCGGCCAGACAGTGGTCTCGCGGGAACCGTTGTCGCCTTGCCCGACGGCGCGTCGCTCGTTGAGTCGGGAGTGCGCCTGCGGGCGGCGTGAGAACTTATCCCGGTGAGGCCGTTTCCGACCCTTTCGGACCGGGGTGGCCTTAAGGCATTGTCGCGCTTGTCCAGACTGACCGACACCGGGCAATTGACCTGTGTCGGCACCTACGCCTTCCAGTTCGTGGTGGTCGCCGCCACCTACTACCTGACCGCCAGGCTGAGTCTCCGTGTGGCCTTGGTCGGCAGCGTGGTCACCCCGATCTGGCCGCCCACCGGAATAGCGGTGGTGGCGCTGCTCTGGTTCGGCGTTCGGCTGTGGCCGGCCATCACATTGGGCGCGCTACTTGTCAATGTCCCCATCAACCCATCGCTCGGCGGGGCGGTGTTGATAGCGGTCGGCAACACAGCCGCTCCGCTGCTCGCAGTGGGTCTGCTTAGGGCGGCCGGCTTTCGCTCTCAGCTGGACCGACTGCGCGATGCGCTGGCGTTGGTTCTCCTCGGCGCCCTGACCAGCATGACCGTAAGCGCTGGGCTCGGGACTGCAGCGCTGCTGATGGATGGCACGATCTCGCGCTCCGACATCGCCAGTACCTGGGCGCTGTGGTGGGCGGGCGACGCCACCGGTGTGTTGGTGTTCGCCCCGCTCCTCCTCAGTTTGAGACAGGTCGGGCAGCTGGCCTGGCGACGTTGGCTCGAAGCGACTGTTGTTATCGCCGGCTCGGGTCTGGTCGCCTACTTGGTCTTCCACAGTCAGTACCAAGATACGTTTCTCGTCTTTCCGCTACTCATCTGGGCTGCAGTTCGCTTTGGCCAGTTAGGTGCATCACTGGCCGCAGTCACGGTTGTCGGGATGACCGTATGGGCCGCGATCGACGAGGCTGGCCCGTTCGCGAACGCGACGCTGCTACATCGAATGTTGATGCTTCAAACATACGATGCGGTCATCGCGCTTACCTCGTTCGTGCTGGCAGCAATCATGACTGAGCGTGTCGGAGCCCTCAAGCGTGAACACAGGAACGCCGAAACGCTCCAACGCAGTCTCCTGCCCGACCGACTACCGATCATCCCTGGGGTGGAGTTCGCGTCCCGCTACCTACCAGGCGGCGCTGGCCTCGAAGTCGGCGGGGACTGGTACGACGTGTTCACGTTGCCCCATGGACGGCTGGGACTAACCATCGGCGACGTGGTGGGGAAGGGTTTGGCAGCTGCTGCCACGATGGGACAACTGCGCACCGCATTACGAGCGTACGCAATCGAGACGGACTCACCTGCGGCAGTACTTCAGCGACTCTCGCGGTTAGTGGCCGAGTTTGATGCCGCGCAGATGGCAACGCTGATTTATGCCGTTCTTGATCCGGATGACCGAACCTTGTCGTTCGCCAGTGCCGGCCATCCGCCGCCGCTGCTAATCAGCCCAGACGGGCCGGCAACCTACCTCATGGAAGGCCGGTCGCCTCCGCTCGGGGTAACGAGTGCAACGCAAGCGGAAGCCACTATCACGATCCGACCGGGATCCACCCTTGTCTTGTACACGGATGGCCTGATCGAGCGACGTCGCGGCTCCATCTCCGAAAGTATGGAGGCACTGAGAACCGCTACTGAGGGACACCGCGAAAACTTGGACTCGCTCTGTGATGAGCGGGTGCTGCAACCCCCACGGCCCGAGTCAAGCGACGATGATGTAGCGCTGCTCATGGTTCGGTTGCTGCCCACTCCGATCGGAGACTTCCGACTCCTGCTTCCCGCGGAACCTCAATCGGTCGCAACGCTCCGCCGCACTCTCGGCCAGTGGGTCACCGTCTCGGGGGCAAGCGACGAGGAGGCTCACGACCTCGTGCTCGCGGTCGGCGAAGCAGTGACGAACGTGATCGAACACGCGTACACGTCGCCTGGGGGGCAAGTCGAAGTTGAAGCCAGCATCCGTGACGGACTGGCCGAGATCGTGGTTCGCGATCATGGACGGTGGCGACCATCTCGTGCGGACGAAGGCGGACGAGGCCTGCTGCTGATGCAGGGACTCGTGGAGAAGGTCGACGTCGCATCGGGCCCAGAGGGCACCCAGGTCCGGCTCTCCCACCCAGTCGGGCGTGCGCCGGTCAAGACCGGGCCAGCGCCCGTACGCGCAGCGACACCGGTCCCCGAGTCTCGCTTGCCTGTCGCAGTCACTCAGCTGATCGATGACATCGACATGAGTAACTCGGAGAAGCTGTACCACGAGATGCTTGATGGGATGAATCATGACGCTGTCGGTTTGGTCGTCGACCTGTCCGAAGTAAGGCACATCCACAGCGCAGGTATCCGGATGCTGCACAAGTTGGCTGGCTGGCTCGCGCAGCGACGGCTGGAGTTGCGCATTGTCGTGCCCGACACTTCCTCCGTCCAACGCGTGCTGGAACTTAGCTGTTTAGACGATCACTTTCCCGTCACAAGCACGGTCGACTCTGCTGTTTCGGAGATCAACTGCGCCCGCCGCGGGCTCAGCGTTTCGGATCTGATGGCCGATTGACGGGTACGGATCAAGGTCAAGGCTCCGAGCGCGTATTTGGTCCTGAATACGGAATCGCCGCGTCGGCCGCTGTCTTTGCCTTGCTCGGTCGAGGCCTAGAGCAGGGCGCCGAGCTTGTCGAGGAAGCTGATCACCCACCGGCTACCGCAACCTGGCGATTGGTCATCTCTGCAACACTTCCGGTCATGTCGGACGGCGTCGATGACCAGATCGAGGCTTGGAAACGGCTGCGGGAAACGAAGGGCCGACAGGCGACGGTTCTCGACCTCTACAGGCTTGTTGCCGAACCTCGAGGCCTTGATCCCCACCAGCTGCCACGAGAGGAAAGACTGACGCTCTCCCGCTCTGTGATGCCATTGGTTTGGCCCGGCTTTGAGATCACCGCGGGGAGCACTCGGGCAGACATAATCGAACTGGTCGACTACGACTCAAACTGGCCTCGTCGCTTCGAGCAGTTTCGAAGCGGAATTATCCGCGCCCTGAGTGGTGCCGCGCGTCGGATCGAGCACATTGGATCGACGTCCATACCAGGGCTGGCCGCCAAGCCCATCATCGACATCCAAGTGAGTGTCGCGGACATGAACGTCGAGGCAACGTACGTCCCGTGTCTGGAAGCGCTCGGTCTGCAGCTCCGCAGCCGTGACGCGCTGCACCGCTACTTTCGGCCGTTTCCCGATGCCCCACGCGAGGTGCATGTCCATGTCTGCAACGTCGGCTCGGAATGGGAGCGCGAGCATCTGCTTTTTCGCGACTACCTGCGCGGCCACACCGAAGAGGCGACACGGTACGCGCAAGCCAAGTGGGAAGCGGTTCGCATCTGGGCCGATGATGGTTGGGGGTATACCGATGCCAAGACAGAGACCGTCCTCATAATCCTGGAAAGAGCCGAGATCTGGGCGCGCGAAGAAGGATGGGCGCCCTGATCCACACCTTGGTCATGCGTATTTCAGAACAGAGGACTACGTCCTGGGGCCGGTGGTGAAGTAGCGACCCCTGTAATGGATCAGCGGCTGGATGGGGTTGGGATCGAGATCTACCTCATCGATCGACCCCCGGATCAACAACGAGTAACCACCATCGAGATAGCCCGTCAGGGTGCAGTCTGAACGAGTCCCGACGTCACACAGCACAGGACCATGTTCCGACGCGGCAATCGAGAGGCCTTCAAACGGATCTCCCGGATACCGAAGCGCGAACTGATCCGCGATTCGGGACTGATCTTGGTTGAGCACGTGTACGACGAATCGCTTCGAGGTGCGCACCGAGTCCCAGAAAGCAGAATCCGGAGCGACGAGGCCGAGTACAGACGGGGGATCACCCTCCGCAACAATTGCCGAAGACACTGTGATTCCGGCAGCCAGATCCTCCTCGCCATACGCCGTCCAGATAGTGACCGGCATAGGGAGCCGGCCACGGAGGCGCCGGATCGGATCTCTCTCGTCGTCGGAAAGTTCGAAGGGATCGGAGCCGATGCGCTTGAACCCATCGTCGATGCTCACGTCAGTACCCTATGTCGCCGGACTTCGCGGTCGAACGAGCCGCATGGTCGCCGGATCGCCGGGCAGAATCATCGCCCCCTACGACCCGGCGTCCTGCGTCCTCGGTGGATCTCTCGCAACTCCCGCATCTGCAAAGACGGCAGACGTAGATCTCGGTCACTCGGTGGATGGTTATCCGTTGAGCATTACCCGTCGAACTGGGCGCGACGCTTGCCCCTAATGGCATCGATCCCTTCACGTACGTCCGCTCCCATGAACGTGAGCATTTCGTACGCGGCGGAGGCGTCGAAGGTCGGTCCGGCCAAGCGGAGCCAGTTGTTCAGCGCCCGCTTGGTCAGCCGAATGGCAACTTGGGGCCCGGTGGCGAGCTGCCGAGCCACCCCTAGCGCCTCCTCCATCAGCCGGTCCGCCGGGACGCATCGGCTCACGAGCCCGATCCGCGCTGCCTCGGATGCCTCGATGAAGTCGGCCGTCAGTAGAAGGTCCTTGGCCCTCGCCATCCCACACAGCAGCGGCCAAAGAATCGCCGCGTGGTCTCCGGCTGCGACGCCGAGCCGGAGGTGGCCGTCTGTGACCCGCACCCCTTCGGCCGCGAGCGAGATGTCTGCCAAGAGGGCCACGACCAGTCCGGCACCGACTGCGGTCCCATTGATGGCCGACACCACGGGAGTATCACAATTGACCATGTTGTAGACCAAGTCCTGCGTCTCACGCAGCATCGCCACCAACGCCGGGTAGTTGCCGGCCAGTCGTCCCACCATGTCGAGGTCGCCGCCAGCCGAGAATGAGCCGCCCGCACCGGTGACCACCACGGCTCGAACGGTGTCATCTCGGTCGATGTCAGTCCACACTCGGGCCAGCTCGGTGTGCATGGGCTCGTGGGCGGCATTCATCCGTTCCGGCCGGTTCAATGTCACGAGCATCACGCCCTCGTCCAGAGGGTCGAACTTCAAGAACCGATAGCTGTCCTGGTCCATGCTGGATCCTCCCTCAATGGTCCGGTCGCGGACCGGCGCGTCTTGGTCACCTCACGCTTGTTAGCTCACCCATTTTCAGCTGGTGAATCACAGACGGCAACTGCTCCGCGGCTTGAGTACGGTGAGGGTCGTGGTGGACTTGTACTGGCGAGGATCTCGTGAGGACGAGGTCATGCAGGACGAGCACGGTTTCATTTGGTTGGCGATGCTCGAAATGGTCGACGCCGACACCATTCTGTCGAGGAGCAAAGTGCTAGACGTTGGCTGCAACCGCGGCGGCTTCTTGCGTCTTCTCGTCGATCGGGCCGGCATCGGCGAGGGGTTTGGCTATGACCCGGCGCCCGGCGCGATCGATGACGCCCGCCGTCTCACCGGTGGTCGCCCACTGCACTTTGAGATCGCAACAACCGTACCCGAAGGGTGGTCGAACTTCGCCGTCGCGTTCAGTCATGAGGTGCTCTACGTCTTGCATGACCTGTCTTCGCACGCGAAGACTTTGTTCGCCGCCCTCGAGCCTGGCAGTTCGTATTACGCCACCATGGGGGTCCACACGGACAGCCCGATCATGATGGCCTGGCACGGCGACAATGCGTCCGTCCTCGGTCTACCGGGCCCCTACCATCTGGACGAGGTCGCAAACGTCTTCCAAGCGGCCGGCTTCGAAGCGGCGGTTGGTCGGCTGCCCATCCGATTCGTCCCTGTTCATGCTCACAGGCGCGACGCGCATGACTCTGGACTCTGCAGCTGGCTCGACTACTACTACCGGGACAAGGTGATGTTTCGTTTTACCAAGCCAGAGAGCCCGGGTAAGAGCTGATAACCATGACTGGTCAACGGCCGACGTTGAACCACGTCGATTTTCCACCACCATTCGAACTGTTCACTCGCCCGACGCCAGTGCCAGCGAGTCCACGACTCGGAGCCCACGCACGACGATCGACCTCTGCTCATCCAAGCCAAGGTGCAATTACCGTCCTACAGCTCGTTCCAGCTGGGCCTTCGTCATCTTGGAGCGGCCCGGCACGCCCTTCCGTTTGGCCTCGTTGTAGAGCTGATCCCTGGTCCGACCCCGGCTCCCGCTGTGAGAGCGAAGACCGCCCCGACGTTCAGAGGAAATGTCGCGGGTGGATGCTGCGCTTGAAGTCTTGGACTCACCGGCGCGTGCTCGATCTTTGTTGACAGTCCTCGCTGCAATCTCTTCTGCCAACTCTTCGGAGTCTCCGCGCTGCTCGAGGCCAGCCTTGATGTGCTTGTACTGACGTTCTCTCTTGGAACTCCACGTCGGTTGTGGCATGACTCGACCCACCTCGTTCCCTTGTTGGATTCGTTCCCTGGTTGGGGATCTTGACCTGCATCACCGCTCTGGCGGCAGCGTTCATGAGTCATACCCGGACTTGATGTTGCGAAACTGGCATGAGGCCGCTTCTCGATCCCTGGCATCCGCTCCTTGGCAGAAACGGCACAGCCCCAGCCCTTACTCTCGACGGCTAGTGGACTGTGACGGTTGCCTTCAGTGAGCCTCGATTAGGGAGCGGGGCTGATGCTGTCCGGTGGCGGTATGGTGCCCGGCCCCGAAGTCGAGCACGCCAACGCCTCTGGGGTGTCACCCGCCGCCGCCAATGATGGAAGCTCAGGAAAGATCGGTCGGCCTTGGGCCATGGCGTGGAGATCGATGAGGTCGGTGAGGTCGTTTGCATTCGCGTCGCGATAGGTCATGGCCGGCAGGTTCCACTTGCGCTCTATGAGTGCGAGCACCGAGGTGTGGTCAAACACGGTATGGCTGACGTGCTCTCGCCTTGCGTACGGAGACACGATGATGCCCGGCACGCGGAACCCGTAGCGCGCAAAACCCTCATACGTGATCTCGCCAGGCAGCACGACGGGGGACAGTGAGTCTGGCGCGAGAGCAACGGGCGGCGGCACGTGATCGTAGTACCCGCCGTGCTCGTCATAGGTGAGAACGAGCAACGATTGCGCCCAACCCGGCCCGTTGCCCAACGCCTGGACGACCTGTGCGATCATCGCCTCGCCGACGACGATGTTCTGGGGGTTCTCCTGGGACTGTGTGTCGTAGTTCGGGTCCAGAAAGGAGAAGCCCGGCAACGTGCCTGCGGCCGCGTCGGTGAAGAACTGGTCGAACGCACGTAGATGGGAGCCCGACTCGAGGGCCGTGTCGTTGACGGGGTAGAGCTCCGGTGTCGCGCCGAGCGGGTAGGAGGTTGCGTAGTTGGCCCAATCGATCCCGTGTGTAGTGAGTCTCTGGAAGATCGTCCCGTTTACCTCCTGCGCCAAGAGGGCGAGCTGCGACGGGATGTTGATGTCGTCGACCATCCCGCCGGAAGTGCCGGCAATCACGTAGCGGCGTTGCGGATCCGTCTGCCCGAGAAGTGAGCAGAACCACCGGTCGGCGATGGGGAACGATGATGCGAGACTGTAGGTGAACGGCAGATCGTCATCGGTCCAGTAGCCCATCGCCACTCCGCCCGAGGCACGAACGAATCCGTCCAAGGCGCCGTTGTCGTAGGCCACGTGGGAGGTAGTCCACTCCTGGCCCGGTGCGCCGTGCAGCTGGCAGGTCGTCGGCATGTGAAACGCGTGCTGTATGCGGCCGTCGGCGTAAGGGTTGCTCGCCGTAGGCTGTCCGCCGGGCCCGAGCTTGAATCCGTCGCCCCGGCCGAGCATCCCGAGAATGTTGTCGAACGAATGGTTCTCCATCATGAGTACGACCACGTGTTCGATAGTCGGCATGGTGTCGGTGCCTGCGGGCAGGTCCGGGAACGGCAGCGAATCCGGAAGCCGCAGGCCTTTGCGCCCGAGAACCTTCAGCGCTTCGTACTGCGGCGATGATGGGCTCACCGGAATGCCACCCTGAACGGGTGGATCCGCTGTAGCCCGGGCCAGCGCCCCCCCGGAGAGCACCGGTCCAAGGGCACCGGCTGCGGCGCCAGCCCCGGCGTACCCGAGGAGGGCACGACGGCTCAGCCTTCGACGCTCGCCAGGCTGCGTCTTCTTGTCAGGAGGTTGTGGTAGTTGATCGTCGGCGGGCACGACGTCATGGTATCGGCCACTCTTTCAACGCGCCGTGGTGCCATGACGCCTAGGCCCAGCCTCCGCAAATTCCCGTTGTCGCGCCGTCGACGTCGACCGTGTTCGCGTGGAGTTCACGTTTGTCATGAGTTCTTGAAGGCTGTCCGAGGCCGTCCGAGGGGAACTAGCTCGGAATCTGCCCCGCGACTTTCCCTACTAGTCGCGAGTCTCGTCAGGCGGAGAGGGCGATACTTCGCTGGCCTCTTGCTCCCGTTGCTGCCTCGGCGTCGTGTCGTGCAGAAGCCTGTCGAGGCAGTAGCCACCTTCGGGATAGGGAACGGCGTTGACGATCGAAGAATCGATGAACGTTGGCATGACACCGAGAGGCATGAAATGAGCGACCAGGCTCTTGCGGGTTCGAGTGTGATCCCGAATCGGGGCTCCGCCGTGCATCAGGTCCGCGTGCCAGATCAAGACGTCGCCCTTTTTGGCAATGAAGGTCTTGGTTTTCAACCCACGCTCTTCGCACATCGAGAGGGTCGTCTCCAAGATCCGGCCGTATTCATCGTAATCTCCGCTGTGCCCCTTGTCCGTGCCGTAGTGCAAGACCTCCGGAAGACGATGGCTCCCAGGGATGAACTGGAACTCACCTGATTCTGGCTGAATATCTTCGAGCGCTACCCACGAGGCAGCCATGGACATCGGCTCAGTGAGCGTAAGCGGTCCCGTGTCGAGGTGGAGGATCTCTTCTGAGCCCTTGCGCATGGTCATGGTCTGGAACACGACGGGAGGCCGTTCGTAAATTTGGGTCAAGAAGCGCAGCACCGGCGTGGGGTAGATGAGCTCGCCCGCTCGCCTGAAGCAACTGTGCAGGTCGCTGACCTTTGTGACCTCGTCGTAGTACGTCCGCTCCATCGGCAGCACTTGCCGCTTCCAATGCAGATAGATGACGGACGGAGCAGCGTCCCACGCGGCCTCGTACAGGTGCAGATATTCGTCGATCACCGCGTCGTCGGTGGCTTTCGGGAATGCGACATAGCCCCAGTCGATGTAATGGGCCAGGACTTTGGCGTCGGCTTCGGTGATGTCACCTCTGGCCAGGCGAGCCCCGAGGATCTCGTGGGCATCCCGGCGGTCAACCCACAGACCGCCGTAACGGCTCCGATACAGCGGTGGCTCAGCTTCGCCGATCGGAATGACCAGATCGAGGGCCTTGGGGTCATCGGTTCGACTTTGCACTGTTGATCAGCCTCCAAGTACCGAATTGATTCGAGCGAGAATTGGAACTAGCCCTCGAGTAGAGAGGAACGCTCCCCCACATATCAGCGACACGCGAGTTGGCCAGCCCGACCGATCCAATGATCATTGCATGCTGGCTGAGAACCGATTCCCAATCGATCCACCAGCCAAGCCCTGATGTCGGAGCGCTCGTCCGTGAAGACTCATCGCTGCAGGTAACCCAAGGTGGGAAATAAATCTAGGACGCGGATGATCGTGATCATGCTGGAGCAGCTCAAAACCGAGCGCTCTGGCTCTCCTTCAAGGGTCCATTTCTGGACAGATAGAAGAGGTTTCATCTTCCCCCAGGCCTGGGTTCCCAGACCGTCCACTCTTTGGGTGGAATCTTCGGCTCAGTAGGCGGCGTTGTTCTCGAAGTACCGCCGCGGCACATCTACGAGCATCGACTCGATCTGGGCCTCAGTCACACCTCGTTCGCGGACGTAGGGCAGGACATCGTCGTGAATGTGGAGATAGTTCCACTGTGTCATCAACGCGAGCACATTGGGGTCGATCCAGTCGATGTAGCAGGCTGCGTCGTGGGCCAGGACCATGCGGTCGGCGTAGCCGCGATTGCACATCTCGATCAGCGTGTCGGCTCGCGCCTCGAATGTCGTCCCGACGTTGACCCCGAACCGGTCCATTCCCAAAATGAAGCCCTCGTCGGCCAGCGTGCTCAAGTGGTCGATGTCGTTACTGTCGCCCGAGTGGCCGAGCACCACACGGGTCGGGTCGACGCCCTCCTCACCACACAGCAATTTCTGCACGGCTAGGCCGGTCTGTGAGCCCGGATGGGTGTGCACCGTGATGGGGGCACCCGTTTGACGATGGGCCCGCGCCACCGCTCGCATGACCCTGGCCACCCCGTCGGTCATGCCCTGGTGGTCGATGGCGCACTTCAGGAAAGCAGCCTTGACCCCCGTACCGGCGATGCCCACGGTGACGTCACCGACGAACATGTCGACCATCGGGTCCGGCACCTCGGCACCAAGCGCCGCCGACAAAGCAGGACCCCTGTAGTAGAAGAAGAAGGGCACCTGGCCGTAGGTGTAACAACCGGTCGCGGCAATGATGTGCAGATCAGGTACCTGACCGGCGATTCGCTCGATGCGCGGGATGTAGCGGCCCAGACCCACGACCGTGGGATCGGCGATGCTGCGAATCCCCTGGGCGGCAAGGGCCTTGAGCTTGCCGACGGCGTCGGCCACACGATCGTCCTCGCTACCCCACTCGGACGGGTAGTTCAGCTGGACGTCCGCGTCGAGGACGAAGACGTGCTCATGCATGTAGGTGGGTCCGAGGTCAGCGGTGTCTATTGGTCCTCGGACGGTCTCAACCGTTGCCATATGTCCCCGCTCCTTCCGCTCCGCTGCGGAGACTCTATTGAGATGTTGCCGGACGCGCCCGAGTCGGCTGCCCTGGCCCGGAGTGGCAGCCGTCATGACCGGCGCAGAAGACTTCCCCGATGCGCCAAGTCCCGCGGCAAGACGGGACGGAGGTGAGCCCCTTCGCGAGGGCGGATCAGTACCAGCGTCTGGAGATTTTTCGTGGTCAGTGAAACATCGATGATCGCTTCTTATTGCCGGCAGCGGACCGCCGGTGGTGCCACGAGTCAGGCCGTATGATCACGGTTGCTTGGGCGGAACGGGCCCACGGGATGGAGGTTGTGTCTCTGATGGAGATCTTCAGGGAATTCACCTTCGAGGCGGCCCATCGGCTGCCCTACGTCACTCCCGGGCACAAATGCGGTCGGCTGCACGGACACTCATATCGGTTCGCTGTGCACTTGGACGCACCGGTGGGAGAGGAGACCGGGTGGGTCCGGGACTTCGCCGAACTGTCCTGCGCTGTAGAACCATTACTGGCCCGACTCGACCATTACTACTTGAACGAGGTAGAGGGTCTCGAGAATCCGACGAGCGAGGTGCTCGCCCGATGGATCTGGGACCATCTCAAGATGGCATTGCCAGACCTGTCCAAGGTCGTCGTCCGCGAGACCTGCACATCAGGTTGCGTCTACCAAGGTGATCACGACGATGCCTGATGAGCTGGTCGTTCTGGCGAGCGGCGGTGCGGACAGCAGCATTCTGCTGGCCGAGCAGGCGGCACATGGTCAGGTCGTGCAGCCTCTTTACATCCGCTTCGGATTGGCGTGGGAGCAAACCGAGGAAGCGCATCTGCGCCGCTTTCTCGTCTCGCTTTCCGACCAAGGCCGGATCAGACCGCTAACCGTGCTCGAGCTACCGATCGCCGACGTCTATGGCAACCACTGGAGCGTTTTGGGTAATGGTGCTCCGGATGAAACGACCCCCGACGATGCCGTCTATCTGCCTGGGCGAAACGTGCTCCTCCTGGCCAAGACCGCCGTGTGGTGTGCGCTGCACGGAGCCAACAGGATCGCCATGGGCACATTAGTAGGTAACCCGTTTGCTGACAGCACCCCGGCGTTCTTCTCCGGCTTCACAGCCGCAGCCAGCATGGCCCTTGATCACCGGCTCGAGGTCATCACACCCTTCGCTGGACTCAGCAAGGCCGAGGTATTGGAGCGCGGGCGTCACCTGCCCCTTGAGCACACGTTCTCGTGCGTCGCCCCCGTCGGCATGAGCCACTGCCAAACGTGTAACAAGTGCGCTGAGCGTCGCAAGGCATTCGCCGAGGCCGACATCGAAGACCGGACCGCGTACGCTTCGAGCTGACGGTGGGCAAAACGCTTCTCGCCCCCGTGTCATACGGTCTTGGCGACTTGGTGGTTTCTCTTCCTGCCGTTCAGGCTCTCGTCGCCGAGGATGCCCCGGTGTGGTTGGTCGCCCGGGCGCCCTCTCAACGGCTCCTCGCCGAACGGATCGAAGGTCTGGCCGGCGTGGTCGACGAAGCCACCTTCACAAGGCGCGCCGGCGATCGATACATCGACTTACGTGAGCATCCGCTGCAGCGCGACTTCTGGTGGGGATCCGCTGAATTCGAGGCCAAATTTGGCCTCATGAACATCAACGTCATCCTCGAGCGCATCTGTACCGATCTCGGTGTGAACGCCGACTTCAGTCGGCCGATACCGCTCGCGGCCCGACCCCGGTCCGACCTCGATCACACCGTCCTGTTCGTGCACGAAACGGACGGCGTTACGAAGAGTTGGCCGGCCGATCGATGGGCAGAGATGGCCGCGCTTCTCCGGGCAGACGGTCACGACGTTGCCCAGGTGACCAGAGGGAACGGTTCTTCGCCGTTGGACGATCTCGGCATCCCGGCTCTGGTCGCGTCGACGCCACCCGAGGCCGTGGACGTGCTGTCGGGATGTCGGGCCGTCATCGGAGTCGATACCGGGCTCACCCATATTGCCGTCCAACAGGGCACCCCGACCGTGACCATCTGCCGGCGTACCTCGGTGTACGTTCGGCCCTGGCGACACTCTGCGGCGCTGCGGGGATCCAACTGCACCGACCTCTGTAGGGAGGAAGAGGCGAGCTATGCGTATAACCGGGTGGTCAGCCTGCGCAACTTCCGGGTCGTTTCTCGAGGCTGCCCCTCTCAATCGGCGTGTCTGGCTGAGACACGGCCCGACGAAGCAGCCGCCCTGCTGAGGGAAATTCTGTGACAGTCGTGCTCGCCCATCGGCAGATGAATTCCGCTTCGGACGTAGGCGTTCGCAACAGCCAGCCGGAAGGGATCGGCCGAGTCGTCGCGCTCGGTGAGCTTGCCTGTTGGAACAACCTGGGCCGAAACGTCGTCTTCGCGGATCAACGGCTTCGGCCCCGTGCCGTTTTCGGGACCACGTTGTTTCCGGGCGATGACGAGCCATCGCAATACGACCTCGATGTCCATTCGATTCTGAACGTGCCCGAGTTGGGGCTCATCCTTGTTCTGAACCACTTCGGTATGGTTCGTGGCTTCGATCGATCCGACATCCTCCGGCGGGTCGATGGAGGCCTCATTGAACCGATCGCACGGTGGTCGTACGTCGCCGATGTGGAGCGAACGGTTGCGGTCGCGGGGCGACTGGTGTCTTCGGCGCCGCGATCGGATGGAGCGTGCGGTCTGCTCGTCTCGGATCCCCTTGACGCGGTTTCCACGCGCGGCGTCGTTCCAACCAGACTGTGCGCAACCACCTTCGGCGAGGTGACGGCGCTCGGAGTGGTCCCGTGGAGCGATGGCCCGCTTGTTGCTATGGGAGGTGACGCTCGGGTCGCGCTGGCTCCGCTGGATGCCGACCAGGTTCGCCAACCCCGCTGGGAGGCCGAGGTTGGGTTCCGGGTCGCGAGTCTCGACTGGCATCGGGGCGCGCTCTGGACTGCCGGACCCGGCCGCACCGGGCCTGTCGACGACTACGACTGGGAACAGCTGCGGGGAGGCGGGTTCGCCGTCCTTAGCCAGACCGATGGACGGATTCTCCGGTGTGGTCCGCTCCCTTCCGACGTCGCCTGGGGAACGGGCGGGGTCGCCGTTGCCCCGTTCGGTCACCTGATGGCGGCCGCAGGCCGAACCGGGTGCCTCCATTTGGTCGATCCTGACCGCGAGGGTGGCCACCGGTCGACAGCGTCTCTCGCAGACACTTCACTCGGAATCGCGCACTTGGCGGTTGCCGACCGCCGCGTGCTCTGCGGGTTCAACCGGGGCGGATACCGCCTCCACTCGTTCGCTCAGTCCTCAACGGGGGCGGATGATCCGTAGAGCTTGAAACTCTCGTAGGCAAGGAACCGCCGAGTGCCGGCCCGCAACTCGTCAATGTACGAGTCGAACGCCGAGGACAAGGTGGCGAGCCGAGATTCGATATCCGGAACGCGCTTTGCGTACTCGGGCTGACGCAAGGACGCCGAAGCAGTTCGGGCCCGTCTGATGACGAGGACCGACAGCCGATCGAGGACCATGCCCGGGCTCTCGGTGGCGACCGGAGCAACGGGGGACTGGTCGAGGCCGGCTTCGATGGAGGCGTCGATCTGTTCGATGAAGTGGTGGCGTCCTGCATTGAGGCGATCGATCTCGCGCTTCGCACCCGCCACGAGCCCGTCGCTGGCGAGCGGATCGCGCGTCGAGTCCTCCAGCTCCCACTGCCGCAGATTGGACAGCACCAACTCGACGACAAGGGGTCCCCAGGGAAGGTGGGTCCGGAGCGGCTGTCCCCCAACGGCCCGCTCCATCTCTGCGACGAGCTCCGCCGCGCTGGGCAACGAGCGAAGGTCCGTCATCGCGGCCCCCGACCAGGTGACCCGACGGCACGCTCGGATCCTGACCGTGCTTCACCCTGTAGGTAGCGAAGGATCGACCTCGACACCAACGAGCCATGGCCGAATGCGCTCGAAATGCGCCAGTAGGCACCGCTGACCACGTCACCGGCTGCGAACACACCTCGACAGGAACTGGCAAGTTCACCGTCGACCACGACGAACCCGCGGCGATCGAGCTCCACCTGACCGCGGAACGCCGCCGTGCACGGATCCCGAGATATCTTCACGACCAGCCCACCGGCAGGCACCGTGCGACGAGCACCCGTTCCCGCTTTGACCAGGACGACCTCCTCGAGGTGTCGGCGCCCGTGCACCGACTCCACCTCCCAGCCGGGCAGATCCTCGATGCGTGGGTCGGCTCTTAGTTCGGCGATGATGTCGTGCCTGGCCGAGAGCAGCTCCGAGCGGTGCGCAAGCACCACGGAAGGCGCAGTCCGGGCGAGCGCAAGCGCGTCCAGGGTGGCGCTGTCGCCCCCTCCGACGACGACGACCGGCCGTCCCGTGAAGCGATCCGGATCATTCTCGATGTTGTAGGTGACGTCCCCTCCGAATGCCCCATCGACCGCGACCGCGAGACGTTGCGCCACGCTGCCGCTCGCAATGAGTGTCGTCTTGGACACAAATCGTTGACCGCCCGCCTCGATCCACCCCTCCGCGAGCGCCGCCGAGGTCACTCGATGATCGAGCAGGACCCGCTCCCCGAGGAGGTCCGCTACCCGCTGCAGTCCAGCCCCCAGAGCGGGACCGTCGGCATACCATCCGGCCGCCACGTTGCGGACCGGATGAGAGATCTCGGCCAGTTGGCCTCCGAGCACCGAATTCGCCTCGAGGAGGACGACGTCGAGTTGGATGTCGCTGCACTCCAACGCTGCGCTCACTCCAGCGACGCCTCCGCCGATGATCACGACGTCGTGTTGGCGTACCGTCACGCGTGCTCCGATCGACTCGATACCGCGGTCTTCTGGCGCTGGCATCGAACCAGCGGCCTCAGCATTATCGGGGCGCCAGGTCGATTGCCACTCGATCGGGTTGGCTCCCGCGGCGTGAGGGCCGGCGTACGGTTGTCCTCGTGAGCCTCGTGATCGAAACCACGACCGATCCCGAGCTCCTGGCCGACGTGCACCTCAAAACCATCTCGGTTGCCTACAAACCGTACTTCCCCGCCGATTCCGTCCCGCCGACCGCGCTGGAACTTGCCGCGGAGTGGAGCGAACGGCTCGCCGATCCTTCGGCGGCCGCGTTCGTTGCTCGGACATCGGGAAAAGTCCTGGGGGCGGTCTCGGTACGCGCAGACCCGGACTTCGACGGTGAGGGCCAGCTCATGCGCCTGCACGTCTTGCCGAATGAGTGGGGCCAGGGGGTGGGTAGCGCTCTCCATGACGCGGCCGTCTCTCAGCTCGCCAGCAAGCGATTTGAGCAGGCGGGTCTGTGGGTCATCGCCGCCAATACCAGGGCTCGGGCGATGTACGAATCACGTTGCTGGACATTGAGGCCGGAATACAAGCTCCACATCTTCGGCGTCACCGAGGTGCGCTACGGCCGATCACTCTTGCGCTGAAGCGGTGCCAGTCGAAGGTCCGCAAGGCACGGCCTGAAGATCCAAAAGCCGCAGCAGATAGGGTCAACGGCCTCGGGTGGTCGATGAACAGTTGCCGCTCGCTGGACTTTGGAGCCGATCACGGTGAGGGCTAGGAGGCTGGAAATGAGCGCTACGGACGAGCTGATCAAGAACAACGAGGCCTATGCCGCCGCGTTTGAGAAAGAATCGTTGCCTATGCCACCCGCTAAGAAAGTCGCAGTCTTGGCCTGCATGGACGCTCGACTCGATCCGGCCAAGGCGCTCGGGCTCAAGGAGGGTGACGCCCATGTGATCCGAAACGCCGGTGGGGTCGCCTCCGAGGACGCCATCCGGAGCCTTGTCATATCGCAACGCCTCCTCGGCACAGAGGAGATCGTCCTCGTTCATCACACCGATTGCGGAATGGAGACCTTCAGTGACGACGCCGTCAAGAGCCAAATCTATGGTGAGACAGGGCTTCGACCGGGTTTCGCGCTGGAGGCGTTCGCGAAAGCCGAGGACGACGTAAAGCAAACTGCGGCCAGGATCTTCGCCAATCCGTTCGTGCCCCACAAGAACGTGCGCGGCTTCGTGTACGAGGTCGAGACAGGAAAACTGCGCGAAGTGCCCGTGGGTTGAACGCACGCTCTGCGTCATGCGCGCCGAATTGTCGAACCACTACACACTCCGCTCGTACGCCCAGCACGGGTACCCACGACCAAATTCGTTCCTCCGATGTCATCGGCGACAAACGGACGGGCATCAACCCGTCCCGGGCTTGACGTCTGGAAATTGAGGCACGAGGATCTCCGCGTGCGCCGCTCTGTTCTGATACCGATCCTCGCCCTGTTTGCAATTGTTGCCGCCGGGTGCGACTGGCCCAACATCGCCCCCCCGGGAAACGCGCCGGTGCGGTACCGGGACGCCGTGTTCAATGCGGTCAGCGTCACCAACAACGTCACCTACGGCAGCGCGGTGAACCTGGAGGGCCAGACGGTCGCGTTGCAGCTCGATCTCTACCAGCCCACAGGCGACACCTTCACGCGTCGACCGGCCATCGTCTGGGTCCACGGTGGCTCCTTCTGCTGTGGCGACAAGACCGAAGGGGACCTGGTGGACGAAGCAACGACCTTCTCTGAAGAGGGTTACGTCAATGTGTCGATCAATTACAGGCTCGAGTCCCCCGCCTGCACAGGCAACTTCTCGAACTGCTTGGCCGCCATCCAAGAGGCCTTCCAGGATGCCCAGACTGCGGTCCTCTGGCTTCGCGCGCACGCCACCACATATCGCATCGATCCAAACCGCATCGCAATCGGTGGGACCTCGGCCGGTGCGATCACCGCTCTGAACGTCGGGTACTCGTCGTCCGAGGATCCGACTGCAAGTGTTCGGGCGGCCGTTTCCCTCTCCGGTGCCTATATTGGCGTGGCGGGAGTCGGCGCCATCTCCAAGGGCGATGCGCCCGCACTCGACTTCCACTGCACGACGGATCCGCTCGTGCCCTATAGCGCAGCGGTGAACACGATCAACACCGCTCAGTCGCTAGGGCTCGACGCGTTTCTCGAGTCGTGGAACGCAACGTGTCACGCTCCGTACGCCCAGCACCGCCAGCAGATTCTGGACCAAACGCGGAACTTCCTGTGGTGGGAGATGGACCTCGCACACGCGGACCCTTCTGGGGACCAGGGTGGGAACCAAGGAGGAAACCAAGGAGGCAATTCTCAATGACAGAGGCGCTGTCTCAATGCCGGTGATCCTCCTTGCAACCGATGGTTCGGACCTGGCCATCAATGCCGCCTCCACTGGCCTCTCGCTCCTGTGCCCTGCGGACAGGGTCATCGTCGTCGCTGTCGCCGACACCGTCGACCCGTCTCTCGCAGAGGATGCCACCGGTCATGCCGCGTCGACCATGACGCACGCTCAAGTCGAGACGCAGCACCGCGAGGCGATCTCCCGGGGTACGGCCGCGGTGGAGAAGACGGTCGCGGCCTTGGGTGGCACCGGTATCCCGGCAGCCGTCAGTTTGGAGACCGCCGTGATCGAGGGTGAGCCCGGTCCGGCCCTGTGCCAGTTCGCCATCGACATCGAGGCGACGACCATCGTCGTCGGCTCACGCGGGCTCGGTCGCATCAAGCGAGCGCTCCTCGGCTCCGTCTCGGACTACGTGGTTCGCAATGCGCCGTGCGTCGTCGTGGTCGCTCGATCTCCTGATTCCTGAGGCTGTTTGCGGTCGCCGCCGGGAGCGACACACGCGTGCGGTGGACGATCAGCGTCCGACCTGGTTCCCCTCAGGTGTGTAGGACCGGCACGGCTCGCCTCGCAACGTCCCGCAGGTTGGCAGCGCCGCGGTTGCGTCAACGCCGGGCACGACGTTGACCGTCAGGGCGGAGGCGGCTTTGCCACCCAAGCCGACGGTCGCCGGCTGGCCGTTATCGAGGGTGGCGAAAGTCCATACCGGGCGGTCGCCACCCGGTGCGGAAACAACAACCCGTAGCGCGGTGCCCGGCCGGAACGTGTGGACAATCGGGTCGATTGGGATCTTCACCAACGAGTACCGGTGCGGCGACAGGTTTTTTTCGTCGGCAGGCAAATAGGTGGGGTTGGTGAAGAGTGCCGTGGAGTTGGGGGCGTCCACCTGGTTCGTGCTGCGCAGGAAGCCCGATGTGATGTACTCCTCCCGCCCGGCTTGCGGGCGCAGCTCGGTGATGGTCGCCTGGAAGTCCTCGACCGGCGCCGATGCCTTGACCCAAAGGTCGAGGGTGGCGGGTCCGACGATGGTCGTCGGGTCTGTGAACGGGGCGGTCTGGAACGCGATCCCGTTTGCAGCCGGTACCGGGGTCCAGTCCCACCCTGGGTTGGCCGCCCAGACGTTCCCGCCGGACGGCAGGCTCGTGCGGGGTCGGACGTTGGGATTCAGGGTGAACGTGGTACTGCGCCGTGCGTGGTGGGGCCGAGGGGTCAGTGACCCGTCCGAGCCGAAAAACAGCTTCGTGATCTTGCCCGGCGGTGGCCAGGCGGAGAAGTCCGCGCTGTACGTCGACTCCATGTCGCCCGGGCCGACAGAGCCGGCCCCGTTGTCGAAGAACACCCGGACGAGCGGGGTCTGGGCGGCGAACTCGGAGCGGGCGGCGGCGACATCGGGGGCGTTCGTGAAGCGGATCGGCGGCAGCGGCGCTTGCGCCGAAACCGGCGCGGCAAGGGGGGCGAAGCTGTCCAGCAGGAAGGCGTCAATGGCGTCCGGCTGGCTCGGAACCTTGTCCGCCACATAGAGGTCGAGGAACTCGAGCCAACGGCTCATCGTCTGTGGATCGAGCGAGTCGATGTGGTCCCCGTTGACCATGTTGCCGAACGTCGGCGTCGTCTTCGGGATCGCGTCGATCAGCGCCGGCCATTGAGGACCAGTCTGCTCGTCTTGAAGGGCGCCGGAGACGAAAACCGGCACCTTCACCTGCGCGGCCCAGTCAACCATCGAGCGCCGGTCGAACAGCGACGGGTCACGGTCCTGGCCGGTGCCCGGTGCGACCAACTGCGGGCCGACCAGGCTCGCGAGATCCTGGGACTGGTTGTGCAGAACTTGGTTGGCCAAACAGGTCGACGACGCCCCGTTGCTGGCCGCCATCTCGGCGTCGATCTCGTAGTAGGTCCAGGGTTGAGCGACGTTAGGGATGGGCGTGGTCGAGCTCGCCACCACCTTGCCGTCGCTGTACGTCGCGGCTGCCTTCGCGTCGTCGATGCGTGCATTGATCCAGTCAGCCGCAAACCCGTTGTTGAAGATTCCACCCGGGTAGCCCGTGGAGAACAGGTCGTCCGTCGGGCTCATCGGGGTGATGGCGGCGAGCCCTGGTGGGTCGGTGCCGGCGGCCGGGAACTGCGACAGCCCGGAGAAGCTGATGCCGACCAAGCCGACCTTGTGGTTGGCGACCCACGACTGATGGGCCGCAATCTCGATCGCGTCGTACGCGTCGTAGTCGGAGGGATAGCCGAAGAGGTCGAAGGCACCCCCAGAGCAGCCCGTCCCTCGCATCTGGAGACTGACCGTTGCGAAGCCAGAGAACCGGGCCAGGACGTTCCCGACGTCGGTCGCGCTGTCCGGCAGGAGATTCGGGTCCCCGCAATTGGAACAGGGCACGCCGAGGGTGCTGTCGATGAGCCCGGGGATGGGGTCGGTCGGCGCCGCGTTGTTGTATCCCGAGTACTCAATGACCGTGGGGCAGGGGCTGGCCGCGGTACACGTCTCGCCGAAGGGGTAACGGACGGTGGCCGCCAACGAGATGCCGTCGCGCATCGTGATGTAGTTGAGCCCCTCGTGCATGGGCTGGCCGCTGTAGAGGGACGACTCGGTCGGCGGATTATCCCCCGGCGCCAACACGGCGAACAGCGGCGTCCGCTGGCCTGTCGTGTTGTCGAACCACGAGTAGCCGCCGCCAGGCTGCAGGTCCCGAATGATGAGTGACCCGAGCGAGTCGCTCACGCCGGGGTTGGCGGAGTTCGAAACGGTCGCTCCATGGCGGAGCAGAGTGATGCGGTCACCGGGGTGGGCGCCGGTGAGCCAGGCCTCCTCGACCGAACCGTTTCCCAGCAGAGTCGATGTCGGCGGTGCGTTCTCCACGGTGACGGTGATGGGTGCGCTGGAGACGGTCCTTGAGTCGGCGTCGGTCGCGACGCTTTGGAGCGTGTAGGTGCCGTTGGGAACGTCTGTGGTGTCCCACCAACCGCGCCACCCGGAATGCGTGGGCGTGGATGCAGAGACGACATGGTCGCTCAGCGTGCCGCCGCTGACCTCGAAGCTAACCGATGTCATGCCGGCAGGGCTCGCGGCGGTCGCGTCGAGGACCTGCGAGCTTCCCGACACGGTGGCACCATCGGACGGAGTGAGCACGGCGGTGATTGGTGCCTGGCCGATGATGATGCCATGACTCGCGGAAGTCTCGCCCACCGCAATGCAGGCACCGAGCGCCGGACACGAGACGCCGTCGCCGACACTGTCGAATGCGGTCGGCGTGCTCTCCGTGGCCCATGTCGCCCCGCCATCGCTGGTGGCGATGACCACACCGGGACCGTTGACCATCGCCTGCCCGACCGCGGTGCACGCAGCTGAAGAGGCGCACGCGATGTCCGACAGGCCGCCCCCTGTTCCGAAGGCACCTGTCGGGATCTGCTCCGAGGTCCAAGTCGTGCCGCCGTCGCTCGTCGAGACGATCGCCGGCCCTCCCTTGAGCGCAGCGGTCGTTCCGACCGCGGTGCACGCCGTGGTGGACGGACAGGCCACGGAGGTGAGAGTCCCGATCGGCGGCGCAGTCCGGGTCTGCCAGCTCGCGCCCGCGTCGGTGGTCGTCACGACGGCGGCGGTGCGGGAGGGTGCTCCTCCAACCGCCGTGCACATCGTTACCGACGGGCAGGCAACAGACGAGAGGTCGGACACGCCGGCCGGCACGGCTTGAGTCACCCAGGTCGTGCCCCCGTCGGTGGTTGCGATGATGATGGTGTGGCCACCCGAAGTCTGACCGACGGCGACGCACTGCGAAGTCGATGGGCACGAGAGTTGCTTCACATCCAGGAGGCCCGAAGGAAGGTTCTGGCTCTGCCAGGTTGCGCCGCCGTTCGTCGTTCCCACCGCGACCGCCGCATTGGATGTGTTCGAGGAGCCGAACGCCTCGCAAACCGACGTCGACGCGCACGAGACCGCGGCCATGGTCCCCACACCGGCGGGGAGGTTCTGGGCCGTCCACGTGGCGCCGCCGTCGGTGGAGTTGACGGCGGCTCCGGGTGACTCGCTCCCCACGCTGCTGCCGACTGCGGTGCACACCGACGAGGAGGAACACGAGACGGCGGTGAGCGTGTCGATCGCCGTCTGGTAGATCTTCTCGGCCTGCCAGAAGGCCGGCGCTCCGGAGGAGGCAGCGGCCGGCGACGGGCCCGACCCCGCGACGGTCGACCCCAGGGTCGCTGTCATCAGCCCAGCTACGATCAGCGCGCCTCCCGTCGTGAAGCGCACGCGACGCAAGACACGCCCCCGTCCCCGTCGATCGTCGACCATCCGACCAGCCCCCGTTTCAACCACGTCTCGCCGGGCGAAGAGGTCAGGATGCCCGGCTCCGAGTGGAGCCCGCCCGAATCGGACGGATGGTAGACCGCCCGACAACTGTGCGCGCAGCTGAGCAATCGTGGGAGCTGTTGCTACCCAAGTTCTACCCAAGCCATGGGCAGCGCAACGGGCCCGATCTTCGGCGTTCGTCAAGCCAGCGCGGAGCGGCAGCCCGCAGCGACAACCAGCTCCTCACGAGCATGGACGACCAACGTGCGCACGAGCGCGTCGCGTCGGCTGATCTCGACGTCATCGGAGGCGACCGCCTCGTTGGCGACGGCGTCGAGCGCGACACCGAGCCAACTGAGGTGCTCGCACACGGCTGTCCGGATCTCGGTCGCGTTCTCTCCCACACCTCCGGTGAACACCACGGCATCCGTCCCGTCGGTGGCCGCAGCCATGTCCGCGATCTTGGCGCGCAACCGGTGGAGATAGACCTCCACGGCGAACGCAGCCGCAGGGTCGCCACCGGTACGACGTGCCAGGAGGTCCCGCATGTCGCCGGTGATTCCGCCGGAGAGCGCGAGGAGCCCGCTCCGCCGCTCCAGTCCGTCGGCAAGCTCCTCCGGTGTGACGCCGTGAGCCGCCAGCCACGCCACGGCGCCGGGGTCGACGTCGCCGGGCCGTGTCGCCATCACCAGTCCCTCCGTTGGGGTGAACCCCATGGTGGTGTCAACCGAACGGCCTCCTCCAACAGCCGTCACCGACGCACCTCCGCCCAAATGGCAGATGACGAGGCGGAGTCCGGTCACCGGCCGTTCGAGGAGAGTGGCGGCACGACCTGTGGACCACTCGCAGCTGAGGCCGTGGAACCCGTAGCGGCGCAGACCCCAACGCTCTACCCATGGGCCCGGGAGCGCGTAGACGGCGGCACTCTCGTCGAGCGAGGAATGGAACCCGGTGTCGAAGCACGCGACCGCCGGGACCTGGGGAGCCAGGGTGCGGAGGGCGTCGATCGCCGCCAGTGCAGGGGGGTTGTGCAACGGTGCCAGGTCGTTGAGTTCGTCCAGGGCCGCCCGGACGGAGGAATCCACGACCGTGGGACGAGTGAATCTCGGTCCTCCGTGGACCACGCGGTGCCCGATGGCGTCGATGGGCCCGGACGTCGCCAAGAAGCCGCTCAGGTCGTCGAGGAGAGAGTCGCCGGGCGGATCGAGGTCGACGCTGTCTGCCACAGAATCGTCACGTTCGACCACGCGGAGTTTGAGGCTGGTCGACCCAGCGTTGACGACGAGGATCCGCACGTCACGGTTCTAGCGCCCGCTCCGGCACCTAGGCTCGCTCCGTCGTCCGATCGCACCAGAGGAGACAGCAATGAACGCTCCACGCGCGACAACCGTTGTCGACACCGCGGCTGACAACGAATCGAGCGACAAGGGACCGACGATCGCGCCGGCCGGATACCAACTGGCTGATGCTCCCGGACCGCTGCGCCCCGATGAGCTCCGCTTACTCGATGCGTGGTGGAGGGCAGCCAATTACCTCTCCGTCGGCCAGATCTACCTGATGGACAACCCGCTGCTTCGTCGCCCCCTTGCGGCGGAGGACGTCAAACCGAGATTGCTCGGTCACTGGGGTACCACGCCCGGCTTGAACTTCGTGTACGTACACGCCAACCGCGCCATTCGCCAGCGTGAACTCAACGCCTGTTACGTGATGGGGCCCGGACACGGCGGGCCGGGGCCCAACGCGTGCGCCTGGCTCGAAGGGACGTACACCGAGCGCTATCCCTCCATCCGTCAGGACGAGGTGGGCATGCAGCGTCTGTTCCACCAGTTCTCGTTCCCGGGTGGGGTCCCCTCTCACGTTGCGCCGAACACACCCGGCTCGTTTCACGAAGGCGGCGAGCTCGGGTACTCGCTGCTCCACGCCTATGGTGCGGCGCTCGACCACCCGGGGCTGACCGTGTTCTGCGTCATCGGCGACGGCGAAGCAGAGACCGGGGCGCTCGCGACCAGTTGGCACGCCAACAAGTTCCTCAATCCACGGAGCGACGGCACTGTCCTGCCGATCCTGCACCTGAACGGATACAAGATCGCGAACCCGACCGTGCTGGCTCGGATACCGGAAGAGGATCTCAGCGAGCTGCTCCGAGGCTACGGCTACGACCCTCGAACTGTGTGCGTCGACATCGACGAGAACCCGGCCGAAGCGCACCAGTCGTATGCAGGAGTCCTAGACGGTTGCCTTGACGCCATCGACGAGATCCGC
>JBPYFR010000244.1:0-3380 GCA_051985685.1 Acidimicrobiales bacterium
TGGTCACCCCGCAGCCGATGAGGGCGAGTTGCTCGTCGGGCAGGTCGGTCTCGACCTTGACCACCGACGCGTCGGACACCGTCATCGTCTCTGCGAACGTCCCGAGCCCGGTCATGCCGGGCAGCACTGTCCCATCGGCTCGCTTGAAGCGCGGGACCGCGCTGACCTCCAGGGCGTGCTCGCACAGATTGGTCTGATCGCGCAAACACCACCAGCAGTGGCCGCACGCGGGGATGAACGTCGCGATGATCCGATCGCCGGCCCTGACGCCGGCGACCTCCGAGCCCACCTTCTCCACGATGCCGGTCCCTTCGTGGCCGAGCACGATGGGCGTCAGGTCGCCGATGTAGCCGTGGTACACCGAAAGGTCGCTGTGGCAGACCCCGCTGGCGGTCACGTGGACGAGGACGTCGCGGGGGCCAGGGTCGACGGGGGTGAGCTCTTCCACCGGCATGGCTTCGTTGATCTGGGTAAGAACGGCAGCGCGCATGAGCCAGAGACTACGACCTGACCGCTCGGACGGTGCTGAAGAGTAGTTGCGACGAGACGTCGCCGTCGGCGAAACCCCTGCTGACACCTGGGATTTCAAGTCTCGGCAGTTCTCATCGCTTCTGGCCAGTCGTCAGCGTCGTGTGTCACGTTCGTGTCATGGTCGGCTAATCAGTCCATCAGGGAGGGCTCGACGAGCATGGGGAGAACTCCGCCAGGCGCCGTCTTGACCCGGACGCACAGGGGGCGCCATGCAGAGGGCAGCCTCCAGGCTTCCCGACCAACAGTCGAGGCCATCGCAGCCGAGTCGGGCGAGCGGAACGAACTGGCCAGTTGACCGCCCCGCCTCCATTGCCAACCCCTCCAAGCTTACGATCGCTCCTCGCCGACCGGCTGTAGCGAGCGCGCTGCTCTGTGCGCATACCGGGCACAGTGCATTCAAAATTCCGGGCTCCAGCCCTACCCGGAGCCCGAGAAGATTGCTTAGATTCTCGGCGGAGGGGCTATTTGGTACCCAGGAGGGGTTTGATCGTGGACTCGGATCATCAGCGCCTTCACTCGGTTCGAGGATCCGTCCGCATTCCGGGCCGGGTCCGCCGGGCGCCACAGCGAGTCCGGCGAGTCGCCATCGCGTTGGCCAACGAGCCGGCTGAGACTCTGGCGTACGCGCCCGAGGTTCTCTTACGTCAATGGGACCACCTGGCTCAATACGAGATCGAGGAGGACTGGGCCCCGGCGTTCCACCGGATGCTTGGTATTCCCTGGCCGTGCCAGGAAATGGAGGAGTCTCAACGGGTATGGCGGGACATCGGCTCGGAGCTGACGTCCAAGGGCTTGGAGTTTGGTCGGTGCACCTACGGCGAATACAGCGACGGCGACGCCGGCCTGTCGGGCGCTGCCTGGTGTGCCGTGCGCCATCTGCATCCCGGCATGGTTGTCGAGACCGGAGTCGCCCGGGGGGTCACCACCCGAGCGATTCTCGAGGCGCTCTCGGCCAACGGCGACGGCCACCTGTGGAGCGTTGACCTCCCGCACCCTTTCGCGCCGGAGTTGCACAACCAGACCGCGGCGGCGGTCCCGGGAGGCCGCCACAACCGATGGACCTACATCCGGGGCTCGAGTCGTATGCGGCTGCGTGGGCTTCTATCGCAATTGGGCGAGATCGACATGTTCGTCCACGACAGCCTGCACACCACCCGGAACATGCGGTTCGAAATGAGATCGGCGTGGCCGGCCTTGCGTCCGGGCGGGATCATGCTGGTCGACGACGTCTACAACGAGTCCTTTCGCGACTTCGTCGGAGAGGCTCATCCTCCGGAATCCGCTGTGTACCGATCAGCCGACGGAACGGGGATGTTCGGCGCGGCCCGCAAGACGTGACTCCCTCGAAGCCGTTGCCGATCCTGGGGACCTAATCCCGTCGCACCTCGCTGTAGTGTCGGCGGGATAGCACTGCATGGATGGGGCGCTGTCGCCGGGATCGCCGAGCTTCCATCCGTCCGCCGCTACGACGAGCCGAGGCGGTTCCACCTGGAGCAATGGGCGACCCTGCCGCGGCCGCCTTGGCTGGACGCGGGGATCGACGCCCACCAAGTGGACGGGCTGGGGACGTACGGCATCAACGAGTCCACCGACTTCGTGCCCTCGACGATCGTCGAGTACTACGGATGGACAGTGAATTTTGGAGAAAGGGTCGACCTCGGTGCGGTCTGTCCGCCGTCGCAGCTGCCTGGCGCGCCGCGGTGGCGATCGAGATGGGCCCGTGCCGGGTGGTCGTATGCGCCCCACCGGCCCGGCCCGTAGCGCGTCTTGAAACTCCCCAATCGGGCGCAGAGCGGCACCGAACCGGCGACCTCGGAGCCGGCAGTGGGGCGGTGGGGGTCCCCGCAAGCCGAGTGCTCCGGAGGGCGGGCTCACCTCCGCCACCCCGCCTGGTCGAAAGCCGGAGGCAGGGGGGCAGCGCCGGCGCAGCCGGTGCTTCTTGCTGTCCGCGTCGTGCGGCCTTCGGCGTGGTGAGCTATTGGCCCTCCGGCGTCGCGACTTCGATCCTCTCCGGAACACGTTGAGGGTCGAGCGGGCGATGCACCAGCACGCCGACGGCACCCTCGTCGTTGGGCCTCCCAAGACGGAGGCGGGGCGACGGACAGTATGGGTCATGCTCGGCGGCCGCCCTGCGGTACCAGCACGCCACTGCCTACCGGGACACAGTGATCGCCCGGGGCGCTCTCCGATTTGGTGCAGCAGGCCAAGGTTGTTCGCGTCGCCCGCCAGGCCGACGGCTCGCGCGATGGACGCGCGATGAATCGGCCCCGGACGCGCATCGAGGAGCTCCCGAAAGCGCACCTGGCACCAGGCAGTTCGCCGACAGGAATGGCAGACGGCGACGTCTCTAGCTCGTTCTTCAGCACCGCGCTATCCGGCGTCGAGTGCGGCGCGCATCGCGGCCACCTGGTCCCCGACCTGGTCGACGCTGCCTCCCTCGAGGAGGGTGCGCATCAGCGCCGAGGCGACGATGACGCCGTCGGCCACCGACGCCGCCTCGACCGCCTGCTCAGGAGTCGACACACCAAAGCCCATCAACACCGGCTTGTCGGTCATGTCCTTCAGCCGCTTGGCCAAAACGGCGGCCGATTCCGCCAGCGCCACTCGCTCCCCCGTCACCCCCATAACGTTCACGCCATAGACAAAGCCCCGGGACTTCTGGCACAGCTCCGCCATCCGGACGTCGGGCGTGACGGGTGCAGCCAGCAAGACCGTCTCGACGCCGGCGTCGTCGGCCGCCGGCCACCACTCCCCCAACTCCTCCAGCGGAAGGTCGGGAATGATCACTCCTCTGACACCCGCGTCCGTCAGGGAGTGGGCGAAGCGGCGGTGGCCGCCGCGGAAGACGA
>JBPYFR010000245.1:0-59180 GCA_051985685.1 Acidimicrobiales bacterium
GACCGAGCATCCACAGCCCGGCCGTCTTCCCCAGCCAGCTGTGACACAGCGGCCCCGGCAGATCCGATCGCCCGTTGAAGCAGAGCTCCTTGTCGTCGAGGCCGCCGGTGTGGTGGATCAGCACCCCATACACCGGGCCGAACGACTTCCCCGTCGCGGCCTCCCGGTTGTGCGTGGCCCACCCGGCGTGCTCGTGCACCGTGAGGCCCTCGGCCTTCAACACGGCGAGCATCCGGTCCGCGCTCAGTGGTGTCGCCATGACCCCTCCTAGACAATCGTTATGACCTGCTCGAACTTCCGCTTCACCACCGACTCCACCCCCGCCACCTCGGCCAGGCAGTCCCGGACCGCGTTCACGATCGCCATCTCCGACACCACCTGGCCCTCCTGGTCGATCGACGCGATCGACACCGCCACCACCGGCATGCCTTCGCTATTCCGCGCCGTCACCTGGTAGTTCGCCACCTGCGCCTCCTAAGCGATTCGTTGCAGCCGCAGCCACGAGTCCGTGTAGAGCGTCACCGGCGAGGCGTCCGACACCAACTGCGCCCAGTCGCACGAGTAGGTGCCGGCCGTCGAACCGACGCGGATGATCCCGCCCAGCGTCAGCGTGAGCGGCGTGATGCCGGTGCCGAGCGTGCCGAAGGAGCGGGCGGCCGTGATGTCGTTGGTCTCCATGCGCGCCGGGTAGCCGCGCCCGCCCTGCGTGTCCAACTGCGCGGCACCCGCCGCCGAGAATGTGATCACCGGGGAGTGGCCGGCGCCCCAGCAGTACCACTCGCCGAGAGACCCGGACGGGGCCGACCAGTCCAGGTTGAGGTCTGCCGCCGCGGGCCCGTCGTATTTGATCCAGCCGTCCATCGCGTACACGGCGCCGGCTTCGACGTCGAACTGCAAGTGCGGGTCCGCGGTCGCCGCGGTGGTTGCGGTCCGCTGGGTGTCGGCGGTCTTACGGGCGAACAGCGGCAGCATCGACCGCAGCAGGGCGCCGGTAATCCGCTGGCCGCCTGCGAGAGTCGGGTATTGCTCGGCCACAGCGTCCTCCTTACAGAGCGGTGGGGGTGTAGGTGGCGAGCCGGATGTCTTCCCCGGCAGCCTGGGCTTTGCTGACGCCGTTGACGGACCGTGTGACGGCGAGCGTCTGGACGTTCGTGAGCAGGAAGTTGTCGATGCTCGTGATCACTGGCAGGACGTTCGTGTTCGTCGCGTCGAGGATCGAGCGGGCCCCGATCGAGCCCGCGGCGGAATGTGAACTGTCCGTGGCTGTGGCGTGCCAGGAGCCCGGCTCCACGCCGCCGCGCGGCCATGCCTTCGCCGCCAGCGTCGCCCCGATCACGCGGAAGCGGAGGGTGAAGAAGCTGAACGCCGCGTGCGTCAGCTCGGTGGTCGTGACCGTTGCCAGATCGGTCTGTACGCCGCCCACCCGTTTCTGCAGGACGACCTGCACCTGCTGCGATGTGGTGAATGTCAGCCTGGCGTAGTACAGGTTGTTGGCGTCGGCGAAGCGGGCGACGATGCCGGTGTACTGGCTGCCGCCCGCGGCCACGGCGTCGGTCGCGAAATCCGCGCGGAGATCCACATCCGCTGACGGCGCCGTGATGGTGTCGTAGCGGTTGATGTTGATCGACGTCAGCTGGTGCGCGGCCTCGCTGCCCTGCGTGTAGTGCTCGGAGTTCGCACCGCCGAGCAGCGTCCACGTCTGCCCGGTGTTCGCGGTGCCCCAGCCGTTCACCGTGGTGCGGGTGAACATGTCAGCGACGTTGGGGGTGACAGCGGTGACGGTCATGACCTCGCCGCCCGCGCGGACCTGGAACGGCAGGTCCGCGGGGTCGGTCGACCACAGCATGGTGTTGCCGGCGGTGGGGATGACGTCGATGCTCGTCGCACCCGCCGAAACGGCCGACACGAGCTGGGAGCCGTCGATGTCGATGCGGGCGGCCGCCGAGTCGAGGCTGGCGACCTGGTTGTAGAGGGAGGCTGCTGCGCACGTGAACGTGATCTCGTGCATGAAGCGGGTGACGGTATGGGCCTTGCCCAGGATGTGCTGCTCCACCGTGTCCGGGGCCAGCCAGCCGGGCATGCCGGTCATCTGCATGCGGTCGCCGAGCCGCAGGCCGAGGATGGCCCGCCGCATCGCCGGGGTGATGCTCGGATGGGCGAGGTTCACCGCGATGGTCGGGAAGCGCTCGTCCTCGACCGTGCCGAGCGCGACCCGCCAGGCCGCCTGGTCGAGCAGCGTCGCCTCGTCTGTCGATGCGAGGTTGAGGGTTACCCCGGACTTCTCCCCGTACGCGCCGATCGCGGCGGTGCCCAGCGGGCCGGCCGTCTCCTCATAGGTCTTCGAGACACTGTTGACGGTGACGGTGACCTTGTTCTGCACGTACCGGTCATCGGACACGGGGACAGGGATGTCGGCGAGCTGGTAGCCGGTGTACGACAGTGTCAGTGCCGGATCCTGCCCGTACAGAGAGGCCCGCGTCCGGTAACCCAGCCCCAGCGCCGCAGTGCTCTCGTACAGGAATCCGCCGTCCGCGAGTGCAGCCTCCTGCACCAGGTCGACGAGGTTCGCCTTGCCCTGCTGGCCCATCGCCACCGTGTCGTCCAGGTCGCCGATCCAGTCGAAGGCGATGCCCTCCTCCGCGCACAGCCGCTGGATCCGGCGCCCCGCCGCCTCCCCGGCCGGCTGGATGGCCCGGCCGAGGTCGGTGATGTCGGTGACCGTGGTCTGCACCGTGATGTGCCCGGCCGCGACGCCCGTGTTGCCGGCGCCCTGCGCGATGGTGGCCGGGGCCATCGACACGCTCAGGACGCGGGTGAGGGTGGCGGTGACGAGTCCGATGGTGGCGCTGTCGGTGACACCGCTGTCGACGTCGAGGACCCTGAGTGTGGCGGAGAGGTTGGCGCCGGACTGGGACACCTCCACCGACACCCGAAGGAGGCGGCCGCGGACGTCGAGGCTGATCGAGGAGGTGCCGGAAGTGGCGAGCTCTGCCTCGTCGCCATCGCGGATCAGCAGGGTCAGGGTGCCCGTGGTGCCGTACGAGCCGATGCCGCCGGCGGGGGCGTTGTAGTGGACGTCGAAAAAGTTCACGGCGGCGCCGGAGCCGGGCTCGACGACCTGGATGCGAGAGATGACGTCGAGGTCGGACAGGCCGCTCTTCGGGACAGCGAGGAGATAACGGGCCTGGACCTGGGTCACCGTGCTGGTGTCGTAGCGGGCGACACCGCCGGTGAGGGAGGCCCCGGTGAGGGTCGGTAGCGGGTCGGAGGCGCCGAACCCCTCGAACGCGGCCAGAACCGGGTTCCCGGTCCACGTCATCGGGGAGCCGTTGGTGAGAGCGGAGGCCAGCTGGGTGGCGCCGGTGGCGTCCTCGCACGGCCAGTACGCCACCAGGCCGGTCAAGTTGGGGGTGGTGACGGCCCGGTAGATGATCGACCGCTCCGGCGCCGGGTCCTGCGCGAGGCGCTGAAGGATGCCGCTGATGGTGACGTCGACCCACACGTCGGTCCCGGAGGTGTCCCAGTTCGGGGCCCACTCGGAGACTTCGCCCCAGATCAGGTACGTCTTGCCGCCGTTGCCGTCCGGGACGCTGACCCGCATCTGGGCGTTGCGCCAGACCAGGGTGTCGAAGTACGGGCCTGTGGGATTGCGGGGGCTGAAGCGGCCGTCCGGGTTTTTCAGCTGGAGCTTGGCCTGGCCGCGTTCGGTCTGTGAGCCCTCGCCGCCGGTGATGCCGTAGCTGATGTCGATTTTCCCGCTGTCGTCCCGGACCAGGACCCAGCCGCCTGCGGTGAGATTGACCCACTGCCCGGCCACCAGCAGCTCCACCACGACCGGCTCGCTGGTCGCCGCCTCGCCGCCCGCGCGCGCACCAGGGCCGGGGAGGTTGACGAGACGACGCCGGAAGGCGGCGACCAGCGGGGCAACGGGAGTGGGCATCGGGTCAGCCCACCTCTTGGAACGTGATGAAGGTGCGCATGTCGGCTGCCGTGGTCGGGGTTGTGGCCCGTACCCGCAGGAAGCGGGAGACGGCCACGATGGGCCGGTCGTCCGGCATGAACGTCCGCACGTAGGCCAGGCCCGACTCGCCTGACACCGATGACAGCGACACGACGTCCAGCGGGCGGGTCGCGGTGATCGTGCCCTCGACGGTGGCCGTGTAGCCGGTCAGCGAGGTGCCGCCGACGCACAGGGACGGCACGCCGTTCGGGTCGAGGTTGATGATGCCGCTGGCGGTGTGGGCGGTGACTGTGGCTGCGACGTTCGTGTCGATCAGCTCGATGACGCCGTCCGCGCCGGGCGGGTCGTCCAGGGAGAATCCCCACTCCAGGATCTGGATCTGCCGCGTGCTGGGTGTGGCCAGTTGCAGCATGGTCTTGATGGCGGTGCCGGTGGTGACGCTGGCTTGTGCGGCCGTCGTCGGTGCCGGACCGTTCCACACGGTGAAGGGCACTGTCGTTTCCTCTCTATCGGCCGCGAGGCGGCCTCAACGTCGCATCGAGCGAACCCCGGGCCCGGACCTCCCGGCGCCCGGTGTCCACCCACAACTCGCCGAACTCGCGGCCCGCGATGCTCACCTGAATCACCAGCGGTTGAGCCGCACCCCCAGCCGCCGCAGGGGCGTTCGCGTACGGCGTTGCGCGGCGGGTCGACGGCGCGGTCAGCATCGACGCCCACGGCGCAGCCTCGGCTGCCTTCCTCCGTGAGTCCGGGCCCGACCACACCCGCGCCCCCACCGGCAGCTGCAACAGCTCCGGCTCGTGCTCGCCCACCCACGTCAACCCGCCCCGGATCCCGCCCGACGCCGCAGCCCCGACGATCCCGCCAGCCGCCTTCTTCCCGAACGCGCGCTCGACCAGCTTCTCCATGCCCTTGGCGAGGTGATCCATCGACTTGATCAGCTTGTCCTGCTGCGCGCCCAGCTTCTTGACCAGGAACTCCTGCGCCCGGATCTGCGCCCCGTACACGGCGTCCGACGTCACCTTCCCCGCAGACGTAGCAGCCGCCGTGATCTGCCGCTGAAGGTCGTTGATCGAGGAGATCTCCGACGACGACGCCCCCAGCAGGGCGCCCGCAGTCTCCAGACCGCCGCCCTCGATGCCGGCCTCGCCGATCTGCTGGATCAAATCGCTGCGCAGGCCTCTGCCCTTGAGCTGCTCAAGAGCGCTGGTGAAGGCGGTGGCCTTGTCCCGCGACGCGGTCAGCCCGGCCATCACCGACGAGGTCGTCACCAGGCCGTCACCAGACGCGCCCTTGGTGATGTTCGCGCTGGAGAGGACCCCGGACTTCACCGAGTCGGACAGCTGCGCAGCCGAGTTCTTCAGGTCGTTGAGCTTGCTCTTCGCCGACTCCAGGCTCTTGCTGACGGAGTTGAGCTGCTTCTCCCAACGAATGAGGCCCTTGCCCCACATGTCCAAGTTCTTGAGGAGGCCGCGCTCAGTGCTGCCGTGGGTGGCCTTCTGGATGACGCTGCGCCACTGGTTCAGGGAGTTGACCAGCGCGCTGAGGCTGTCCGGCTTCGCGAACGCCGACCCGAACTCCGAGCGCGAGTACCCGGCGAACTGGCCGAACCGGCTGATCGTCAGATCACCCATCGCCTCCCTACGGGCCTGCGCCTCCGCCTTCGTCACACCACCCTTCGCCAGCCGCATCACCGGCAACTTGCCGCTGTTGAGGGCGTCGAGCATCTTCACGCCGTACTTGCGGACCGCGGCCGCCTTGACCACGTACTCGGTGTCCGACACCGCGGCGGTGGCGCCGGATGCGAACGAGGCGAGAATGCTGTCCGACGTCGGCGTGCCCGGCCCCTGCACGTAGCCGCCGTCGGGGAAGTGCTGAAGGTTGCCGCCGCCCGCATAGCCGCGGACCCGGCCGCCGGCGGCGAGGGCGTCGTGAAGACTGCCCTTGCCCTTGACGATCTCGGAGACGTAGGTGGTCTTGACGTTGTGGTAGGTCCACGTCGTGGCCGTCTTGCCGTTCAGCCGGTTCAGCGCGGCCGCCACGTTCGCGATCCCCGAAAGGGCCTGCCCGTTCCTCGCGGTGACGACGACCTTGCCGTTCGGTAGCCGCTTCACCTTCAGCCCGAAGGACTCCAGGATCTCCTCGGCCCCCTGCGACAGTGCCGACAGCGTCACCTTGTGGGCGCCCGGTGTCTTCTTCAGGGCCGCGTTGAACGCCTCAAGCCCGTGCTGAGCGTCCTCCTTCTCCATCTCCAGGCGCAGCTTCGGGGTCGGCATTTTCAGCAGGGTCGCGGCAAGCCGCTCGGCCTCCGTGCGGTTACCAGTGATCGCGGTGATGTTGTCGACGAGGCTCTTGTGGCCCTTGTCGTAGATGCCCATAACCTCGGACCACGAGGCGCCATTCTCCCGGGCCTTCGTTGCGGCATCCTGCGTGGCCGTGGCCAGCGCAGAGAGGGCGTCGCGGTTCGCGCGGCCCTTCTCCGTGCTGATGTCGAGAGTGCGCCCGTTCTCCCTGATCGACTCCGTGACCTTGTCCAGAGACTCCTCGAACCGGGTCTGCGCATCGAACGCGCCGCGGCTGGTGTCCGAGAGCGCCTGGATGGACTGCCGCAGCCCGTCCGCAGAAGCCTTCTGCGCATTGAGCTTCTGCTGCACGCTCGCAGCCTGGCTGCCGAACAAGCCCATCGACTCCGCGGCAAGCTTCTGCTCGAACGCGGCATCCGCCAGCGCCGCCTTGTAGTCATCGAGCTGGCTACGAAGCCCCTTCGTGTCCTTGCCCTGGTCCTTCATCCGTTTGATGACGGAGTCCAGGGCCTGCGCCGCAAGATCGGCCTGCCCGTTCTTCACCAACCCCGACAGGCTCTTATCGAGGGAGTCGATGTTGTCCTTCGCGTCCTTGACCGGCGTCGAGTCGGTACCGAAGAAACTCACGATGGACTGCTGGAACTTGTCGAGGCCCTTCGGGTTCGTGACCTTCTGCAAGCTGTCGGCGAGCCCCGACAGGTCCTTGCCGAAGACCCGCGACGCCTCGCCCGTGATCTTCCCGGTGTCGGTGAGTCCGCGCAGCGACGTGGTGAGCTTGTCGACGTCTGCCGGGGCCTTCTTCCCCATCTCCGACAGCTCCGACAAGGCCACTACCAGGATCCCGATGCCGGACCCGATCAGCGCGACCTTCGTCGCCCGCGACAGTGCCCCGAACCCCGCCGCCAGACCGGACAGACCGCCGCCGGCCGCCGCCGACGCCGCGCGCATCGCCATCAGCTGAGCCCCGAACCCGGACAGCGCACCTGCCGTGCCTCCCAGGCCCGCCGCAGCGAGCTTGACGGCCTTGAAGACCACCACAAACTGCAACAGGTTGCCGAGGGCCTCGGTGGGGATCGCGTTGACGAGCTGCGAGAACGCGTTCACCGCCGTCAGCAGGCTCACCCCGACGTCGGAGGCCGCGGCGACCAGGTGCGTCAGCGCCTGCGCCAGATTCCCCAGAGTCTCCCCGACCTGCGGGCCGACCTTGCGCGCGTAGTCCATGAACTCGGCGAGTTGCGACGACCCCGCCCCGCCCGACATGGTCCGCATGAACCGGACCAGCCCGTCGTTCGCCTTCGCCAGCGCCCCGGTGGAGAACTTCGCGAACGAGTCCATGAACGCGGAGAAGCCACCCGAGTTGACCCCGCCGGCCAGGATCGTCATGAACCGGTCCAGTTCCCCGGACGCGCCCTTCACCATCGGCGACAGCTTCGGCAGCAGGCCGCCGACCACAGCGAGGCTCTTGGTGAAGACGGGCATCGTGTCCCCGGCCAGCGCCTTCGACCAGCCGCGGTACTGGTCCTTCATGACGCCCAGCGCGGCGGCGGCCCGGCGGGTGGCCGGGTCCATGTCGCGGACCTGCTCCAGGTACATCGCTTCGGCCTGGGCGGCCTGCTGGGAGGCGGGGCCGTGCTTCTTGACGGCGTCGTCGTACTTCTTCTGCGCGTCGGCCGCGTCGTTGACCTTGCCGATCTGCCCGACGAGCGCCAGCCCGAACGCCCCCAGCGCCACGCCAGCCGCCCCGGCGTTGGCGACGATGGGCGCCATGGATGCGGCGATCGGAATGAGGGCCGGGGACAGCATGATGGCGGCCTGGCGGAGGTTGTCCATGCCGTTGCTGGACGAACCCAGGTTGAGGCCGCCGGCGCTGCCCCGCAGGCCGCCCATGGTGGTGGTGAGGCGGCGCATGCTCTCGTCGAGGTCGTCGGTGTCTCGGCGCAGGGTGCGGGAGCGGTCCGACATGGTGGTCATGCGGCCGTCGGCGTTGCGGGCGGCGGTGTTGAGGGAGCGCAGGGCGCGGGCGGCGTCCTGCGCGGAGTCCTTCAGGGCGCGCAGGGCGACGGTGGCGGCGGTGGCCCGGGTGGTGAGGCCGGTGAGGCTCTGGCCGGCGTCGCGGGCGTTGTCGCGGAGCCGGTTGAGAGAGGTGTTGACGGCCGTGAGTCCGGTCGCGGTCTGGTTCGCGATCTTGACCCTGATCTCGATGTCGTTACTCAAGGCCGTCCCCTCCCTCCATTGCGGGCTCGGTGGTACCGAGGCGTTCGATCTCGATCAGCTGGAGCAGCTCAGAGTCCTCTGCGAGCAGCGCACTGGGCAGGCAGTGGAAGCGCTCGCAGAGGCCGAGGATCAGGCGGGCACGCTGGAAGGCTCCTGGGGGGCCGACAGTGCTTCCATCGGGACGGACTCCACCAGGGACGGCCCGCCACTCGGCGAGCTCTGCGGCAAAGGGCCGCTCTCGTCCACCTTGCCGCCGAGGCAGTCGAGCCACTCCTTGGCGAGGGCGAGCGCGAGGTTGTTGTCGATGGCGTAGAGCCCCTCGCGGGAGCAGGGGATGGGGGCGCCGTCCTCCTTCTCCAGGTTCCAGGAGATGAGGGCGTCGCCGAACTCCTCCAGCTGTCGGGTGAGGATGCTGCGGCTGTCCTCTTCGGGGGCGTCGGCGATGCCCTCCAGGACGAGGTATTCCTGGAGGTTCTTGCCGCGCGCGTAGGCGACAGGCGCCTCCTCGCCGGGGTCGACGGCGCCGTACACCTTGTGGCCTTCGAGGGAGACCTTGAGGCGGCGTGTGGTCTTGCGGTAGCCCATGGGTGTCGCCTCTCAGGCCCAGGTCGGGACGGTGCCGTCGGCGAGGGCGCCGGGCGCGGACCAGGTCAGCTCGCCGCTGTCGGAGCGGGTCAGTTGGTAGTCGGAGAAGAGCATCTCGTTGGCGAGCGTGACGCCGTTGATGGTGAGCGTGACCGTCCGTGCCACCGACGTGGACGAGACGGTCTTGAAGACGTCGTGCTGCCGGTTCGACGCTGGGTTGTGCACGCCGTTGAGGGTGATGCTGGCGTCGGCCAGCAGCAGCAGACGCTCGTTCGCCGACTTGTCGACGCCGGTGACGTCCTGCACGCCGCGTGGCGTGGCCATCTGCCAGTTGGTGATGTCGTTGCGGATGTCGCGAGCGGCAGCTCCTGCGTCATCGACGCTGAGCGTTGTCTGGCCCAACCCGGTGCTTTTCGCCATGGCCTAGATCCCTTCTCCTGTTGTGGCGCTGGCCCCGGCGGGCAGCTCCTCGACCCACTTGGCCTCGCGCTCCCGGTCGGGTGCGAGAGAGCCGAACATCTTGCGGACCCCGTCATCCCCGACCCAGCCCCAGTGGAAGTGCGTGGGGTGGGTGATCGAGCTGTGGGCCCAGTCGGCGACGAGCTTCACCTCGCGCACCGTTCTGCCGCCGTCGACAAGTCCGTACAGGCGGTCGCTCGGCTCGGTGATGAGCACGGTGAAGCTGGGAGGGCCCAACACCTGCCGCCGAGCGCCCGAGTCGGTGGGGATGACGTGGACCGCGCGGGGCGTGCTGGCCTCGACGCTGGCGCACTCGTCGGTGAGGTCGACGCCGTCCACGACCAGCCGCAGTCTCGGTTCGTCCGTCACACCATCACCCCTTCGCGATCTCGTCGGCGAGCGTGTTCTGGTGAGTGGCGAAGTCGTCCACCCACTGATCTGGCCTGTCGTAGCGCCGGGATTGCGTGCCGCGCGGGTTGCCCCGCCAGTCCCCGTCGCGCACCAGGAACAGCGGCGGCCGGCCGATCGGGGCCCGGTGCGTGCCAGCCTTGAAGCACGCCTGGCCGGCCTCGAACACGAGGTACGTGTGGCCCTCGGAGACGCGCTCCTCGCGGTAGCGGCGCCCGGACGTCTTCGCGGCGTGCAGGAGTTCCGGGGCGAGCGCCTCGACGTGGACGCGCCAGCCCTTCGTGTAGTGATCGCAGCCGACCTCCTCGCAGGTGGCCTGCCGCATGTGGGTCTCGATCGGGGAGAGCATGGCGAACGTCTTGTACGCCTCGGGCGGCATGGCGGGCTGGATACGGAACAGCTGTGGCGCGTGCATCAGAAAGTCACCCCGGCGATCTCGTTCTTGATGAAGTTCACGGAGAACGCCAGCGACGTGAACCCGCCCGTGGTGACGGTGACGGCGCGGACGTAGCGGCGGATCGTCGTGGTGTTCGCCACCGCGATCCGCTCCGCGAGCGGTGCGCCACCGGTGATCTGCGTGAACGCCAGGCCGGCCACATCGGCGAATGACACGTTGTCCGCCGAGTCCTGGATCTTCACCGTGACGTCCGTCCCGGTGAACGCCCCGACCTGAAGGTAGGCCTGGCCGCCGAACGACGCAGAAGCGAGCGTGTCGACGCCGGTACCGTTCGCCGCCCCGGTGTCCGTGCGCACGCCAGCCGTCAGCTGCTTGCCCCACTCGACGCTGTAGCCGTTGGACTGCGCGTTCACCGCGAACGTCAACGACCCGTCATCACCCCGGGAGGCGTCGTAGTTGGCCTGCTTGCCCACCAGCGACGCGGCAGGCCAGCCGAGTTGCGTGGTGTGCCCGTAGGTGAGGATCACATCCGTACGCGGCAGCGCAGACAGCTTCTGGTGCGTGGCCGGCGTGACGGTGTCGGAGTTGAAGAACGTCGTCATCGACATGCGCCCCGACAGCAGACCGCCCTTGCGTTCCTGCGCGGACTTGTCGATGCCGGTGAAGGGCAGCAGGGCAGGGCCGCCGCCGATCTCCTGGAGCTGCTGGATGTCGCCGCTCGCGTTGAAGCCGTGGACGACGAGCATGTCCCCGAGCCCGGATTCCTTTGCCACTACGGGGCCTCCGTCCAAAGATCGTTCACGATGCAGGGCAGGGCGATGTCCATGACCCGGTACCTGGTGCCGTCCTGCTGCAAGTAGCCCGCGCGGACGTCCAGGGCCTGGCCGTTCGCGCCGAGCAGGTCGACCTGGCGCAGCAGCCCGCCGAGGGTGAAGTCGCCGCTGTACGCGCCGCACAGGCTGTCGACGGCGGCGATCACGGTGGGGTCGATCGCGTCGGGCGGGTCGGTCATGTGGGAGAAGATCCGCACGTTGAACACCACCAGCGCGGTCACGCTGTCCAGGCCGGAGGAGCGCAGCGCGGTGATGCGGTTCGACCACACTGCGCACGTCAGTCCGCTGCCGGGCGCGTTCTCCGGCTCGTGCTGGTTCACCCGCTCGAAGTGCCCGGACGCTGCGGCGTGCGAGACGACCGCGTCCAGCAGGCCGGTGATGTTGAGAGCCATCGGTCAGCCCCCCATCTCGGGAAGGTGCCGCTCGATGGCGATCTCGGCGATCTGCGGGCCCCGCACCGTCACGGCGTCCTTGGCGTGGCGCCAGTGGTGGTAGCCCTCAAAGCGGGTGACGGGGGCGTTGCGGGAGCCGACGCCCTCCAGCCACGCCCCGTAGATCACGCCGTTGTCGTGGACGAGCGCGGTGTCGCCGCTGAGGCGCGTGGTCTCGATACGGGTCTCGTAATACGGCGTCCGCGTCTTGAACGACGCTGCTGTGCCCATGAGGACGCGCTCCTCACCGAACGCGGACACGTCGTCGAGGGCGTCGTTGCAGGCCCGGTCGATCGCCCGCTCGGCGCGCCCGTCGAACAGCGGGCCCCGGAAGTCGATGTCGATGCTCATACCGACCTCAGCCGTCCCTTCCGGCCGTGCGACTCGTAGACCTGGTCGCGCAGGCTGGCGAGGGCGGTAGCGTCGGTCGCCTTCTCGCTGGAACCGCCGTCGCCAGACTTGCGGGTACGGGAGTATCCGGCCGTCTCATTGTTGAGCCGGTTGATGGCTTCGGCGATCGCGAGATCGCGGACCGGGCCGGGCGGATCCCACCGGACCACGGCCGACGCGTCCGCGTGAGTAGCTGCCGTCGTTCCCAGCGCGCCGCGTGTGACGGTCAGGGAGCGCGGGGCGTAGATGTCGACGCCTGCCGAGTGTTCGGCGAGAACGCTGCCGTCCCAGGCTCGTTTCACCGTGAGCTGGCTGCCGGCGATGTCGACGATCAGCATGCGCTCGGACTCGATGAGGAGGATCTCGTCGACAGTGAAGGCGGCGCCGTTCGTGACGGTGACGGTGACGGCGTTGACCTGTGCGGTGAGACCACTGCCGCCGAGGTTCTGGCCGGTGTCGGTCATGGTGCGGCCGGTGACGATCATCCGTTCGCTGTCGACGCGGAGCACGGAACCGATGCCGAGTTCAGCGGACGCAGCACCGTCCACGGACACTGATGTGGTCGTCGTCGATGCCACGGCCGCGGCGAGCACGCCCACGGTGGTCTCGGTGAGCGGGGCGCCCGCCCACAGGCCGGTGAGCCCCACAGCCCGCTGGTGGGTGTCGCCGCTGGACCAGGCTGCGTTCGTGCTGAGGTTGACCTCGACGCGGTTGTACGGGGGCCCGTACCGGGCGGGCTCCAGGAGGATGTCCGCCACGTCGAGGGCCACGCCGCCGGAGGTGACGGCGGTGAGGGAGACGAGTTCGTTGTCGTCGAGCCAGATCCGGTACGACGGCCGGTACTGGCTGTCAGGCCAGTCGAAGTACCGCGTCTCCTGCACCGGATAGAAGCGGCGGTGGCACAGCCCGTCCTCGATGTTGCGGGAGACCGACTCCAGGGCGCGGTCGATCTGCCGGGCGTTGCGCGCCGTGAGCTTGGAGTCGAGAGCGCGCATCACGTCTTCCCGTGTCGCGTAGACGACCATCTCTGTCACCTCCTCACCGTGCTGATGTGGCCGACGAGGCGGCCGCCCGGGCCCCAGATCGATCCGTCGAACGCGCAGTACAGCTCGCTGTTGGGGCCGGCGCGCAGCGGTTCCCCGCAGTCGCCGCAGGCGACGGGGGTGCTCTCGCGTTCCTCCTGGGCGAGCTGCGCGCCCTCGCGGAGGATGTCGAGGAGCCCGTACCAGGAGCCCTGCTCCGGCGCCCCGGGGACACCGCCGTGTGCCGTGCCGATGAGCCCTCCGAGCTGTCCGGTCGCGCTCCCGGTGACGTGCGACGGTGACGTGGCCGTCCCGGTGAGCCCCCCGAGTTGGCCGGCGGCGGAGCCGACGACGGTTCGCAGGCCCGCAGCAGTGCCCGCCAGGGCGCCGCCGCTGAACGTGGCCGTGCCGAGCACCTTCCTGGTGCCGGCCGCTGTGCCGGTCATGCCTCCGAGCGCGCCGGCCGCTGTGCCGCGCACGGTGCGGACGCCGGCTGCGGTCCCGGTGAGGGCGCCGAGTAGGCCTGCGGCCGTGCCGGTGACGGAGCCGGACAGCGGGGGGTCGGCTTCGGTGGACACTGCGGTGGTTCCGGCGCTCAGGTTGCGGCCGTTGCCGGAGTGGTCGGTCAGGTCAGTGGCGTCGGTGAGCGGCCAGGACGCCCACAGGTTCGCCGTGCGGACGGGGGTGGTGCTGGCCCACTCGGCTTCGATCTGTACCTGGGTCAGCTCGGCGGTCCATACCCGGACGTAGGCGAGGCGGCCATTGAACGGCTCGCTGCTGTCGGCTGGGGCGCGGCCGCCGAGGGTGATCCCGTCGGGGGTGCCGACGCTGACGGTCCCGGAGTCGACTTCGGTGGTTCCGCCGATGGTGTTGACGTAGCTGCGCCCGGTCGTACCGGAGCAGGAGATGGCGATCTTCCGCCAGGCGCCGACGGCCATGTTCGTGGCGTTGGTGATGCTGCCGCCGCCGGTGAAGTAGTTCGGGCCGGACAGCCCGTCGGACCCGGTGGCCCAGGTGGCGATGGTGCTGCCCCCGGACGAGGCGTGCAGGCGGGCGAAGGTGGCGTTGGCGTCGGTGTCAACGGACACGTACGCCCACGCGGTGATGGTGAACCCGGAGCCGACAGCGAACATGCTGCCGCTGTATGAGATGCGGTCGCTGGCCGCGTCAAAGCGTGTCGACATCCGGGTCACCTCCTCTCGGTACTGCGGGTGTTGGGGTCAGCTGGCGACGGGCACGGTCAGGACGAGACTTCCGGAGGGGATGGTGAAGGAGTCCGCCGTCGTGACCGCGTTCGCCGTGATCGTTCCGGAGCCGCCGAAGGTTCCTCCGCTGGACGCCGTCCACTGCGTGTAGTGGGTGTAGTCCTCCGTACCGGCCACACCCGTCCAGGCCAGGTCAGCGTTCGTGGCCTTCGACGCCCCGGATGCGGACGCCCAGGACGCCTGCTTCCGGGTCGTCTCGGTCGCGGGGTTGGCCGTACCGTTCGCGCCGGGCGCGCCTACGTGCAGCTTGATCCACGGGTAGGTGGTGCCCTGGGTGTCCAGGACGGCGTTCGCGGCGGCGGTGGAGAACCCTTCGGCCATGGCCTACTCCGCCTTGGCTGCGTCGTCGTCGCGGAGCCGCTGCACGAGTTCGTCGCGCTTCCCCGACTTCGGCAGGTCGCGCCCGGCGAGCAGTTCCTTGAGCTCCTCGACCGTCAGGCCGTCGTAGTCCGGCTCCGGCGACGCCTCCGGGGGCGCCTCCTGGCTGCCCTCGTCGGCCTGTGCAGGCTCCGGCCAGCCGTCTGGGGTGCCCTCTTCCGACCACGAGCCGCCCACGACCGAGGCGCCCGCGATCGACGGGCCGCCGTGCACGGTGATCTTCGGCATGTCTTCTGCTCCTTCCTCGACGTAATCGGTGCTCCCGCACTGGGGACACTTCGGGGCGCCTACCGAGTAGCGCGCCGTGCAGCCGGTGCAGATCCACAGCGCCATGTCAGGCCGCCGCCACGGACGCGCCGTTGTCCAGCGGCACATAGGTCAGCGACCACTTCACGGACCCGGTGTTCGTCGCCGACGTGACCAGGTCGAGCGTCCCGACCGGCAGGACCACGCCGTTGCGCGGCACCACACCGGCGCCCGCGTTCGCGCCGACCAGCGCGTCCGAGAACAGCCCGGTGATGCCGTAGAGGCAGCCGACCTCGTCGGCCTGCACGTTGAGGTTCGCGGCGATGTCGACGTCCGTGCCGGTCGTCGGGTTCGCCGTGACCTTGAGGTTGCAGGCCTGGTTCTGGATGACGGTGGTGACCTCGCCGACCAGGCTGGTCAGCAGGACACGCCCGCCGCTGACGGTGAAGATCGCCGCCTGGGTGGTGGCTGGCAGGGACGCGGTGGCGCGGTCGACCTTCGCGCCGAGCTGCACCGTGCGGAGCTGGTCGCCCTGGATGAGTACGGACATGATCAGGCCCCCACGATCGCCAGGCTGTCGGGCTTGCGGGCCGTCGACAGGTCGTGGAGGACCGCGGTGACGAGACCGGAGCCGCCCGCGGACACCTTCACGTAGGACTTGCCGTCGGGGAGCGCGTCGCCGGACACGTAGAACACGACGGTGCCGGAGCTGATGGTGACCGCGTTCGACGCGGCCTGCGAGGCGGTGACCCACGCCGCGGAGCCGTTGGTCGCCGTGTTGGTCTGCTTGGTGGTGATGATATTCCCCGGGGTCGCGTAGGACCCGGCGAAGCTGTCGGCGACGGTGATGGTGAACGTGTCGTTCCCGGTGCACACGAACGAGATACCGGCCGCGTCCCGGAGCGAGAGGCCGACGCCGGCCGCGATGGGCACGACGTTGAACTCGCGTCCCAGCCCTGCGATGGCTGCCATGGACTTTCCTTTCCGGACGGGGTGTTAATGCCGTCCTGGGTGGTCCCGGCCCGGGGTGTTAATGCCGGGCCGGGGTGGATCGTCAGGAGCGGGTCGCGACCTTGACGAACGGAGAGAGGGTGTTGGAGCCCTTGCGGGGGGTGATCGCGGACTTGATCCACGGGGTGCCGTCGACGCGCTCGATGACGCGCATGGCGGTCTTGTCGTTGCCGAACTTGAACTCGGTCGACGTGGCCGACTGCATGGCCTGCCGGTCACCGATGAGGTAGTAGCCGAAGTCGACGAAGTTGATGTCGCCCGCGGTGCCGACGCTGGAGACCTTCTCGGTCCACACGACCGGCCGGCCGAGGATCGTGACCGGGGGCGCGCCCGCCCCGTCGCCGTTGCCGATCCACACCGCGCTGCCGCCGGTGCCGACGGAGAGGGCCATGGTGGCGAGCTCGGGGAAGGTGTCGATGTGGGCGACCCACACGGCGCGGCCGATGCTCGCGGGGAGCATGCGGCTGTAGGCCTTGACGATGTTCTCCCACAGGATCGAGTTCGCCGCCTGGCCAGACTCCTTGGGGACGGACACGGCGGCGGGGGCGTTGAGGAAGCCGAGGGGCTGGCCGACGCCGTTGCCGTCGGTGAACGCGACGTCCTCGAACCAGGCGAGGGCCTCGGGGTAGGACTCGGACATGAACTGTTCCAGGCTGATGATGCTGTCCTGGAAGAGCTCGTTGGGGATCTCGGAGTAGAGGGTGAGCTTCTTGGCCTGGAGCTCGATGCGGCCGAACGTCGGGGAGCTGTCGGTGAGCGTGCCGCCCTCCTCGGTCCAGTAGCCGACGATGCCGCCGTGCACGCTGGAGGCGTTCGACGTGGAGTCGATCATCGGGTACGGAACCATGAGGGATTCCATGGGCACGACCCGCGCGCGGGCGCGGACGACGGCCTGCTCCAGCGCGACGCGCAGGAGTTCGGCGCGCAGGGACTCGGGGATCAGGAAGCCGCCGTCGGACGGGACGCTGGACCCGAACGCGTTCTGGATCTTCTTGATCTCGGAGCGCGCGAGCATCGACTCCTGCGTGCTCGCGCCCTGCCAGGTCGCGGTGAGGAAGTCGCCCCAGTTCCCGAACTGCTTGTCCAGGGCGGCGCCCGGGGCCTTCGGGTTGTAGTGCTTGGAGCGGGCGACCGGCGGGGCGGTGGGGTCGAGGTTGAGGCGGTTGATGCTCTGGAGGAGCTTGTCGTTGCGGAGGATGTCCGCGAACTGCTTCTGGGTCTCCTCGCGGATCTGCGTCTCGATGGACTCGTCCGTGCGGGACTGGCCCTTGGCGTAGTCGAGGATGAAGCTCTGGAGGGTGTCCTTGTCCTTGACGATCGTCCGCAGCGTGGACGTGTCGCCGAGGGCTTCGGCGAGCTCGTCGGCGTCGCGCGGGATGGTGGGTGTTGCCACTGTTGCCTCCTTCAGGCAGCCGTCGCCGCGCTGGACGACGCATCGGGCTCGATCAGGTTGGAGACGAGCGCCGACCAGGTGTCCGCGTCGTCGGGGATGAGGGCGGCGACCAGCGCCTCCCAGTCGTCGGGTTCGTCGGCCGCCGGCGCGGGCTCCGGCTCGGGGTCGTCCGGGAGTTCGTTGACGGGCTCGGGCTGCGCCGGCTCGACGGGCTCAGGCTCGGCAGGCGGAGCTACCGCGGCCGCCAGTTGTGCGGCCACCTCGTCCCCGATGAGGGAGCGGATGTCCTCCGACAGACCGGCCGCCTCAGCCCGCGGACCCTGGTAGCCGTAGGCGGCCAAGTCGAAGGCGCGGGCCATGTCCGGCTCGTCGTCCTCATCCGGCTCCTCGGCGGGCTGTCCAGCCTTCGGCGCGACCAGGGCCTCGTCGGCGAGGCCGTTCTCGACGGCGTCCTCGGGTAGGTACCAGGTCTCGGCGCGCATCCGGGCCCGCCACTCGTCGCGGGTGCCGCCAGCGCGGGCTGCGTAGGCGTCGGCGATGTTGTCGGAGATGAGGTCGAGGAGTTCGGCCATCTCTTCCATGTCGACCGCGTTGCCCATGCACAGCCCGGACGCGTCATGAATCATGATCATCGAGTTGGGGGCCATCTCGATGCGGTCCCCGGCCATCGCGATCACGCTCGCGATGGATGCGGCGATGGAGTCGACCTGCACGGTCACCGAAGCCGGGTGGGCGCGCAAGGCGTTGGCGATGGCGATGCCCTCGAAGACGCTGCCGCCCGGGCTGTTGATGCGGACCCGCATGCGCGGGGCAGTGATCCCGCGGAGTTCGGCGATGAGGTCGTCGGCGGTGCAGCCGAACCAGCCCCCGACCTCGTCGTAGATCATGACCTCGGCCTCGTCGTCGGAGGCTGAGTTGGTGATCCGGTACCAGGCGCGGGCCTCGATGCCGAGGGCGGAGCGCTGCTTCTCGGCGCGCTCGCGCTGGCTGGCGACGAGGCGGCCGACGTTGGCGGGCATGGTGATCATTCGTCGTCCCTCGTCTTCCTGCGCTTGACGACCTTGCAGCGGCACTCGTTGCCGTACTCCGCACCCACGCACTTCACGTAGCCGGAGCCGCCCGGGTAGTCCTTGTACGCGGCCGCCCGGCTCCGATAGAGGTGACCGTCGTTGTCCATGCACGGCTGGCAGGTGTTGTCGTCCATGTGCGCGACGACCTCCCACCGCATCGCCGCCTCAACCTCCGGCACGTCGCCCCCGAGCAGCCCGGCAACCGTGGCCGCCCACGAGTCCGTCGGCTCGGCTTCCGCGGGTGCTGAAGACGGGGCTGCCGCGCCGCCTGAAGGCGGAGGCGGCGGATCCTCGGCAGGTTTCTCTGGCACCTCGAACCCGAGCATCGGCAGAATCGTCGACGCCAGCGCGGCCGGAGCCGCCTTCACCAGGTCGATCAACAGCTCCCGGTCCGGGTCCGCACCCGGCGCACCGAACTGGATCTGCGGCAGCCCGAACGCCTCCAGCGTCGCGGGCCCGTACGCCCCCGCCTCGATCAGCGCGGCGGCGGCGTTGACGTTGGCAGTGAGGGTGGCGGCCTCCTGCTCGGGGTCGGGCGGCGTGGGGTTCTCGTAGTCGAACTCCAGACCCTCCCCGGTGCTCCCGTACATGGGCAGCAGCTCGAAGTTCAACGCCGCCTTGATGCGCTCCAGCCGGGGAATGGTCTGCTGCTCCGCGAACCACGCCTTCGCCGCCAGCGCGGAAGCCCGGTTGATGTCCTCGAAGTCACCGATCGCGGACTTGGAGATGCCGTACGCCTCGCGCACCGCGTCCCGGGTCGCGCCGCGCAGCTCGACGAACTGCATGTCCCGCTGGCTGATGGTGCGGTCGGCCCACTTCGCGCCGTGCTCGATGATCGCGACACGGTGGGCGTTGTTCACGCCTTTGTGCTGCTCGGCCCACCGGTCCCGCATCTCGTTGAACTCGCGGTCCTGCAAGTGCACCGGCACTTCGATGATCCCGCCCGGCTGCGCGCTGTTGAGGAAGAACGCGCGCGCCCACTCCGCCGCGTACCGGGCCGTGTCCAGGTCCGGCAGGATCGACAGCACCGGGCTGAGGCCGCGGTACGGGTCCATCGGGTTCGGCCGACGCAGGAAGATGACGTCCTCGACGTTCAGCGGGACCCGCTCGCCGTCCGGGCTCGTGTACACGTAGCCCAGGAGGAACTTCTCCGGGTGGGGCACCGGTTCGATCCGGTCCGGGCGGACGGGCCACATCTCCAGCGGGATGGAGAAGCCGGGAACGCGGGCGATGACCCAGGGGGTCTCGCCGGTGAGGTCGTAGTGCTGGGTGGAGGACTCGACGAACTCCTGCCGCGGCATGAACGGGTTGGGCCGGTTCCACAGGTCGAGGGCCGCGTGCGAGGTGACGGGGGTGCGGTCTTCCTTGCGGCCGGACTTGGCCTTGCGGTACAGGCCCCATTCGACTTGGGCGGTGGCGTTGGAGGTGCGGTCGACGATCGCAAAGAGGGTGCCGACCGCGGACATCGCACGGAGCTGGCCCTCGGCGGAGCGGTTGCTGCCGAAGATCCCGCCGCTGTAGGAGGCGGAGCGGGAGGCGAAGGGGACGGGGGTGTTGACGGTGGCCGTACGCGCGGCTGCGGTGAGCGCGCCGAGGAGGGTTCTGGCCACCTACCCCCTCCTCACCGTTTGTCGTAGAACCGCCAGTTCAGGACCAGGCAGCTGACGCCGAGCGCCGCCACTCCGGCCGCCATCCCGAAGAACAGACTGGCGGAACCCGACAACAGAATAACCCCAGACGTGTCAAGCACAACCGGCATGGCTCTATTCAATGACTGCATCCACCTGCGCACCGGCATCTTCTTTCGCGTCACGGCCGTCCCGTCCTGTTCTCGTGGAGTTGTAGGAGTGTCACAAATCAGTTGAGCCAGCGCACGCTCGGCCGGCTCCCCAGATCCCTCTCCGCGACCATGTACCGCAGGGCGTCCATCGCGTGGTCGTCCTTCTTCACCGGCTCCTCCTTCAGCCCGCCGGCGTTCCCCGGCTTGACCGCCCACACGTAGCCGCCGACCTCGTCCGTCACGCTCATCGGCAACGACGCGTCGTCCAGCAGAGGGTCCCGCTCGACAAGCGCGTCCCGTACGACGAACAGGCGCGGCCGCCCGTCACCCGCCACCTTGAGCCGGGCCTGCACGGCCTGGATGCCGTCCGACACGCTCTTGTGCGCCGCTTGGGTCCCCATCTCCAGGTGGCGTTCCAGGGTGGCCCGGTCCTCGGCGTCGTGGTCGCAGATGATCGCCCGCGGCTGCGGTTCGGTCCACTCCAGGACGCAGGCCTCGCAGGTGTGGCAGTCGTGATCGGCGGCCGTCGAGCCGCAGCACGTGGCGCAGCGGCGCACGAGGCGCAGGATGTGGCGGGCGTGGTCTTCGACGAGGCGCTTGGTGCGGTAGATCTCCCGGTACAGCCACAGGCGGCCGTCGTCGTCTTCGGCCCAGCACTGGAGGACGAAGGGGTTGGTGAACCCGAAGTCGACGGTCCACCAGCGGGTCCAGCCCTCGGGGATGGGGCGCGGGTCGACGAGGTGGATCGCGTCGTCCCAGCTGTCGTAGATCTGCCCTTCGGCGGCGGACCAGGTGCCGTCGCGGAGGCGGGCCTTGCGGACGCCGGTGAGCTTGTCGAGCTTCGCGAAGTACGCGGCGCCCTTCGCCGTGTGCGTGCCGTCGGCGTTGACGTAGGCCGGGTTGTCGCGATGCCGGGAGACGAGCATGGTGGCCTCACCCTGGTCGCAGCGCTGCTTGAGCCAATGCGCTGGATGGGAAGGGTTGCAGGCGGCGATCTGCTGCTGCCACGACAGGGCCCCGTTGCGGAGGCGGGTGGCGATCGCTTCCCAGTCGTCGATGGTCAGCTCGGTGGCCTCGTCGGCGAACACGAGGTCATATTCGGCGCTCATGATTTTTTCGCTTTTGTCCATTCCCCCGACCACGATGACGCTGCCGTTGGAGTAGCGGTAGCCGGCCGCCTCGCGGGCGGAGCCGCCGAACCAGCGGACGATGCCGCGGGCGAGCGCGTCGGTGGCGACCTTCTTGTCGAACGTGACCAGGGTGGTGGAGGTGAGGGAGACCGCAGTCTTGCGGACGATCAGGCAGCGGATGTTCGGGTTGTGCAACGCGGTCAGGTGTAGCCGGAACAGGGCGGCCAGCGACTTTCCGGTACCTGCCGGGCCGGCGATGACGAGCTCGCTGTCTCGGGTCTTGAAGAGCTGGCGGGCAGCACCGCGGGGCTCGTACCGGACGATGGCGTCCTGGTCGAGCGCGGTCGTCATGCGAGGACCATGCGGGTGGCGCGCTGCTCGCGGGCGATGAACTCCCGCAGCCAGCGCGGGTCGATGCGGGCCTCGCGGCGTAGCACCTCGGCGACGGCCTGGTGGTTACTCGGATCGCGGGCCCACGCGCTGATCTCCTCGGCGACCGGGGCGGGCGGGACGAACCAGCCCCACGCAACGGGTTCGAGGCACTCGTCGTCGTCGGCGAAGTCGAACCAGTAGTCCAGGCACGCCTTGCAAAGCGAGGTGTAGGCGCCGTTCCCGCTCTTCCACCAGGCGACGGCGGGATTGGGGCAGTTGGAGAGGCGGCAGGGCCCGAGCTTGCTCACGTGAGGTCCTCCGAGTCGATGCCGACGACCTCGTATCGCACGTCGCCGGTGACGCTGACCTTCTTCTCTGCATCGAGCCCATGCAGGCGTCGATAGCTTTCCCGAACCTTCAACGCGACCTGGATCGCAGCCAACTTGGGCCCGTCATCAGGGAGGGGCTCTTCCTCCTGGGTGTCAGGGTTGAGCCAGGTGATGATCTTGCCGTGGCTGACCGTGATGTGGTTCCGCCGCAGAATCGCGCACGCCTCGGTGTAGAGGGCGTCCAACTCCTCGGACTCGGTGGCGATCAGCTTGGTGACGGCCGGCCGGGCGACGTCGGCCTTGGCCCGCTCGATGGCCTTCTTCGCGTCGCTGCGGTGGGAGTAGCCGAGTTCGGCGGCGATCTGTTCGTAGTTGTAGCCGTCGGCGAAGAGCTCAACGGCTTGGGCGTCGCGGCGGACGGTGGCCATGCTGCGGGTGAAGCGGCCTGTGGCGGGGTGGTGTTGGCGTCGCTGGGAGGCGTAGGGGTCGTCGTCTGGCTGGTCTGGGGTGTCGTTGGTGGCCACGGCTTCCCCTCCCTGGTGGCTCGTTACCGGTGGTGGTGGTTTGATGGTAACGATGCGTGGCGCTGGTGACGGTGGCTCGTGGGTGCGCGCAGGGCGAAGGCCCCGTCCCGGGAGGGGAGTCGGGGCCTTCGCTGCGGGCGGGGTCAGTCAGCTCCGCCGGGGAAGGTCGGGCGGGGCTGCTCGCCGTACAGGGTGTCGACGTAGCGGACGAACTCCTTGGCTGGGCTGTAGGTGCTGTTCCAGTTCCGTTCGAGGGCTTCACGGATCTGCTTGGCCTCGTCAGCGGTGAACTCGATGCGGAGGGTGCCGTCGTCGGCGACCTTGATGACCTGCATGGGCGGATTCCTTTCAAGCGGCGAGGGCGTCGGCGACGATCTGGACGCGGGTGGTGGCGGGGCAGTCGACGGGGTAGAGCACGGTGACCGTGGCGAGGCCGATGGTGACGCGCGTCTTGGGCTCGTCGGCGGCGGGGTGGGCGACCGTGTAGGCGGTGCGGTGGACGGTGTACGTCTGGATGCGGTCGGTGCGGAAGGAGCGCATCTCGCCGGTCTCGCGGTCGGCGGCGCGGAGGACGATGTCTCCGGCGATGGTGACGAGTACGTCGTGGATCTCGATGGTGCGGATCGTGGTGGTGCCGTCGGCCTTGGTGTAGGTGATGGTCACCGGGTGCTTGGCGTCGAGGGCCTTGATGAGGCGGGTGAGGGTCTGGGTGCTGGTCTCGCGGTTCGTGTGCCTCATCAGGATGCCCTCACTTCGTTGTGCTGATATAGACAAGGTAGGCCCGTGGCCCTAACCTTGTCAATATGAATGCAGCGAAGTCCCTGGAGGTGTCGGCGCTAGACTTTGTCAACGCCACATCGACAGGGGAAGACATGGCCGACCCGAACGCCGACTACTGGACCGTCGCCGACATCGCCGACCACTGGGGCGTCACCGCGCAGACGATCCGCACCTACCGCTCACGAGGACGCGGCGAACTCCCCGAGCCGGACAACGTCTTCGGCCGCTCGCCCGTCTGGCGCCCGGCCACGATCCTCAACTTCGAGCGGCCCGGCCAGGGCGCCCGCACCGACCTCAAGGGGGCCTGACCGTGGGCCAGCAGATCATCAAGCAGCCGGACGGGCGCCTTGCCGTGTTCTCCAGCATCGTCGACGCGTTCATCGTGGTCGACGCGACACCGGAGGAGATCCTGGACTGGCGGGCGGAGGAAGCTGCGGCGAAGGAGCGGGAGCGGACGCAGCGCGAGTTGGACGCGGTGCTCGCGGACGATCCGCGTCGGGTGTACTTCCAGTTCGTGCGGACGTGGGAGGAGGCTTCGGCGATGGACCAGCAGAACGCCCCGGAGGAGCGCCCGGCGGGCAGCGAGGAGAACACCAGATGAGCACACCCGTCGCGGGCACGACCCGTTACCTGTGCCCGCTCGAATGCGGCTGGCACCACGACGTCCCACCACCCACCGCCGAGCGGGTCATCCAGCTGGCACCCCAGGTCGTCGACGTCGGGCTTGCCCCGCACGAGGTGATCAACGCAATGGCGACCGGGGCGTCCCTCCGAGAAGCCGAACTGACGGAGACAGCGCTCCGCGAGCACCTGGCCACGCACACAACGGAGCAGTTCGTGCGGACAATTCAGACCCTGCGAGCCGAAATCCGGCAGCTGCGCAGCGAGGAGAACACCCGATGAGCGAGACCCTCCCCGATCCCCTGGTCGCCTACCTGGCAGCACGAGACGCCGAGCACGCCAACGCGGTGAACGCCTTCCTCGCCAGCCTCACCGACCGGGAGCGCGGCCTGTTCCACGACGCGGCCGTCATGGGCTACGTCCAGGGCCTCATGCGCGACCGGGCGGACGGCTGCCCGAAGGACTCGGCGGTCATGGCGCTGGTGGCCGACGCCTGCTTCGCCTTCCCCGACCTGTACCCGACCGTCAGCGCGGGTTCGGTACGCCCGGACGAGGAGACCACATGAGCCGCTGGGGCGAGCTGATCCCGCACGACGAGGAAGCAGCCGACGAAGGCCGCTGCCTGTGCGGCTGCCAGGACGAAGACCCGACACCCGACGACGAGCCCACTGCATGACGACGGCCCCGCCCCCGAACCCAGGAGCGGGGCCGTTCTACGTCTACGCGGCAGCCCGAGGTGGGGAAGTTCGCAGCTCCAACCCACCACCCAGCACTGCGAATGCTGAGGCGCCCTCCGACTGCCGCTTCCGCGACGCTACGCCCCAGAACCCGCGCCTGTCACCACCACGAACGAGTGACAACCCGGCTACGACACCAGCCACTCCGCAGGCTCATCCAACGACTCCGGCGAGTACAACACCCTGTCCGGCCGCCCCGACTCCGGCACCTGAAACGCGATGTACCCCCGCACACAGTCCCCGACCTTCACCTTCGCATCCATCGGATACACCGGCTGGGGAAGATCACCCGCGTTCGTGCCCGCAGCCTCCACCCGCGCCCCATCGCTGTAGGCGAGAGACCACACGAACGGGCTGATCCCGAACCCGTCCGTGCCCGTGTTGCACACCTTCACCTCCACCGCGGCCCACTTCTGGCCCGACGACAGCATCTCCGGCACGCCCTTGATCCCGGTGTCCTGGTACTTCAGCACGGCGGCGGTGAACTTCGCGTCCGAGGTGCTGATGTTCGCCGTGTCGCCGACCTTCAGCGTCTCCTGGCTCGGCGTGGGGCTCGGACTCGGTGACGTCTCGGCGGCCTGTGTGGTGCTCGCCTTCGATACGGCGGGCTTGTCGCTGCTGCTGGAGGAGCAGGCAGTCGCTCCGGTCAGGAGCAGAGCAGCGGCGAGCAGGGTGGTGGCGTGGCGCATGGTCCCCCCAAGGACGTAGGTGCCGGGGATCGTAGCCGCCGGCACCGACAGCGGGCCCTGGGAACGAGCGAGGACCCGCCGGACGGGGGGTTACCGGCGAGTCCTCTATCAGGGGCATCCGTGGCGCTCGAACCTCGGCTGCGGACTCCAGTGTGGCACCTCAGCCGAACGGGCCCCGGCAGTTCGCCAGAAGCAACGCCAGCAGGAACAGGGCGGCCAGCCACGTGTGCGCCGGGAACAGCCGGCCGCCGCGCGCCTCCGCGTGCACCCGCCGCACCTCATCCCCGGCCGTCGGCCGGAGCCCGCCGTGGGTCTCGCGGCGGTGCTCGACGAGGTCGTCCTCGGCGTCCGCGCGGCGCTCCCGCTGCTCTGGTGAGACGGCCTCGCAGGCGTAGCACAGGTAGATGTACGGCATCAGCTAACCCCTCTCGACAGCATGCCCCTGAGGCGGGTAAGGGGCGTCGCTGCAACCTTCCTACGCTCTGCTACTTCGCTGGTCAGAGCGTCGCTACCGGGGTCGCTACGGGCACCGGTAGGGGTGTCTGGGGAGTGGTCGGGGAGAGCGGCTTCCCACGCCTTCAGGTCGGTGCGGTGGACCCCCTCGTTCACCCTCCCCGCAGCATCCCGGACGGACCCCTTGGTGGGGATGCGGAGGGCCGCCAGTTTGGCCCTCACCGCAGCCTTGTCGACGACCTCCTCCACGCCCTCAGGAAGGGCCTCCTGGAGGGTCGCAGCGAGGGTCTTCAGATGCACCCCGGGGGCGTCCCCGATGAGTCCCCACATGACCGCCACGATCGGAGGGGCCGCGGGCTCTTCCCCGGGTGTCGGCCGGGCGGTGATGTGGCGTTCGATCCAGGCGCTCGCCCGGTCCTTGAAGTCGCGCGGCATGAACGCCAGCGTGAGCGCCACCCAGACGGCCGGCACGCCGACCGCGACCCAGCCGCCGTAGTAGGCGGGCGCCCACACTGAGCCCGCGTACAGCGTCCACGCAACACCCGGACGGCCGTGGGCGATCAGCCACTTCCCCGGGCCGCTGACGCCCGCCCACAGCGCGCCGAACAGCCCGGACGGGGCGTCCGGGCCTGCCTCCTCGACGGCCTCTTCCTCGTCCGGGGCGGCCTCGATGGCCTCGTCCGGCTCGTCCTCGGGCTCCTGTTTACGCAGGCTGAAGTAGCTCACTGGAGGCTCGTCCGGGCGTTCTCGATGGCGCTGCTGATGTTGAACCAGAAGCCGCCAGCATCGGCGGTGACGTAGAAGAACAGCAGGGCGACGACGGCGACTTGCCGGGTGGTGAGCTTCGCGAACAGCAGGAAGATCAGGAAGCAGGTGGCGAGGGCGGGCATGGTCATGCCCTTGATGAAGCCGTTGATGAAGCCGATCACGGTGCCCGCGGCGTCGGGGACGATCTTGAAGATGCCGCCTGCGGCCTTGTAGGAGCTGGCGGCGATCATCGCGACGAACACGGTCGTCCACCAGCCGAGCGGCCGAAGCTTGCCGCCGCCAGGGATGCCGAAGATCATCAGGGCGGTCAGGGCGGCGGCGAGGCCGACGGTGCCGAGGTTCCCGAACATGCTGGTCACAGGTCCTTTAGGGGTGGGGCGTGCCGTAGAGGAGCACGCCGACGATGGTGGAGGTGACGGGGACGGCGGCGAGCCACGCGACGGGGAGCCAGGCCCCGCGGGTGCGCCGGTACAGCAGGAACTCGACGACGGCGACGCCGTACCAGAAGAAGGCCTGCACCCCGACGAGCCCGGTCCCGGCGATCCAGCTGGTGACGTACGTCCACCAGTCGACGAGGCCCACCGACCAGCCCAGGTAGGCGGCGGCCGCGTGGTAGGCCAGCCACTTCAGCCGGTACGGCACCCGGTCCCAGGCGTCGAGGAGGGACTGCCGGGGCGACGCCGGGCGCGTATCGAACGCGGAGCGAGGAGTGTCCGGGCCAGGCTGCTTCCGCTTCTTCCGCCGCTTCTTCCCCGCCTTGGCCTGGGGCTTCGCCTTGCTGGCAGGTGGCTTCGGCGTGGTCTTCTCGACCGGGTCGGCGCCCGTCTTGGGGGCCGGGTCGGCCTTCGCCGCAGGCTTCGGCTTGGGGGTGGCGGCCGGCCCGGGCTTGGTGTCGAGTATGTCGTCGAGCCAGTCCCGCGGCCGGCCGGTGGGCTTCGGCGGGACGACGGCCGGTACCGCGTCGGGGCCGACACCGCGGCCCGCGAGGATGGCCTTGACGCGGAGCTCGTCGGCTCCCTGCTCGTGGCTCACAGGTACTGCCCCGTTCCGTCTCCGATGCGGGCGCGGGCGTCTTTGAGCCGACGCCCCGCGGTGGCCGGGCTCACGCCGAGGAGCTGAGCCGCCGTGGTCTTGGTGAGCCGCTCCCCGGCCCTGAGCCGCTGAGCCAGCTTGGTGATCTGCTGCTCCTGCTCGTCGCCCTCCGTCTCACTCGGCTCACTGTCCGACTCAGGGCTCGACTCAGCGCGGCTCACGAGGGTCGGCTCAGCCGGGCTCAAGACCAGCTCACGTGAGCCGTGCAGGTCAGCGGCCTGCACATGGAGTTGCGCGGGGTCGGTGAACATGGGGCGCGGCTCGCTGCCGATGGCGGGGAGCGCGGTGTTGACCGTCGCCTCGTAGTCGGCGGGCTCAGGCTCACTCGGCTCAGACTCAGGGCTCACGGCGGGCTGAGCCGAGGTGAGTTCGGGGTGAGCCGGAGCGCCCGTGAGGAGCTCACCGAGGGCGTCCCCGGCGATCTCCGTGAGCCGCTCACGCTGGACCGCGACGAGCCCTGAGCCGAGCTCCGCATCGCCGTCCCCGGCGTGGCTCAGCAGCCGCCACACCTTGAGCGTCGACCGCCTCCGCACCCACTTCCAGGGATGCCGCTCCGCCCGCGCCCGGTGGTAGGCGATGCTCCGCATGACAGCGGCGTTGCGCTGCTGCGCCTCGATGTCGACGTTGGTGCGGTGCACGACGATGCGGCGGGCGAGGAAGCTGATGCTCTCCGCGGAGGCGGTCATGGCGAGCGGGGTGAGGGCGAAGACGACCATCTCGCTGGGGGTAGGGGCGATCGCGAGTCCCATGACCGCAGCAACGCCGGGGAGCAGCCATAGGGCGGCTCGTACGGTGCGGGGTGTGGTCTGGCCGAACATGGTGACGATGACCATGACGAGGGCGGCGACGAGGGTGGCGCCTTCGCCGCTGGCGACCATGCCGAGGGCGGTGCCTTTGCGGTGAAGAACGGCGGCGGCATTGGTGTAGGTCCCGTAGACACCGAACGCCCCGACGCCAGCCATGATCGCTGCGGTGGGGATGAGGACGGCGATCTGTCCTCCGGTCAGCTTCTTCACGGCGGTACTCCTGGGGTGGCGGAAGGGGTGGCGCGTCAGCGGCGGCGGCGTGGTCGGGCGCTGCGCCACGAGTAGGCGGCGAGGGCGGTGCAGACGAGGCACGGGAGGGGCTGCCCGGTGACGAGTGCGACGGCCGCGCAGACGGTGAAGCCCCACCTGGCGAGGGACCGGTTGAAGTGGCGGTTCATCGCTCGTTGCATTTCTGCTCGACGAGCACGGCGGCCTGGTCCCAGTCGACGACGCTGTCGCCGGCGCTTTGCCGCATCTGGTCGGCTGCCCACTCCGGGCCGCCGACCGCGATACCCAGGCACATGGCGTCCCTGTCGTCCTCGGTCTGCTGCTCCCAGGACAGGTCGACGACGAGTTGGGTCATGTCGTCGTCGAGGGTGGGCGTCGGGTCCGGGGTGGGTGCCTCGACGGTGACGGTCTCGGCTGGGGTGGGCTGGTCGGTAGTGGTGCAGGCGGTGAGGGCGAGCGCGGCGATCGCAAGGGCGGTGATGTGGCGGAGTCTCATGGGCTTCTTTCGTGGGGCCGGGCCCGAGCGGGGGGATGTTCGCTCGGGCCCGGCGGTCTGCGGGGTGGGTGTCAGGTGCGTCGGAACCAGGAGGTGACGGGGTGGCGTTGGCGGTCGTTGTCCTCCCACGCCTGGCCCTCGCGGGCGGTCCGGGTGGTGTTGCGGCGGTGGCCGGTGCGGCGGGCGCGGGCGGCGCTGTCGCTGGCGGACTCGCGCCCGGAGTACTTCGTCTGGGCGAGTTGGTGGTCACCGCCGCGGTTGAAGAGCCAGCCCATCAGCGGCCTCCGAGCGTGATGGCGAGGCCGGTGAGGGTGATCGCGAGGCCGAGGAGAGCGAGGACACGGACGGCGCGGTGGCCGGGCGGCCGGTTCATGCCTGTGCCTCCGGTCGTGGGAGGGCGCGGCACTTCTCCGCGTGGGCTTGGGCCCAGGTGCGGGTGGTGCTGGTGCGGTCGATGTCGTAATGCTCGGTACAGCCGAGGCAGGTGGCGGAGGCTACGGAGGTGCCGCGTTCGGGGGTGACGTCGTAGAGGTGGAGGTCGATGGTGGCGCCGGCGACGGTGAGGTAGCGGGCTCCGACGCCTTGTGGCCAGGGCTGCTGCTCGTTCATGCGTTGGCCCCTTGCTTGGGCAGGGGGAAGATGGAGAGGTACCGCTGGAGCGTGCGGCCTTGGGCGGCTTGGGCGGGGTGGCGGAGGAAGCGGCACAGGCGGCAGTCGCGGGGGTCGTGCTTCGCGGCGCACGGCTGGGTAGGCTCTTGCACTGGTCATCTCCCTGTTCACAGCAGGTCGGTGGCTGGCCCGGCAGGGGGCGCAACCCCTGCCGGGCCGTTCTGTTGGTGCTGTTCCACAGTGCACGATCTGCTTTACAACGTCAAGCAGATCGGGGAGGATGTTGCCGTGCCCAAGAGCCCCGAATCCGAGGGGAGCCCGCGCTTGATGACGACCGCCGAGATCGCGGCAGAGCATGACGTCAGCCGCCAGACGATCCACACGTACCGGCGGACCGGCATCTTCCCCGCGCCCGTCGAGGGCGAGGGCAGCACGCGGCCACACTTCCGCGAGGACGAGGTGGCCGCGTTCTTCAAGGCGAACCCCAAGCAGCCGCGCAAGAAGCGCAGGCCCCAGTCCGATCAAGGAGAGCCCGTGACCAGCACCGTCGAGACGCGCGAATGGCGCCTCACTCCCGAGACCCTCGACCAGTTCGTGCGCGCCCTCGTGAACCACGTCGACTACGACATCCACAAGGGCTACGAGTGCGGCGAGGAGGATGGCCTCGACCACTACCCGGAGCTCGTCGCTGAGGCGGCGAAGATGCTCGACGGGATCGTCAATGACGGCGAGGCGTCGGATGGATGATCTCGTGCGGTGGCTGCGCGCCATCCTGGACGCGGAGGCCGAGGAGACGCTAGCAGCGGCCGAGGAGTTGGGTCCCGACTGGTTCTACGACGACGGCTACGTGCAGGCTCGCCGCGAGTTGGACCTCGTGGCCACCGGGTCACAGGACTTCCTGGAGGCCGAGCGGGGCCGGTTCATCGCCGTGCATGATCCGGCGCGGGTGCTGCGGGAGATCGACGCGAAGCGCGGCATCCTCGCCCGCTACGAGTTCGCGTGCCGCAACGCCGCCGAGCTCAACATCACGGAGCAGGAGCGCGAGCAGCGGATCGGGCTGGCGGCGGCTTTCGGGACGAGCGTCCAGTGCATCGCCGAGGTGTACGCCGACCGTCCGGGCTTCCTGGAGTCGTGGCGCCCGTGACCCCGCTACCGTGGTTGTGACGGGTCTGGCTGGGTCCAGTCACTCGCGCGGGGTGGTGCCCGCACACGGAAGGCCCCTGATCGGAAACGACCGGGGGCCTTCGTGTGGCCCGATGCAGCTGTCCACCGGGGTTGAGCAGCAGCGCGGGGCCAGCAGATGAACCCCGCGCTCTCACGCTACCGTGCTCTACCGACAGTCCGAGGAGAGGCCGCCATGAACACCACCACGCAGCAGGACACGGAGCGGGTGCCGCTCACGCGGTTGGCCGCCGGCGACCGGTCTCGGGTCCTGGGCCGGGTTGTGCGTGAGGAGCAGGGGGACGGGCCGAAGAAGGTGGCGGTGGCCGCGTTCCAGTCATCGGTCTAAACGCACGACCGCCCCTGCTTGCATCCACGCAGCAGGGGCGGAAGGTGGTGCACGGGTAGCCAGTCCGGCGCGGCAGCCGATCGGACGACACCCGCGAAGGTGCCGCGCTGCCTGTGGCCCGCTCGGCTTGATCCGGTGTGGCCGGGTGCCCGGGTTTCCCTCGGGCAGACGAGCGTTGCCGTGGCGATCGTACCGTGGCGGGCCAGTCATCGCCTCTGGGCATCGGGATGGGTGCGCCAGCGTCTCCCCGCCGGACGATCCCAGGATGCCACGGTGGCTCACGGTCCGTCGTAGTCGACGCCCCAGCGTTCCCGGTAGCGGTGGCAGGTGCGCCGGTAGTGCCAGCGGTCGAGCGGCTTGGCGAGGAGCAGCAGGATGCAGGCTGCCCAGCCGGGTCCATACAGGATCACGTCACGCCATGTCATACCGGGTCCTTGCTGGTGGCGGGGTTGTTCGCGGTTGTTCGGGGTTGTTCGGCGGCCTTGTCGATGAGGCTGATCAGGTAGCGGCCGGTGTCGGCGAGGGCGGTGTCTTGTGGGGTGTCGCCCCAATCGTCAGCGGGCGCGAGCGCGGACCATTCGACGGCCTTCTCCCGGACCGCGGCGAGCCGCTGTTCGGCGTCGGACTCGCATCGGTGGTCGGGCCCGTCCCAGACTCGGCGGCACGTCTTGCACCAGGCGTCCGCGTCCCCGATGTCGAGGAACCGGCCGAGTGCGGCCATCACGGCGTCGGTTCGGGCGCGGATGTTCCACCGGCCGGGAGCCTCGCGGAGCACTCCAGCGATCTCCTGCCGCAGACGGACGCCGATCGGTCCGGCGTCGAACTTCCGCTTGGCGGCGCGAACGATCTCGGCGGCGAACGCTCGATCTCGCTCCGTGAGTTCGCCGAAGCCTCGGACTCGGATGATCTCGCCGTCGACTTCGACCGGTTGGCAGGTGTCTTCGGGTTCGGGTGCGACGGCCAGCATGTCGGCCTCGGCGCGCTCGCGGTGTTCGTCAGGGGTCACTTCGTCCTCCGTGCTGCGCGCGCTCGTTCGCGTCGGGTGGCTCGGTTCGGTCGGGGGTCGGGTGCGGTGTCGTCGACGACCTGCTCGGTGCGGACGAGGCGCTGCTCCCAGGTGGCGCCCGGGGCGGGCGCGTGCTCGCCCCGGGGTACGCTGCTCGGCCCGCTCACGCCGCGCTGCCTTCCTCGTGGGCTGTGATCTCCTCGAACGCGGCGCGCTCGGCGCTGGTGAGCCGGTAGGTGTCGCGGCGCGGGAGGGGCGGCCGTGTGCAGTCCGCACCGTGGGCCTGGCCGCCGGAGTGCTTCGAGATCTGGCAGCACAAGGGCGGGGCGCCAGCGCCGAGAGCGAGGAGGCCGCCGTAGAACGTCCCGTAGGCGAGGCAGGCGAGGGCGAGCCAGTGGTGGTGCCAGCCAGCCCATGCAGCGCTGGCGGCGATGAGGCCTGCGGCGATCGTGGTGAGGACGAGGGCGAAGGCGGCGAGCCAGGCGAGGAAGGCCCAGCCGAGGGTCCAGAGGGTGTCGAGGGCTTCGGCTATCACGACCGCCTCCTTGCGCGGGACCGGCCGCGGCAGGCGCTGCGCCAGGCGTCCCGGTAGCGGTCGCGCTGCCGCGTCAGCTCGCGCACCTCCGCGGCCAGGGCGGCGGCCTGCTGCTGGGCTTCGGTGGGTCCGCCGAGGACGGCGAGGCTCTCGCGGGCGAGACTTCGGTAGTCGCTGCGGAGGTCGGGGCTCTGGTGTTCCCAGTCGGTGTCGTCGTGGAGCCAGCCGTCGTTGTGGGCGAGGCGGCGGGCGAGGTGCTCTTCGGCGGTCCGGTCAGCCACGGCTGCTCTCCTCGCTGGCCGCGCGGCGGTCAAGTTCGCGCTGCTCGATCTCGGCCCGGAAGGCGGCGTGGAAGTAGTGCCCGGGGGGTGGGAACGTCCGCTCGTTGTCGGGCCATTCGGCGAGTGCGGCGTCGGTTTCGTACTCGGCGGCGATGGTCTCGACGGAGAACCCGCAGGCGTTCAGGGTGCGGTCAGCCACGGTCGACCCCCTTGCACGTGACCTCGGCGGCGTCCCGGGTAACGCGCTCGCCGACGAACTCGCAGGGCGGGCGCCCGCAGCAGGAGCTGATGCCGTTGGAGCCGGGGAGCGGGACGGCGTGCACGGGCGTCTGCGTGTCGTCGGGCTGGGGCTCCACGACCGCAGTGTCCGGTCGTGGTCCTGCGAGGGCCTCGGTGATGGTCTGGTAGTACATCCGCCCCGTGGCTCCCTGGTCCTTGAGCGTGCGGAGCGAGGAGCGCACGCGGCGGAGCGTGGCCGTGGCTTCGTCCACCTTGGCGTCCGTCGCGGGTTCCGGGGTGGCCTCGGCAGCCAACCGGCGCAGCAGCTTGGCAGCGGCCTCCGGGGTGTCGGCGCAGCAGCCCACGCCGTCGCAGCCCTCGTCCCACTCGTGCGCGCTGATCTGATCGGCCGCCCACAGCAGCACGGCGACCCGGTCGACCGGCGCGGGCAGCACCGCAAGCACCGCGTCGGCCTCGCGAAGGGCTGCGGCCCGGTGGAGCTTCGCCGCGAACTCGTAGGACGGCACCCCGTCGGATTCGACGATGGCGGCGGCGATGCGGTCGCGCAGCGCGGCCCGGTCCGCAGGCGGCAGGACAGCCGCAGGCTCGTACAGGTCGACGAACTCCTCCGACGTGAGTACAGCGAAGTCGTCGCCACGCTTCACCACCCAGTCGCCAGGGCGCAGCAGCGACCAGCACTCGTGCGCGGACTCGCACAGGGAGGCGGTGGCGTCGGGGTCGTCGATGCGGTCCTCGGGGTCGACGGTCATGAACCGGTGCCCCGCGAAGGCAGTGAGCGCCTCGGCGTTGGTGTCGGTCCACTGGACGGCTTGGATCTCGGCGGGGCGGCGGCGGTAGTGGGTGGGCTGGTCGGTCATGGCGGGGCTCCTGGTGGTCGTGGTGGAATCGGGGTGGCCGGCCCGGCGGTGCGCTGCCGGGCCGGGAGTTCATGCGGTGCGAGAACGGCGCGGTCGAGGCCTAGGCGCGGGCGCATTCCGTTCGAGTAGCGGGTTTCCGCGGCCGTAGGCAGCCAGGTAGCCCTCCGCCGCGGCGTGGTGGTTCTCGTAGATCCCGATGATCACGTTGCAGCCAAGGCAAAGGAGTGCCCGCACCACGCCCGTGCTGTGGCAGTGATCCACGTGGAGCCGCTTCCCTTCGGGAGGCGGCTTGCCGCACATCGCGCACACGCCGGCCTGTGCGTCCCGAAGCTCAGCGAACTGCTCAAGGGTGATCCTGTAGTTCCTCCACAGGTTTTCCCTGAGCTCCTGCTCTGCTGGCTTGTTGCGCTTCTCGCGTCCCTTGTTGCGACGCGCCTCGGCACGGCACTTCGAGCATGTGGAGTTGCGGCCGCGGGTGCCATCGCGGTGGAAGGCGGTCTCGGGCTTGGCCTCCTTGCAACGGATGCAGGTCTTCGTCTTGATCGGCTCGTCGGTCACCGTGGGTCTGCCTTGTGGTCGTTGGGGTACGGTCTCCGGGCGGCCCGGCCGGATAGTCCCCGGCCGGGCCGCGCTGCTGCTCACAGGGCGCCCTACAGGCACCAGCCGAGGTGCTGGAACACCGCGCCCTGCTGCTCCAGCTCGGACTTCGCGACGGCCATCTCGTCGACCCACTGAAGGCGCAGCAGGTAGACCTCGTCGGTCCGGGGAGACACCTGGTACTCGCCGTAGAGGAAGCCCTGCTCGTCGACGTACACCCCGTCGTGGTCCTCGGTCGGGCGCTCGCTGGCCACGCCGGCACGCAGGCGGCGGATCTCGGCGAGCAGCGCGGCAGCCATCCCTGGGGAGGCGGTTGCGGCGCCGAGCGGGGTGGTGTCGGCGATGAGGCGCTCGTACTCGGCGAGCTGCTGTTCGGTGGGCGGGGTGTGGTCGGTCATCGGGGTGTCCTTTCGGTGTGTCACGCGGGGGCTGGGGCTGCTCGTCATGCGTGAGGCGGTGTAACCGGGTGTCACGCGGAGGGCATGGCGCGGCGGTCGATGGCTTCGATCCAGGCGACGGCGACGGCGGCGACCTGGACGAGCTCGGTGCGCAGTTTGGTCGGGTCCCCCTCCGCGAAGGCCTCGAAGGTCTCCTCGATGAGCACGTGCATCCAGGTGCCGTCGCCGCGGTCGAAGGCGGCCTTGCAGCCTTCGCGGGCCTTGTCGGCCTCGATCACCTGCGTCAGGGATCCGGTGCCGTCGGGGTGGTTCTGCTCGCCCCACCGCTCGTCCTGCCGGATGCGCTCGGCGAGGACTTCGGACAGGACGCGGTCGGTGATGACGCTCGGGTTGGCCGTGGCCGGGATGTCGGCGGCGAGCTGGCGGATGAAGTCGATGGTGTTCTGCTTGCCGTTGGCTTCGGCGTGGGTCTGGCAGCGGACGGTCTGCTGTGCGGCGTTGGCGGCGTCGTTGAGGATGCGGGTGCGGGGGTCGGTGGTCATGGGTGGGTCCTTTCGTGGGTGGCGTGATGGGTGGGACGGGGCGCAGGCACGGCCTCAGGCGGGCCTGTTGGCGAGCTTCAGGAGCACGGCGGCGTGGCAGTGGTCGGGCTGGCCGTCGGCGGGGAGCGGGCAGGTGCAGGCGAGGTCCTTGCCGCGCAGGAGGTGGAGGTCGGCGAGGATCCGCTCCCGGGTGGCGTCGGCCTTGGGGCCCATCCACCAGTCGCGGTTGCCGCGGAGCCACTGCCTGAATGCGGTGGTGCAGAGCTCGCGGGCCTGCTCTGGGGTCTCGGCGCCGCCGTACTCCAGGGCGCCCTCGACGGTGAACGGGTTGCCGAAGCGGGAGGGGCGGCTGACGATCACGGCGTTGTCGGGGAGATGCCAGCCTTTGGTGCGTTTGCGCTGGATACGTCGTGGTGTGGTCATGTGGTGTTCCTCGTGGGGTGTGGGGCGGGGAGGGTGGGTTGGATGGGGATGGTGAGTTGGCCGGGGATCTCGGGTGGGCTGTCGGGCACCGCGCGGCGTCGAGGCCCTGTGCGCCCTCTGAGGCGCCTGTAGCAGACCGGCCCTAGTCCGCGTGCTCGGGAGGCGGGGTCGCGCAGGAGGCGGCCGCACACGCACGCCACGGGGTCGTTCTGGCTCACGCGGCTTCCCCTCGGCGCACCAGTCGGAGGTGCCGCCGCTTGCTGCTGAGGCTGGTGTCGCCTTCCCAGTGCCAGTCGCGGATGGCTTCGTTGAGGTCGGCCCAGTGCTGGGCTTGTTCTTCGGGCGTCCAGGGTTCGGTGGCTGGCTTCGGTGGGGGCGCGGGCCGGGTGGGGATGGTTTCGGCGAGGAGACGCTCGTAGGGGGTGCTCACGGCATGGCGTCCACGTTCGGGACCGCGTGCTGCTCGCACTCCCAGTTGGCGCCGATGTTCTCCCGGTAGTGCGTCATCGTGATCAGCTCGACGGTGAGGGCCGCCTTCTCGGCGCGGTCCCGGTCGCGCTTCTTCGGGGCGAAGTGCTTCCGGGCCTGTTCGGCGGTGGCGAGGACCCAGCCGGTGCCGCCCTTGGCCTCGACGACCGCGACGACGACGGAGACGATGCAGCCGCAGGGCTCACGCTCCAGCCAGCCGCATTCGTCGAGGGGGACGGGCTTGCCGTCGATGGTGACGGTGAGGTTGGTGGTCATGCGGTTTCCTCGGCTTCCTGGTAGCGGCGGGCGTGGATGGTGGGTTCGTCGAGGGCGAGTTGGCCGGCTGCTTCGACGGCTGCGCGTCGGGTGGCTGCGGCTGTCTCCTTGTGGTGGTCGCGGTCGTAGTGGAGGTGGCAGCCCTGGCACATGGCGCGGAGGTTGGCCGGGTCGCAGTTCTCGGGGGTGTGGTCGAGGTGGGCGACGGTGAGCACGACCTTCGAGCCGGTGCCGTACGCCTGGCCGCCGTTGCGGTTGGGGCAGCGGCCGGTGTGGGTGCCGCGCCCGCACTCGCCTCGGCACTCGCAGCGCCCCTGGGCTCGGTCGTGGCGGATGCGGACGCTGATCGCCTTCCAGTCGGCCGGGTAGCGGTCACGGTTCTCGGGGCGGATGGGCATCAGGCCGCCGCCTGTTCTTCCTGCGGTTTGGTGGAGCGGCGTTCGGCTTCGGCTACGAGGGCGAGGAGTGCGGGCCGGCAGCGGGCGGTGTTCATGGCGCCGGTGCAGTCGGTGGCGGGGGGGATGTAGCCGTTCCACTTGTCGGGGGTGGAGTAGCCGATGGGCCGTTCGGTGAGCTTGGCGGCTAGGTCGGGGTGACGGAGGACGAGGCCGCGGCGGTGGGCTGCTTCGGTGCGGGCGGCGGCCATGTGGCCTTTGATGAACTTGCCGAGTTCTCCGTCGACTTTGAGGGCGCGGACGTCGTCGTAGGTCTGGATGCCGTTCATGCCGCCATCCCCTTGCGGCGGTCGTCGCCCTTCAACGTGACGCGTTCGCACATCTCGGTCAGGCGGGAGGCGATGCGCTCGCCAAGGACGTCACGCAGCTGGCTGGGCGGCACGTTGCTGGTGAAGATGCTGGGGCGGCATTGCTCGTACCGGTTGTTGATGAGCCGGTAGGTGACCTCTTCGGTCCACTCGGTGAGCTTGGCGGCGCCGAGGTCGTCGATGAACAGGACGTCGGTGCCGACGATGCCTTCGAAGGTGGCTTCGCTGTCGCGGCCGGCGCGGGGCCTCAGTTGGGCGTACAGGTCGGCTGCGGTGTGGGCGGCCCAGCTGGCGCGGGAGCCGGTTTCGGCGATGGCCCGGAGGACGGAGTAGGCGTAGTGCGTCTTGCCGGTGCCCGTCGGTCCGACGACGAGCAGCGACCGGGTCTCCTCGGGGCTGGTGGTCACCGCTTGGGCCCACGCCCTGGCGACCGGGTTCGGCTGGGCGCCGGCGTAGCGCCGTGGCACCTTCTTCTCGAAGAAGGCGATGGCCTTCTGTCGCTGCTCCTCGGCGCAGGCCAGGAAGTGCTGGCGGATGAACTCGACTTCGGCGGGCTGGAGGCTTGCGAGCCCGGCCTTTCCGGCGAGGCACGCCTCGATTCGGGCTGCCCCGTCGCGGTCGCCGTCGTGCTTGACGAGGAAGTCGGTGAGGTCGGGGTGGACGTATCGGCCGGGCGGGATCCCGAGGGCGGCGAGGTCGATGCCTCGGCGCGGCTGGCTGGGTGAGGCCCAGGGGTCGGTCATCGAAGCTCCTTAGATGAGGGGTTCGTCGTAGACGTCTTGGTTTTCGGGGTTTTTCCAGGGCTGCCAGCCGCCGGAGACGGCGCGGAGTTGGGGGCGTCCGTCGGGTGCGGGCTGTGGGTCGGGTTCGTCGTCGTAGCAGCCCTTGCGGAGCCAGGTGGCGGGGAGCTTCGTGTACTTCGCCGGCTCGCCCTTCCGCTCGATGGCGTAGGCCTTGGCGCCAGCGGTGATGCGGTCTGGGTCGGCTCCTCGGGCGATGGCGGCGCGGTACTCCTTGACGGCCTCTTCGCGGTCGCGCTTCTTCGGGTACTCGGTCCAGAAGGCGAGGAATCCGGTGAGGTCGAGTCCGTGGCGTTGCTTGTGGATCTCTTCTGTCTTGGCGGCGAGCGAGTCAAAGAGGTCGGCGCCTTCGTCGAAGGTCGCTGCTGCGGAGAAGTAGTTGTCTTTTGGTTCGGTAGTTGGTTCTTCTTTTGGTTCGGCGGACGTCCACGTCCCCCCGCTGTGACGTCCACGTCCCCCCGCTGTGACGTCCACGTCCGCCCGGACGTCGGCGTCCCCCCGGACGTCCACGTCCTCTCGTTCGAGCCCCGATTCCTTCTCTGACCTGGTCTTGTTCGCGCGGCGTGTCTCGATGCCGCGTGCGCGGGAGGACGCCAGCGTCCGGGCGGACGTCCGCGTCCCCTCGTCGTCGCCTGCGCGGCCCTTGGGGACGCGGTTCTCGACAGCGAGGTCGTAGACCGTGGGGCGCTTGTCGGCCGCAATGTGGGCGGCCTTGCTCTGATCGCCGGGGCGGATCAGTTTGAGGCCCTCCAGGTCTCGAAGATCGCGTCGCACGGACCGTTCGGACTTGCAGGTGTACGCGGCGAGGCGCGCCAGCGACGGGAACGCGCCGCGCCCCTCCGTGTCCGCGTGGTAGGCCAGCCCGGTCAGGGTGGCGACCAGTTGGGCGGGCATGGGCGGAGCGAACTCCACCGCCCACTTCATGGCCTGGGTACTCACGTGCTCTTCTCTCGCCGTCGTTGCTGGTCAGGGCCTGTTTTTGGGCAGACCTTATGGCGGCTTCGGCGGGGCGATGCTCGCCCTTCCGGCTTGTTCCATACTACCTCGGGTGCCCCTACACCGCACGGGCACCAAGGGGAATGAACAGATCCGGTGGTGCCCATCGCGTGTCCGGTCAGCTACGCTGTCGACATGACGACGAAGGGAACTCCCGGTCGCGTGATCCGCGTCGACAACGAGACGTGGACCGCGTACGAGCAGGCGTGCAAGGACATGGGCACGACGCGGGCCGACGACCTCCGGCGTCACATCCACCGACAAATCGCCGCCTGGCGTAAGCGCCAACGCGACGCCAGCGCTGCGCGCACCATCGCCGAGTCCTGACACCGCCCCTCCCTCCTCTTCCTGGCCCCGCTCCCCGCGGGGCCTTCGTTGTGCCGTGGTTAGAGCTGTGCGCCGAGTCGGCGGAGTGTGGCGCGTATGCCGGTGACGGCCCGGCCGCCGCGTGGGGTGCCGGGTATGGAGGCGCTTCGGCCGTTGGGGGCGGTGCATTGGTAGTGGCCGGAGCCGTTCAATCGGACGGTGAAGCCTTGGCGGCGGATGGCTCGGAGGTAGGCCTGGACGTCCTTGTTCACGTGACCCTCCCGGCTTGGGCGGCGCGGGTGCCTCGCCAGACCGCGACCGCGGACTTCTCTCCGGTGGGTCGGCTGCTGCGGTCGTAGCCGCAGTGTTCGATGAGGCCTTCGCGCTCGAAGCGCTGCGTGGCATTGCCCCAGTCGGCGCGGGGGTTGGCGGGTTCGGGGAGGTCGGCGTCCTTCGCGATCTCCCACGTGGTGAACCGTCGGCCGGTCTTGGCGGCAGCGAGGAAGGCGGGCCGGATGTGGTCGATCCAGGTGCGGTAGTCGAGGGGCTCGGCGGGCACGTTGCCGTCGAGGGTGGGCTGCACGGCGGTCATCGCGGGCTCCCGGGTGCTGTGGCGGGTTGGAGCATGCGCAGCCACCGGTCGACGGTCCGGGTCCGGAGGAGGACGGCGTGGTCGACGATCCGCAGGACGGTGGCGCTCTGGCACTGCCACGACAGGCCGTCGATGTAGCAGTCGGGGTCGGGTTCGAGGTCGCCGTGCGGGGCGACTTCGTAGAGGGCGCCGTCGGGGTAGAACGCGGCGTATGCCTTGGCGACGTCGCGGCCGGTGGTGAGGTAGACGCGGTCGCGGCGGACGTGGTCGCCGCCGAGCTGCTGGCCGTACTTGGTGAGGTTTCCGGCGAGGCCGGTTGTGGCGGGCGGCAGGATCAGGTCGCCGGGGTTGAGGCCGGGGTGGCCGCCGTGGAAGTAGCGAGTCATGCGGGGAAGTCCTTCATCTTGATCTTCGCCATGAGGCCGTTGGGCCCGTGGTAGACCAGGCCCTCCCAGGAGCGCTGTGCGAGGAACTCGCGGATCTCGTCGTAGCTGCGGCAGTCGAGGTTGGCGGGAACGCGCTCCGCTTGCGCGTGGGCGACGAGTTCGTGGGTCTCGCAGCGTTCCGGATTGCCGTTGATCTTCGGGCCGATGAGTTCGTACGTGCCGATCGGCCACGGTCCGGGGTGGCAGCCTTCGGGGTACTCGGCGTCCTCTGCGTCGGCGATGGCTTCGGCGTGGTACTTCGCGAACGAGGACTGCGCGATCGGCTCCCAGCCGAAGAGCTTCCCGGTGATCTCGTCGTGGGCGACGACCTTGTAGCCGGGCGGGAGTTCCTTGCGGGGCTTGACCTCTCGGCGGGCCCACCAGGTGCCGTCCTCGTCGAGCATTACGCAGGTGCCGTCGTACTTGCGGGTGGCGAGGCCGAAGCCGTCCATGACCCACTCGCATTCGGGGTTGACGTCGCGGAGGACGTGGGCGCGGTCGTTGGGGTTGCGGACGAACAGGGTCGGGATCTTCTGCACGGTGTGCCTTTCGGTGGTGTCGGGTGGGGTGCTCCGGGCCCCCGGCTGGGGGTGCGGGGGGCCCGGAGCGGGGCGGCCGTGACGCTGGGGGGAACGCCACAGGGAAGAGCCGCCCGGTCAGGTGGTCTCAGGAGGCGTGCTCGTCGGCGATCGCCTGGTACTTGTCGCGCTGGGCGGTGTAGTCGGCGACGTACTCGGCGTTGTCGTGGTCGGCCCAGAACTGCCGCTTCTCCTCGGCGTACTCGGCAGCCTTCGTCGCGGCTTCGGCAACGGCCTCCCGCGTGGCCCACGAGTCGTCCGTGACGACCGGCGTGTTGTTGTACACGCACGTGGAGAGGTAGCCGCCAAGGGCGGTCAGGCCGATGTGCGCACTGCGGTCGTAGAACGCGGCCTTGTAGAAGATCGAGGCGCGGCGGCGGCCGTGCTGGTCGACGATGTACGACCACATGGCGTGCTCGGAGCCCTCGCGGGTCCAGCCCTCCGGGAGGGTGGCGGGAGCGAACATCGGGTCGCTCGGGTCCGGGTCGCCGAAGGTGAAGCCGAGGGCCTCGAACTCCTCGCGCGGCGAGTAGAGATCGGTGGGGAGGCGGTCGGAGTGGACGAGCTGGTGCTGTCCGGCGCGCTCCTGGTTGCCGATGACGGCGTCGGCGTCGCCGGTAGCGACGAGGAGCATGGCGGTGAGGTCCATGCTGTGCGGGTCCTGGGTGTTCTCGATGCTCACGTGTTACTCCTTGGGGTTGAGGCCCCGCCGCAGATTCGGGCCGCGGCGGGGCTGCTTACTGGCAGGTCAGGTGGTCTTGGTGCCGGGCTCCGGCCGTGCAGCGAGCGCGCTGGGGGTGTGGGCCGGGCAGACGGTGGAGTTCACGTACCGGCGCACGCCCTCAACGGCCTTGCATTGACGGCGCTCCACGCCGATCCAGTGGGTGCACGTGGGGACGGTCTCCGGGCCGGTCACGACGCCAGCCCCATCCCCGCGCCCCGCTCCCGGGCCTCGTCCCGCTCCCGCTGATCCCGCAGATGCGCAGGCAACACACACCCGTCAACCGGGCACGTCCGCCGCACCAACCCGACCGGCGGCCGGCCCCGGTCGAGCTCGAAGCTGATCTGACGAGGCGTGTAGTGGTGGCCGCCGATCCGGATGGGGACGTAGCCGGTGAACGCGAGGTGTCCGCCGTGCAGGGGCTGGGTGCGGGTGTCCCACACCGTTTGCAGGGTGAGTCGCGGCTTGGGCTCGTCGGTGCCGTCGGCTTCGGTGAGATGGATGCCGCGGCGGCGGAGGATGGCGCGGCGTTCAGCGTCGGACATTCCGCCGAACACCCCGTGGGGGATACCTTCGGCGAGAGCCCACTGGCCGCACTCTGGTCGGGAAGGGCAGCGCCAGCAGATGACCTTGGCGTGGCGGATGTCTGCCTTGCCGGCGTCGGTTTGGCTGGATCCGAAGAAGATCTCCGGGTCTTCGGTGCGGCAAGCCGCGGCCTCGCGCCAGTCGTCGGCGCGCGGCGTCTCGGGCACAGAGCCCGCGTAGTGGCTCACGCCGCCACCTCCCGAGCCTGCGCGTCGGCCATGATCAGTCGGCCGATGTGCTGGGCGGCGGCGGGGATGACTGCGTTCCCGTAGGCGGCAAGCTCGTCCACCCGGCCGGGAAGCCCATCAACCAACAGATCCACGTCGGGTTGGGCTTCAAGCCAGGCACGCGCGGATTCCCGGCGCGCAGCCACAGGAAGGCCAGATAGTCGTCGAGCTGCCAGCGGTGATCCCCCGACTCCGCCCGAGCCCACGCGATCCCGTGCGTCCTCATCGCCGCCCTGGGGGTGGGCCACGAGGTAGACCCGTTCACGCGCTGCCTGGGGGGCGCCGAACTGGAACGCCGATAGCACTGACCACTCTGCATCGAACCCGATAGCGGCCAGGTCCCCGAGGACCCATCCGAAGGCGTCGTCGTCTCGAACAAGGTCTCCGACGTTCTCCACGAAGACGTAGTCGGGTCGAACGTGGCGCACCACGTCAGCCATGGCCGGCCACATCCATCGTTCGTCGGCGATGCCGAGTTGTTTCCCGGAGACGGAGAAGGGCTGGCAGGGGAAGCCGCCGGCGACGACGTGGACGCGGGGTCGGGGCTCGGAGTCCCACCACTGGATGGCGGTGCGGACGTCGTCATGGCGGGGTACCTCCGGCCAGTGATGGGCCAGCACACGCCGGCAGAAGGGGTTGAGTTCGACCTGGCCGACGGTGGTCATGCCTGCACGTTCGAGGCCGAGTTCGATGCCGCCGATGCCGGCGAAGAGAGAAAGAACGTTCATGCCGTCCTCCCCGCGGGGATGCCGTACACGGTGCGGGCCCGCAGTACCGTCCGCGGGGACACCCCGAGACGCCGCGCGATCTCGATGTCGTCGAGGCCGCGCCCCGCCAACTCCCGCACGTCGTCCTCGTGGACACTCGACGGCGCCCCCAACGTGGCCGGTTCGGGCTGGCAGTTCGGGTCGTCGATGTCGGCCCACGCGAACGGCCCGTGCCAGCCCTGCCCCGCAGCCAGGTTGCGGGCCTGCTCCGCGGTCCGGGATGGCGGTGCGGGGTGCTGCGACAGTTGCCGGTACACCCGCGCGACGTTTCCAGCGGTGGTGGTGCGGACGTTCGTCCAGCGGCCGTCGAGGGTCTGGTAGAGGCTGCCGCTGCTGATGCCGGTACGGCGGGCGATCTCCGGGAGCGGGTAGCCGAGGGTGGCGAGGGCTTGGAGGCGGCGGCAGGTACCGGTGGCGTCGGTGAGGCCGCGGGGGATGGGCGGGGTCTGGTCGAGTCGGATGGAGAGGATTGCGGTCGCGGTGCGGCGGGCGACTTGGGGGTGGCGGGCGGAGGCGACGATGGACACGGTGGTCTGGTGGAGGCCTGCGGCGGTGGCGATCTGGTCTTGTGTCCATCCGTTGGCGGTGAGGCGGTCGATGTGGGTGCGGGTTTGGGTGGCGTCGATGCGGCGGCTGATGCCGTTGATGCGGTCGTATCCGAGACGGCGCCGGTAGGCGATCGAGTCGGTGGTCACAGCTCACCGTCCTCGTCGGGCCAGACGATGCGCGGGGTGACCTTCACGGCCCGGCCGTCGCGTACGACCACGCGCCACAGGTCGGTGTTGTCTTCGCCCTCGCAGTCGAGGCGGCCGGTGAAGGTGTGGCCGGGGAAGGCGTCGATGGCGGCCTGGACGTGCTCGACGAGGTTGTACGCCTTGTAGGAGTCCTCCCACGTCGGCACGAGCGCGGTGGCCGTCTTCCGCATCAGCGGGCCGTCGTCGGTGTCAACGGTGTCCGCCTCGACCTGGAGCGTGACGTCCTTGTCGTTCCCCGTGAAGGGGCTGTCCTTGAACTCGCGCCAGGTGAGGGGCGGTTCGATGCGGATCTCTCCGCTGACGCTGGTGTTGTAACCCATGGGTCAGTCCCCCTGCTGGTCGTTGAGGTCGGTGAGGAGTCGCGCCCGCCCCGCAGCCCACTGCGGGTCCGTGGCGGGGTCGAAGGCGTCCGCCTCCCAGGCGAGGACGAGGTCGTCGAGGGCAGCCACGTCCGCGCCGGTGTACTGGCCGAGCAAGGGCTGGACGCCGGGCGGGAGGGTCAGCCACTGCTGCGCGTGGTCGTCCCACACCTCGATGCCGGACGGCACCGGGGGCGCGGCGAGGATCTGCTCGCGGATGTCGGCGGCCGCCCGCGCGCGGCGGACCTGCCACCAGGCGCCGACCCCGCTGACCGTGAGGACGGCGACGATGATGAGGGCGCCTTCGAGCGGGCTCATGCGGTCCCCCCGGTAGTGGTGTTGATGGGCACGTCCGCGGTCGTCGTCACCGCACGCTGGCGCCGGGTACGGGCCGCGTTGGCCCGCTTGCACAGGCGGCAGCGGCAGCCCTGCCGGTAGCCGGGCATGCCGTGCTCGCTGACCGCCTTCGGGAGGAGACCGAGGACGTCGAGGAGGAGGCGGCAGTCGTCGGCGTCGACAGCCTTCGAGGCGACGAACCGGGCCGCGGCCTGCTTCTCCTCGGCGGTGGCGGTTACGTGCCGGCTCCAGGTGCGGGAGTCGAGGTCGCCGCTCATGTCGGGTCCCCGTCCGTCGCACGGTGGTCCTCGGTGCAGGCGGCGGTGCCGTCGCGGCGCACGTTGTGGACGGTGTCGACGCCGCACGGCTCGCACGGCCGGAAGTCCTGCCCCACGAGCGCGCCCGGGGCCGGGACGGCAGGCTTGCGGTGCTGGCCGGTCGCCCGGCCGAAGTAGCGCGGGAGGAGGTTCACGACGTCGCCTCCGGCTTCGGATCCGGCTTCGGCGCGACATAGCCCGGCTGCCACGGGGTGGAGTCCAGCGGCCGGCCAGCGCCGAGACCGACCGCGTCGTCGAGCCGGGCCTGAAGACGGTCCGCGCGCGTCTGCTCGCGGTGCCAGGCCCCCAGAACCCGCACACTGGCTTTCGTCAGGCTCGCGATGCGCTGCTCCAGCGCGGCCGCGTACTCCGGATCGGACTCCGACAGTGCACTGAGGCGCCGGCCGAGTTCGAGGTTGCGGTTGTGCAGGCGCCGGTTCGCGGCGTCCGCCTCGACGAAGCGGCGGGCGGCGGTCTCGGCGGTGTACTTGAAGCCGTCGCGGTCCTCGGCGAACTGGTTGCGCTCGCCGCGCAGCCGCTCCCGGTCAGCGTTCACGGCATCCAGCTCGGCCTGATGGCGGCGCCGGGAGACGAAGGGCCAGAGGTTCACTGGTGGTTCTCCGTTCGAGGGTTCGTGTGATGTGCTGGGCCGGGCTGCCCCGCCAATTCGCCTGGCGGCGCAGCCCACCTACAGGCCCGTCAGGCCCTGGAACCGGGCTGCGCCGCAGCCGGCCACTCCGCCGGGCCCTCCGACGAAGCGGGAGCCGCAGTCGTCGCCTGCTGGGCGATCTCGTCGACCGTCACCCGCGGCAGCGGGAACTCCTCATCCGCCGTCACCTCGCCGCGCTGAATCGACTGGAACGCCACCAGCAGCTGCGCCACGTCGTGCTCCGTCCACTTCCCCGACGGCCGACCCAGCTTCGTCTCGATGCGGTCCTGTACCACGCCGATGCCCTCGAAGGCGCGGATGGCGTCGGCGATACGCTGCGGGAGCGGCTTGCCGCCACCGTCCGCGAGCGTCTTCGTGCAGATCTGCTTGGCCTCTTCGACGAACCAGGGCGGCAGGATCGCGAAGATCGCCTCACGGACGCGGCGGGCACCGTTGTTCGCGTTGTTCTCGTAGATGTCCCGCATGTCCGTGAGCTGCTTCGGGCCGCCCTTCTGGTCCCTCTTGTGAGGGACGATGAACGTCGAGCTGTTACGGGAGTTCTTCTCGACGTCCCAGGCGAAGGCCTGCATCTCGGACTGCGCGTACTCGTCGTCGCGGCGCATCTCGACGAGGCCGTACTGGATGTTGCCCCAGCAGCGGGCCAGCTCCCGGGCGAGGTGCACGGAGGCGCCGGTGATGTTCCCGCTGCCGCGGGAGTAGCGGAAGAACGCGCGCTCGGCGAGGAACAGTTGCTGGCAGGACTGGCGCATCTCGGCGATCGCGGCGTTGATGTCGCGCGGGACCTGCTGCGCGACGACGATCGCGGCCTGCACCTCGGCAACGGCGCGGGACTGCTCGACGGCCGTGCCCTGGCCGACCCTCGCGGGGGCGGCCGTCGGCCTCATGTGCTGCTCGGCGGGCTGGTAGCTCACAGGTACTCCTCGGTGTCGCGGATGGCGGCCCATGCGGGCAGGGAGAGGTAGGCGATCTCGTCGCTGTAGCCGGGCCAGACGCCCGACTCGGTGCACTCGGCGAAGACTTCGAGGGCGCGCCGGTTGCGGGCAGCGCCGATACGGCGGGCCTCGGCGTCCATCTCGACGACGGTCACCAGATACGGGGCGGTCTTCTCCTGGCAGACGAAGACGAACGCGGCACTGTCGTCAGCGAGGCCCAGGGCCCGGGCGGCGGCCCGGTACCAGTCGTCCTGCTGGTGGTAGCCGAACTCGTCGACCGAGCGGGCGAGCGCGCCCGGCTCGGCGCTGCGGCAGGTCTTGTAGTCGGGGATGATGAGCCGGCCGGAGCGGGCGTCGGGCAGCCAGTCGAAGCGGGCCCGGCGCATGATGCCGGTGGGGCGGTCGCGCCAGAACAGGGACTGCTCGGGCTTCCCGCGGGCCGGGTCGAAGAGCATGGAGGCGACGGGGTGGCGGCGCAGTGCGTCGGCCATCGCGTGGACCTGCTCGTAGTCGGCAGGCTTGAGGGGGATGCCGCCCTCTTCGCGGATCGCGGCGACTTCGGCCTTGACGGCGTTCGTCGTCCACTTGTCGGCGTCGACCTGGATCAGGTCTGGGCCTTCGCCGAGGACGAGCTTGTGGGCGGCGGAGCCGAGGTCGAACGTCTTCTTCGACTCAGGCGGGTTGTCCTGCGCGTGCCGGAACAGGGCGGGGCAGGACGGCGGCAGGAGCATGCGGGCGCCGGAAGAGGAGAGGGCGTACCGGTGGGAGTGGTACGTCTCGTTGTCCATGTCGTAGACGCCGGGCTGGGTAATGGGCTCGGGCCCGGCGGCCGAGGCGGTGGTCGCCTCGGCCTGCACGGTGGTCGTCATCGGGTGTCTCCCGCAAGGGTGTAGAAGCGGCGGGATGTGCCGTCGCCGTGGCGGTCGAGGCGGCCGTCCCGGTGCAGGGCGGCCAGGTAGCGGCGGACGCTCATGCGGAGGACATGCGTGCCGGTGACCTGGTGCCACGTGCGCTTCACGCGGCCGGTCGTCCACTCACCGCCCTCCGCCTTGATGGCCTCCAGGACGGACGTCCGTACGCCGTGTGCAGGGTGGGGAGGCTGGGGGTCGTCGCCGAGCTTGTAGAAGCGGGCCCCGCGGTGGTCGTCGGGCACGAGGTATGCGCGCCGGGCCAGGTCCCGGAGATCGCGGCGGGCGGTGTTCCGGCTGACGCCGGCCCACGGCGACGCCGCGTAGATCTGGCGCGCTCGGCTGGTGGTGATGGGGCCGCCGCCCTCTGCCCGGATGACGGACAGGAGGAAGGTGCGGCGGGTCTCGACGCCCAGCGGGTCGATGGTGGTCACTGGCCCTCGCCTTCGGTGACGAAGTCGAGGCCAGCCGCGAACGCGGCAACCTTCGGCGCCCCATACGGCGCGTACTCGGCCGCGTCCATCGCTGCGACCACGTCGTCCAAGCCCATCAGCCACGCGTACTCACGCAGCTTGATCACCGACCGCTCAGCGGAAATCCCACGCTCGTCCTCGATCTTCCCGAGGGCGAAAAGGTGGTACTCCCGGGCAGCCTCACCGATCTTTGCCGGATCCTCCGCGTACCTGGCGTACTGCTCGGCGGTCACCCCGTCGTGCAGCAGCGGCTTGGCGTGCTCGAAGTCCAGATAGGGCAGAAGGACTTCCTGCGCCCACCCGAACATGTCGTCGGCGGCCTGCGCGCGAGCGAAGATGTCGTCCTGGCTGCGGGTCACGGTCTGCTGAGTGCTCATGCCGCGCTCCCCTCGGACCGCTGGCTGGGGAGGAGCCGTGCCGGGTTGAAGCGGGACAGCCGCTTCGTGACCGTGGCCAGCTCGCTGAACAGGCGCCGCGCGGTGGATCCGTCGATCTCGATCCGGGCCGTCTCCATGGAGGCGACGCCCTCGATCTCCTCGACGGCCGCGTCCAGTTCGCCTTCACGGCGGGTACCGGCCACGATCGCGGCCAGCGCGTCCAGGGCGTCGATCACGTCGTCGCGGGTGTCGGGGTCGGACCACCCGGCGACCAACGAGACGAGCGTGTCGCGGCGAATGTCGTCCACCCGCAGGTAGCCCTTCGCCCAGTCCGAGCGGGTCTCGAAGGACAGGGGCGGGTTCGTCGACTCAGGCTGAGGGTTCTTCATCGGGCGGCCGCCTTCGTGATCTCAGACTTGGTGCGGGTCAGCACCTCGTGGCTGTGAGGGATGGACACCTCGAACCCATCCGCGAGCGTGACCATCGCGAACTTCGCCGGGCTGGTGACCTGGATGAGGCTCGTGATCTCCTGCCAGGTGCCGTTCGCGCGCCAGATCTGCCAGCCCTCCTGCAAGCGAGCGGCGGGCCAGTACTGGCCGATCTCCGGGGTCGTTTCGGCGGTCATCGGAGTGCCCCCTTCGGTGAAGTGGTGAGGAGTAGGAGGAGGGCGGCGAGGTCGCGGACGATCTCCCGGCCGCCGTACACCGCATGCCGGACAGCCATCGCGTGCGGGGCCAGCTCGTGGCGGACGGCAGCCACAGCGCGGTCGAGGTCACGGGCCGCGAACACGGCCAGCTGGTGGGCGCGGGCCAACAGCGGGCGGGGGTCGAAGTCGGCGTCAGCGAACGCGAGCGCCAGCGCGATCAGAGAGATCGCCGACAGGCCCAGCGACCCAGCAGACATCCACTCGGAGAGGCTGTGGGTGTGACTCACGAGCCCTCACCCGCCTCGACGGGCTCGCCCTCGGTCGGCGCCATCAGGCGGGCCAGCTTCTCCGCCGACCGCGCCACCGCCGCGCTGTCCTCCGGAGGCCACGCCACGGGCAGACCCAGCAGCTCGGCCAGCTGACGGCGCGCCGCAGCGTGCCCCTGCCAGCGGTCGTAGTCGTGGCCGTTGTCCGGGTGGCAGTTGCGGATCGAGGTGATGTACTCGGCCCGCTTAGCGACGAACTCGGCGACAATCGCCTCGCGGTCCCGCTGCACCCGCAGAGCCTCGGCCGCCTCCGTCAGCGACTCGTTCGTCTCGTGACGCTCCGCCAACAGGCGACGAACCTCCGCCGCCAGCGCAGGCACATCCGACCGGGCCGCAGCAACGAACGCCGCATCCGCCTGGTCCTGCTCCGGGCTGCTCGTACCGCGGCAGGTCTCGCCGATCCACATGGACAGGCCGGGCTCGTACTCGGCGCCCTGGTAGATCTCCCAGCTGTCGGTGCACCACGGGCCCGGCGTCGCCTCAGCGGCACGAGCCTCGATCTCCGCGAGACGCTCCTCGCTCAGCGGCTGCGGTTCCGGGCCCACCGGCACCGGCAGCACATCCGCCGTCCCCGCGATACCCTGCGCCGCCAGCTCCGACTCCGTCGCCATGACGAACTCGGGGCAAGCACACGACCCGGCCAGTGCGTACAGCGCGACCCCGGCCGCCGTCACCGCGCGGCGCTCCCACACGGACCCGTCCTTCAGGTTGATCACCAGCGGGGCGCTCACGCCACACCGCCAGCAGACTCGGCATCCAGCGCACCCAGCAACTGACGCAGCCGGATCTCCAACGTCACCGCAGCCCGCACCATCGCGTCCCGGTCGTGGATGTTCGCGCCCTGCTGCGCGGCCAGATCCTCCCGAGCGAGACGCATCGCGAGGTTCAGTGGCGGCACCCACGCGTCGCTCGGGTGAGGCGTGTACAGCGCCTCCACCGGCGGGGCGGGCTTCGTGCACGCCTCCGTGGCGAACGGCGCCTCCGGCAGCGTCAACACCAGAACGCTCCGGCCAGGAAGCTCTGTAGGGTTACTCACGGTTCCACTCCTTGCTTCGTGCTTCAGTGGGATCAGGGCCTGTTCCGGGGGCGTCCGGGGCGGGCCCGACTTCGTTCAGGGAGTTGTCAGCCCGTCGGGGCCAGCTCCTGCGACTCGTCGGTCGACCACGACCGCGCATCCGTCGCGTTCTGCGCGTGCCACGCCTGGCACTTCGCCAGGTCGTATCGGCGCCCCTGGCCAGCGAACGGCTCGTCCGGCATGCCGGCCTTACGCCACTGGTCGATCTGCCAGGTGGAGACGCCGTAGTACGTCTCGATCTCGCGCTGGGTGAGCAGGGGGACGAGGCCGGCCGGGAGGGGGACGCGGCGCTCATGCTTCGTTCGCTGCATCAGACCTTGACCTTTCTACAGTTGAAGTTGAACGTGGGGGCATGGTGAAGAGGTCCTGGAGGGGGGCGTTCGTTCTCCGGTGCAGTGCGCCGGCGACGACCCAGGCAGTGGCGAGCTCGCAGCGGTCTCGGCCGCTTTTGCCGCGAGAGGTGAGGCGTCCGACGGTGGCTGGGCTGATGCCCTTGCCGTCGGGGTCCACTTCCTTCGTCGCTTCGGCGAGCTCCTCGATGGTGAGGTTGGCCCGGTCCATGGCGTCTCTGAGTGGCTTGCCTTCGCCCTTGCGGATGAGTTTCGGCATGTGATCCCCGTGCCAGGTGGTGTGGTTGCCGCCTCGTCTCCGGGGCGATGAAACAGTTCTACAGTTGAAGTTGAAGTCTTGTCAACGAGAACTTGCAGAGAAGTTGCGAGAACCTTCGCGACGGGTGTCTGTAATCAAACGGGTGTTCTATGGTGGGGAGTGAACTGCATATGCCACTGCGCGTGACGGGAAGGTCGCGCGCTGCACGCCTTTGCGCCACGCTTCTACTTTCACTTGCTTAAAGTAGAAGCCGCGGTGCACTCTTGGCGCGTGAAGACCGAGGACAACCCCCCAGTCGAGGACTTCGCGCAGGCGCTCGCTGCCCTGAAGCGTGAGTACGGGGTCAACGACAGCGACATCGCGAAGGCCATCGGTGTCACCTCGGCCGCCGTCGGCACCTGGGTCCACCGCCAGAAGAAGCCGCGGCGCCCCTCAGTCGTCGCCCTCTCCCAGGCGTACCCGAAGTTCACCGAAGAGCGCCTCTTCACCGCCCTCGGCCGCGAGACTCCCGGCCCGCTCGACGCCCCCGCCGAAGAGCGCCTCCTCGACCTGTTCCGCGAACTCACCGCCGAGCAGCAGGAGATGAAGGAAATCGAGATGCGGGCACTCGCCGAGCGCAACCGTTCCAAGTTCTCGTGAGTCTCCGCTAGAACATCTGCGCTCACTCCGTGTGATTCTGTGGCGACAACATGCTCATCAGTGGTCGCATAATCCACCACATGGGGGTACGGTCGTCCACACGGCCGACGCCCTCCCCCGTCGGTAACAGGTCCCGTTCACCTGCGACTTCGGGGGTGCGCATGTGCGTCCGCGTCCGATTCACCACCAAAACCGGCAGCCCGATCTATGACTGTCGAACCGGGTCGATCACTCTGCCGGCCAGCCTCTCCGACTCACACAGGGTCACCGCCGTCCGGGCGGTTCTCTCTGAACTCCATGTAATCCAGCCCGAGTTGGGTGCACTCTGCTGGTGCGGGGAGCCCGTGAAGCTGCTCCCTCGCGTACCTCAGCAGAGAAGGAGCGAGCAGGTGGTGAAGCATGGGGCGTAGGGCCTCGAACAACCCGCGGCAGCTACGGCAGAAGAGCTGCGGATGCCCGAAGTGCATGGAGGAATACCCGCCCGGGCAGCACGGCCAGCGCAACCGCCGTCGGGACTGCATCGGATCATGGCAGGCGCGCTGGCGTGATCCGCAGGGCAAGCAGAAGCAGCAGTGCTTCCCGATCGACGAGGGCGGCTACAAGGCGGCCGTTGCCCACCTGGAGAAGGTCCGTGACCAGGTGCGCAGCCGGACCTACTCCGACCCCAAGCGCGGCGAGATCACCCTTGCTACCTGGTGGGAGAAATGGTGGGCAGCCCAGCCGGACCGGGCCGTCACGACGACGAACAGGAAGCTGTCCAACTGGAACGCCCACATCAAACCGAAGTGGGGCGAGTGGCGCCTGTGCGACCTGGAGTACATCGAGCTCCAGGCGTGGATCACGAAGGGAGTGAAGGGCTACCACACCCGCAAGAAGGTCCACGAGGTCCTCAACTCGCTACTCCGGGCCGCGGTGAAAGATGGCCGGCGCATCCCCTTCAACCCGGCCGCCGACCTCGACATCGGCGAAGCCCCGGCCAAGCACCCGGACGATGTGCGGCCTCCGACGCGTGAGCAGGTCGCGCTGATCATTGAGCAGCTGCCCATGTACTACAAGCCGTTGGTGGTGTTCCTGGAGCACACCGGCATGCGGTGGGGTGAGGCGACAGGTCTGCGGTGGGAGAACGTGGACCTTGACGCTAACCACCTCAAGGTGAAGGAAGTGCTCAGTGACGATCAGGGGCGGCTGTTCCGCAAGCCTGCGCCCAAGAGCGTCGCGGGGTTTCGTACGGTGCCGGTGACGCCGCAGGCGGCTGGGGCGGTACGGACGATGGTGGATCGGTGGCGGCCGGCGGAGTCCGTCACCCCGATCGGAGATGACCCGTACGACCTCGCCTCGAACGAGTTGGTGTTCCGCGGCCCGCAGGGTGGCGTCCTTACGAGGCACAACTTCCGTCGGGTGTGGGTGCCGGCCATCAAGGATGCGGGCCTGGCCAGGAAGGTGAAGAACCTGGAGACGGGCCGGATGGAGTGGTGGCCCCGGGTGCACGACCTGAGGCATGTCTTTGCGACGTGGCTGAAGGAGCTCGGGATCGATGAGAAGGACACGCAGACCGTGATGGGCCACGAGCGTGGCTCGAAGGTGACGTGGATCTATCAGCACTCGCCGGAGGATGTGGCGGCGAAGGTGCGGGCTCGCATGTCGCCGGAGGCTGAGGGTGTTCGAATCCTCAAGGCTGTTTGAGCTTGGATGCCACACGGATGCCACAAGGCCCCCTTGAAGGTCCGGTCAGCTTCTCGGATCTTCTCGTTTTCGCACGTCGGAACGGGTCTTGTAAGTTCTCGTAAGTTCGCGAGACTTCATGATCCATCTGCACCTTCTCTCCTAAAGCGGGTGTCGCAGGTTCGAATCCTGCCGGGGGCACAGCCTGCATAGCAGGCCAGAGGGTTACGGGCTCCTCGTTCAATTCGAACGGGGAGCCCTTTCCATGATCCACTGCCACATGGATGCCACATCCCCACGGAATCTGCGCGGCGATCACCCATATGGGGGACTGGACTAAGTTCAACAGGCACGTAGAGTGGCCCGCACGAGAGGGGCAGGTGCGACTCCCCACGCGCGCCTGAGACGCGCCTTTCGTGAACCTGGACGGAGCTCGACGGGGAGGTCGAACCGAACAGGCAGGAGGCCCCGCCGGTTATGTCGGCGGGGCCTTCTTGACGTACAACGTAGACCGCCCCGAGGGTGTTCACCCCCGGGGCGGGACGCCTTGACTGAGTCTTAGCGTCTAACGGCCGGAACGCGGAGACGCGTACGCGAGTCCAGCCGCTCTTGTGCCGCGCCCAGCCCATCGCCGTCGTGGGCCGTCGCGGCTGTCTTCAGATTCCCCCGCCATCCATGATCATTCGCTGTAGGCGAATTCGCCTACAGACTTTCCAGCATGATCACGCGAGCGTGGCCCGCGTGCCGCTGCCCGCCCCACCGCCCGACCGTGCCCAGCTCCTCGCACGCCGCATCGCATTCGGCGAACGACTACGGACAGCCCGGCAGCAAGCAGGCCTCACCCAGGAAGACCTCGCCGAGCGGGCAGGCATCGACCGGTCTGCATGCTCCGAGATCGAGCGCGGCTTACGGGACGCCCGCCTCTCGACTCTCCTGCGAATCGAGATCGCCTTGGGTGCCGAACTGGGCATGACGCGGGAATCCCCCCAGTGACCCGCCGCCGGCGCGACCGATCGACGCCGACGGCGGGCCCAGACCGCCCCTCAGAGGGCGGCCGTTCATCCCTCCCGGATCGGCTCGTCGGCGCGCGATACGGGAGGGGGCTTCAGGCAGGCCGTGTGGACGTGGATCGTGGCACCAGTGCTGCCGCTCGCGGACTGGGCGTACTGCGTCTCGGACTCCTGGCCGGGCCAGATGAACTTGCGGCACAGGCGGCAGATCTTCACCGTGCACTCCTCCGTTCCGGGACCAGGCCGCGATGGCACGTGCAGCCGCAGCGAAGCGTCTGGATCGGGGCCTCCCACGTCGGGGCGCCCGGCCGGCGTATGACCTTCGGGCCAATGCACAGGTGGTGCATGTCGGTCTGGCACTCGGCGGACTTGTCGACGGCGCTCTTCACCGGGCGGCCTCCAGTTCGGCCCACAGGCCGAGCTCGTCGGGCGTGGTGCCGGTGATGCGGGAGACGCCTTGGATGATGCGCCAGCCGGGGCCGTGGCTGTGTCGCAGAGGCAGCGGTCTGTCGCCTGTCGCGGTGACCTTAAGCCGGGCGCCCGCGGTGGAGAGTCCGATCTCGACGACGTCGGCGCCTGAGGAGAGCACGGCCACGAACAGTTCGTGCGCGACGAGAGCGGCATCCTCGTGAGGGACCCGCTTGCGTACCCAGGCACGGATCTCGGGGGCCTCGGCCGCGTGCGCCTTGAAGGCGCGGCCCCACGATGTCCCGATGCTCTCGGAGACCGGCGCCGGGCGGCCGCGGACTTCCAGGGTGGCAATACCGGTGCGAGCGGCTTGCTCAATGATCTTCTCAACGTCTGCGTGGCGGAAGTACTCGCCGCCTGCTGTGACGGCCCAGTGCCGGTGGCAGAACGCGAGGAGTTCCCGTTCGCGTTCGTCGAGCCGGTCCACTGATTCGGAGACCCAGATGCGGTCAGCGGTCACGTTGTGGGCGCCTGCGGCAGCGAGGTGGGTGGCGATCCGACGGTCAACCGCGCGGGACTGGCCGACCTTGACGGTGCCGCTGGAAAATTCGATGGCGTACAGATGGCCTTGGTCGGCCGTATGGTTGTTCACGTCAGCCTGCTCTTTCAGGTTGGCCGCGCCCTCGGACCGTTGCTGCGGTCGCGGGGGCTTCCATGTGTGCAGGCTACGCCTACTTGTATCGGCCTGTCTCGCTACGTCTCGATACGCACCGCGACGGATCCCGAGATGCCGCTCCGTAGGGTTACACCTAGCTTCGGATCATGGACGCGGATGCTGAGATCGACCACGAAGGACCGATCACCCCGTACCGGCAGCTGGCCGCCATCCTGAAAGCGCGGATCGCGCGCGGCGACTGGCAGCCGGGCCGTCCGATCGCGTCGGAGAACCGGCTGGTGCAGGAGTACGGGCTGGCCCGCAGTACGGTCCGGCGTGCGATCGCTCTCCTGGTGGAGGAGCGGGTCGTGTGGACGGTGCAGGGGCGCGGTACGTACGTGGGGCAGCCCCCGGAATCCGCGTGAGTGAATGTCGTTGCTGGTCACTAGACTTGGGGCATGTCCCCCCACTCCTCGGCCTCCGGCCAGCCGCGTCCTGCTGCGGTCGTGAACGAGGACATTCGCGCGCTCATGGTCCGGTCGGGCGGGTACCTGCGGGCGGAGGACCGCGGCCTGTACGAGCAGCTGCGGGAGGAGTGGGCGGCGGCCGTGCAGCGGGAGATCGTCGAAGCCGCATGATCACACGTCGAAGATGATCCCCAGCCCCATCAGCCGGTAGCCCATCACCGCGCGGGATACCTCGAAGCGCGGCGCCAGCAGGTCGACCAGCTGCGTGGCGGTGTCGAAGTCGGCCTCTCGCGCCATGCGCCGCACGGTGGCTTCCGGCATCAGCAGCGCCCCGGCGAAGCGGTTCGCCTCCGCTTCCTCCCGGTCGGTGGGGATGCAGGCCAGACGGCTGTGCACGTGCCGGACGATGCCGTCGAGGATCAGCTCCCGCCTGGCGTGCATCCGGTAGTGACCGATCACGTGGGCGAGCATGAACCGCTGGCTCTCGGGCGAGCGGGCGCCGTTCAGGCCAACCACTACCCGGCCGTCGCGACGGAGCAGCATCCCGTCGACCGCCGCGTCCACGTCTTGCCGGGCGACGATCAGGCCCAGGCTGTCGGCGGTCTTCTCCGGGTCGATCGGCACGTCGGCCAGGCCGAGCTCCTCGGTGACGGCGCGGGCGGATACGTCGGCTCTGGACATGGCCCCAGGATGGCAGACGGGGCAGCGCCGTCCGGGTCCCGCCGTCGGACGGCAGTCCCGCGAGCCGGGGGCATGCGCAGCGCAAGGCAGTGCGAGCTGTTCCCAGGGCGGGACCTACGTGGGGCGCGCGCTGGCCAGACACGCACGGGACGCCCCTACCGGCCAGCGTACGCCCGCACTTCCCGCCGCCACTGCCGCTTCTCCCGCGTCCGCTGCGCCTTCTTGTCCACCCCGTCATCCGGGCAGTCCGGGCCAGCAGGACTGCGACGGCACACCGGACAGAACGACGGATGCATTCGACTCAGCATGCGGGCCATCTCACACTCCAGTTCGGTTGTACTCCTCCACCAACGGATGCGGAGGCTCCGGCGTGATCCCCGCCTGATTCATCTGCCGCGCCCACCGGTCGTTCGTCCACGAGAACGCCCGCAGTACCGCCTCCACCCGTGACACGCGCCCGCGCAGTTCCCCGTTCTCCTTGTCGACCCGCTCTACCGTCGCCTGCAAGATCTTGAAATCCTCCGCCTTCGCCGCCGGAGCCGCCGTCGCGGCAGCCTGAGCAGCCTGCGCCTCCGCAGCCGCCCGCGTCCCCCTGTACGTGAACCAGCCCGTCACCACCACCCCGACGAGCGCCACCACCCCGCCCGCGAAACCCCACCAACCGTTCAACAGGGTCTCCCCTCCACCACCGCGACAGGCTCAGGTGGCACCCGTGACGCACACCAGATCACCCCGCAATGCGTCGTCATGTACCAGCCGAAAATCCACAAGCCCCGCGCATACCCATCCGCAGCCCACCCCCACAGGTAGGCGAACGCCCACACCGCCGGGGGCACCGTCGCCGCAACGAACCCCCACCCGTCGCGGGAGAACGGCCACCACGCCGACGCGAACGTCACCAGCCCGGCGAGGATCCACACGGAAGCCCAGCAGTGCAGCGGGGCCACCCCTGTCAGGAGTTGGAGGCCGTCGGTGCGCGGGGGTTCGACGATCATGCCGACGCCCCAGCACACCTTGCCGATGCCGAGGATGACGAGGAAGGGCCCGCGGCGGCCGAGCCTGCCGGAGAACCAGCGCTGCGCGCGGGCCCGCACCATCAGGCCGCCTTGGTGGAGGTGGCCTGCTCGATCCCCGGAGCAATCCCGGACGGCTTCCACAGAGTGTGGTAAGTCGTCGCGATGACGATGACGGCGACGAGGACGCAGCTAACGATCGTGCGGCCGTGGAAGCTGTCGTTGAAGTAGGCGGTACCGAGGCCGACCGCTGTGGCGACGAGCAGCATGAACAGGGCCTTGACAGGTCCGGCCCATCTGGGCTGGTTGACGATGGCGATGATGGGCGGGAGGACGGCGGCGAGGGCCGCTGCCCAGAGTTCCGCGTCAGCAAGAGGCATGATCGTTCCCTTTCGGTTCAGGCGACCACGGTGAACAGGCCAGTCCTGTCACCGAGCTTGGTCAGCGAGGTGCGGCCCGGAATCCCGTCCGCAGCGCTCCCGGAGTAGCCCAGCGAGCGCTGCCACCGGGCGTACGCGTCGACCGTCCGCGACCCGAACGACCCGTCCCCCGCGTACGGCTTCGACAGGTAGCCGAGCTTCACCAGCGCGGCCTCGACGAGGTTCGTGCCGGCCATGTACGTCACATGCCCCTGGCGGGCGCCCGGGTCGGTCTTCGCCGCGGTGACGAGCCGGGACAGGTCCACGCGCGGCTTCGACGGAGTCGGCTTCGGCGCGACCACCCCACCCGGCGTCTTCGCCAACTGGGCCTTCACGTCCGCACGGAACACGTCCATGTCGAAGCTGGGGTCCACCTTCCCCGGCTGGCACTCCTTGTGCCCCGCCACGGACTTCTCCGACCAGCCGTGCGCCCGGCACAACGCCGCCGCCCACAGCACCGCCTGCCGATACTGCTCGGGCGGATACGGGTCCTGCCCGTTACCCCGGTTCTCGATCTCCAGTCCGTACAGACTGTCGTTGCCGTCGTAGTCAGCCTCGTCGTCCCTCGGCAGCGGCGACGACTCCGCGCGCAGCGCCGCGATGACATCGCCATCGACGAGCCCGGCGTGGTTCGCGCGGCCGTGACCGAGCATCCACAGCCCGGCCGTCTTCCCCAGCCAGCTGTGACACAGCGGCCCCGGCAGATCCGATCGCCCGTTGAAGCAGAGCTCCTTGTCGTCGAGGCCGCCGGTGTGGTGGATCAGCACCCC
>JBPYFR010000246.1:0-2985 GCA_051985685.1 Acidimicrobiales bacterium
TTCGCTCGCGTAGAAGGTCTGTGTGACCAGCGTGCCGGGCATACTCGCCCACCAGCTTCACGAGGTTCCAACGGATCGTCAGGCCATTGCCGTGAGCCGCCCCGTCGAACGAAGAACGAACGGTCGAGCTGTCCCCCACCCCGTGTCCTCGCGTCCCAAGCCACGGCGAGTCCCGCCGTTTTGTAGTTCGGGAGAGGAACGACGGATCACTGACACTCGGGACTCCTTCTTGGATGAAATCCTTCCGCCCCCGGGGCGACGATCGGTCGAAATCGGCTGCGGCGAGGGCCGAGTCGCCCGGGACCTCCACGCCCGCGGTCACCACGTCTTTGGCGTCGACATTCCGGCCTCAAGGGATGTAGAACGCGCCCATACAGGCGGTCTGGCCGATCATTGAGCTTGCGAACTGTTACTTGCGATGGTCGGGATCGGGCAGTGGGGACGTGAACACCGAATCCATGCGATAGTTGTCCATGACTCGCTACGTCCGGTTGGCCGAACTACTCGCGGGGGCGGAAGGAGCCGCGCTCTTCCGACATTTACTTGACTGCGACGACGCTTTCGTCGCCCGGCGCCTCGAGGGTCTGCGACAGCAGCTAGACACGCTGAACGATCCGAAGGCGTTAGGTGTAAACGTTCCGGAGCTCGATGTCGACCGTGGCTATGACACGTGGGCGAGCAGCTACGACGCCATCGACAACGCCCTCATCCGGGCCGAAGAGCCTGTCGTCCAGGAGGCTATTGCCGGCTTTCCCGCCGGATCGGCGCTTGATGCCGCCTGCGGCACAGGCCGCCAAGCCGCCCAGCTTGTCGCCGCCGGCCACACCGTCATCGGCGTTGACCGCTCTCCAGCAATGCTGGCAGTAGCGAAGCAGAAGGTGCCCGAAGCCGACTTTCGACTCGGAGACCTCTGCGCTCTGCCACTGGAGGATGCTTCGGTCGATGTTGCCGTCTGCAGCCTCGCCCTCACCCACCTCGCAGACCCAACCCCCGCCATCGTCGAGCTGGCGCGGGTGGTTCGTCCCGGAGGACGAGTCGTGGTCTCCGACGCTCACCCAACCTTTGTCCTGATCCAAGGCCAGGCATTGTTCCCGGTCGACGGAGCGTTCGCGTTCGTTCGCAACCACGTGCATCTCCACAGCACCTACCTGAGCGCATTCGCCACTTGTGGCTTGAGGCTGCTGAGCTGGGATGAGCCGCGAATGCAAGTCGACTGGTCGAAGGGCCTGTTTGCCGGCGCGGCCGAGGCCGCAGACGCCCTGTGGTCCGGCATCCCTGTCGCCTTGGTCTGGACCCTCGCCCACCAGTGAAGAACTCGAGGCTCGTCCTTAATCGCCTCGCACGTTCACACGACGACCTCGCCCCAACCGCTGGGACCCCGCTACGTGTCGTGGAGTGCCTGCCGTTGGCCCTGTGTCCGAGACTGGGCACGCCTCGCGCCGTCTTCAAATCGGGTGTCGCGATTGGTGCTTGGCGACGTCTCTCCCGGCAGGCTTCCATCCCCTTTCCCGTGTCCTCTCCGCTTTGGCGCGCGAGACTGTCTCCGTGGGGCAGGCAGGGGCGATCACGCGAACGTTCCTCTTCACGGACATCGAAGGCTCCACTCGTCTCTGGGAAGAGGAGCCCGAGGCCATGCGTCAGGCCCTCGCCCGCCACGATGAGATCCTCCGAGACGCGATCAACGCTCAGGGTGGCACGGTGTTCTCCACAGCCGGGGACGGCCTCGCCGCTTCGTTCCCCGACGCCAGCGCGGGGCTCCGGGCCGCAGTCGAGGCCCAGCTGGCCCTTTCGGCCGAAACCTGGCCGCTCTCGCGACCCCTGAAGGCCCGTATGGGTTTGCACACGGACGCAGTCCCCGCCCGTGACGGCAACTTCTTCGGCGCCCCCCTCAACCGGTGCGCGCGCCTCATGGGCGCTGCCCACGGCGGTCAGGTGCTGTGCTCGGAGGCCACCGCCGTGCTCGCCCGCGACGTGCTGGATGGTGGTATAGACCTCGAAGACCTGGGCGAGCACCGGCTGCGCGACCTGGCCCGGCCGCTTCGCGTCTTCCAGCCTGTGCATGCTGCACTGCCCCGGGACTTCCCGCCGCTGCGCTCGCTCGATGCGTACCCGACCAACTTGCCCGCCCAGCTGAGCGCCTTCGTCGGTCGCGATGACGAGCTGGACACCGTCGCCAAGGCGCTGGCGGAGAGCCGGGTCGTGACCCTGACCGGCGTGGGCGGTGTCGGCAAGACGCGCCTGGCGGTCCAGGTCGCGGCCGAGGTGCTCCCTACCTATGGGGACGGCGCCTGGCTGGTCGAGCTCGGTGGCGTGGCCGACGCCGAGGCCGTCGAGGAGGCCGTGGCCGCTACCTTGATGATCCAGCAGCAACCGGGAAAGGGCTTGCGCGAGAGCCTCCTCAGCTTCCTCCGAATGAAGCAGCTCCTTGTCCTCCTCGACAATTGCGAGCACCTGCTCGAGCCGACGGGCGATTTCGTCGACCGCGCGCTGCGTGCCGCCCCCAGGTTAACGGTGCTGGCCACGAGCAGGGAGGCCCTCGGTGTTACCGGTGAGCGGGTCCTCGGCGTGCGCTCGCTCCCGCTGCCGGCGAACCACGACGACCCCGCCGCCGTGGCGACCGCGGATGCCGTTCGCCTTTTCGTGGAGCGGGCGCAGTCCGCCCGGGCTGACTTTGCTCTCACCCAGGGGAACCGCAACACCGTCGCCCACCTGTGCCGCCGCCTTGATGGGATTCCCCTTGCAATAGAGCTTGCGGCAGCGCGGGTGCGCTCGATGGCACCGGCGGAGATCGCTGCCCGGCTGGACCAGCGCTTTCGCCTGCTGACGGGTGGCACGCGGCGGACCGCCAACCGCCACCAGACGTTGCGCCGCGCTATCGATTGGTCATGGGAGCTCATGGCCGACGACGAGCGCACCCTCCTGCGCCGTCTCTCGGTCTGCGTGGGCGGCTTCGACCTGGCCGCCGCCGAGTCCATCGGTGCTGCT
>JBPYFR010000247.1:0-2721 GCA_051985685.1 Acidimicrobiales bacterium
TCAGCGCAATCGGCACCTTTGCCACCCCATCCGTCCCGTACCTCGAAGGCCTGGACTCGTTCCAGGGCCCCTGCTTCCACTCGGCTCGCTGGGAGCACGAGCACGACCTGACCGGCCTCCGTGTGGCGGTGATCGGCACGGGAGCGAGCGCCGCGCAGATCGTGCCTGAGCTGGCCAAGATCGCCGAGCAGGTCGACGTCTACCAGCGGACGCCCCAGTGGATCCTGCCCCGCTCGGACAAGCCCTTCACCGAGGCCCAGAAGCGGCGCTTCGCGCGCAACCCGATTGCGATCCGCCGGCATCGCAAGAAGATCTTCTGGGCCTTCGAGAACACGATCGCGTTTCGCCACGGCGACGGCACGGCCGACGGGCTGAAGGAGATCGCCCTCAGCCACATCGACTACCGAATCAAGGACGACGAGCTGCGGGCCAGCCTGACGCCGGACTATCCGTTCGGGTGCAAGCGCACGCTGGTCTGCAGCGACTTCTACAAGGCGGTGGTGCGCGACAACGTGGACCTCGTCACCGAGCCCATCGAGTGCGTCACCGAGGGATCCATCCTGACGGCGGACGGGCGGGAGCATCCGGTGGACGCGATCGTGCTCGCGACCGGATTCAAGGCCACGGAGTACCTGCAGGGGATTGAGGTCGTGGGCGTGGGCGGACGACGCCTGCACGACGACTGGGCCGAGGTCGCCCACGCGTACATGGGTCTGACGGTGTCCGGCTATCCGAACTTCTTCATCTTTTACGGTCCCAACACCAACCAGGGCGGCAACTCCATCATCATCATCCTCGAGGCACAGGCCGCGTACGTACTGAGCGCGCTGCGGCAGATGCGGTGGCGCCGGATCCGGGCCGTCGACGTCCGGCGCGACGTGATGGACGCCTACAACGCCGACCTCGTGGAGGCGCTCGGCGGCACCGTGTGGAGCGACGGGTGCCAGAGCTACTTCAAGAACGCGAACGGGCAGATCGCGACGCAGCTCCCACAGACGTCCCAGTGGTATGCGAAGAGGACCAGGAGGTTCCGCATGAAGGAATACGAGCGCGCATGAAGGCCGCGGTGTACTACGAGACCGGCGGGCCCGAAGTCCTCCGCTACGAGGATGTGTCCGATCCCGAGCCCGGACCCGGCGACATCCTGATCGCGGTCGAGGCCATCAGCATCGAAGGTGGTGACACCCTGAGCCGGCTGGGCGGGGAGCTGGGGCGGGTGCCCCACATCGTGGGCTACCAGTGCGCCGGCACCATCATCGGTACCGGCACCGACGTCACCCGGTTCGCGGTGGGGGACCGTGCGGTCACGGTCGGTCTCGACGGCTCCCACGCCGAGCGACGTGCCGTGCCCGAGCCCTTCGCGTGGAAGATCCCCGAGCGCCTCTCCACCGATGAGGCCGCCTGCGTGCCTGTGCCGTTCGGCACGGCCGACGACTGCTTGTTCGAGTTCGGCCGCCTCCGGGCCGGCGAGACCGCACTCGTTCACGCCGGTGCGGGCGGCGTCGGGATCGCGGCGATCCAAATGGCCAAGCGCGCCGGAGCCCGGGTCTTCTCCACGGCGTCGAGTGACGACAAGCTCGAGCGGCTGCGAGAGCTCGGGCTCGACGAGGGGATCAACTACGCGACGCACGATTTCGTGGCCGAGGCCCGCCGGCTTACCGACGGCCGGGGCGTCGACGTGGTGGTGGACTCCGTCGGCGGCACCACCCTCCAGGGCAGCATCAACGCGCTGGCGTACCGCGGCCGCTGCGTCTCGGTGGGCGACGCCAGCCGGGTCCGGGCCGAACAGCTCGACATCTCCTCTCTGCGACCCAGCAACCAGACGCTGTCCGGCTACTTCATGGGAGCCGAGCTCCTGCTGTCGCCCCGAGTCCACGACCTCATCGCCGGCCACCTCGACGCCATCGCGCGCGGCGAGCTGCGCGTGGTCATCGATCGCTCGTTCCCACTCTCGGACGCAGGGGCGGCACACGCCTACATCGAGAGCCGCCAGTCCTTTGGACGGGTGCTGCTGGTTCCCTGAGACTCGGTCGATGCAGACAGAGCATTGCGATGCGTGCGGCTTCGACGGCGATGCTTGGTCCGACGAGGCCGCGGTCGATGAAGTTGCGCGTCTCGGAGACCGATGGGTTGGTGCCGTCGCCGACCTCGCCCCGGAGGATCTCCGGCGCCGACCGATCGCACACATGTGGTCGGTCGCCGAGTATGCCGACCATGTGCGAGAAGTGCTCTTCTCTGTGCGATTCGTGCTCGACAGCGCTGTGAAGGAGCCTGGCGTCGACCTGGGTGAGGCACCGACGCCTGAGTTCACTGCTGATCCAAAGATGGTTGACATGCACGCAGCGTTGAGTGGGATCGAGCGAGAGGCAACCTTGCTCGCAACCAGATTGCGAGCACTCCCACCGGACTCCTGGGAGGCAACCGCGTTCCTCGATGGTGACCCGGTCGATGCGCACTGGCTGTGCCGGCATGCCGTGCACGATGCAACGCATCATCTGGGCGACGTCACCCGTCTCCGTGCTTCGCTCTGACGCTTGATCCTTCGCCACCACCCGCTGGCTTCTGGCCCACACGGGGCGAGAGCCCTGGAAGCGAGGCGAAACGAACTCAGACGCAAGCGTCAGGCCTCATCGGACGAGCCGCCCGCAGCGGCCAGTACAGCGAGGTCGGTCCCCGGATCGGCCAACGCCGCGAGGTCCACGGGCCGGCGCGCCGCGAGCA
>JBPYFR010000248.1:0-2421 GCA_051985685.1 Acidimicrobiales bacterium
CCTCGAGGCTGCCAGCAGCCCGCTAATGGATAAGTGCTCACGGCACGACATCCCACCAGCCATCACGGCAACCTCACCACCAGCAGGGGCACGATCTAGACCTAAGGCTCAACGCCCAGCGGCCCACAGTGCTCACCTGCTGGCAGCTCGGCACCAGCCTCACCGACTCAACCGATGAGCTGGTTCACCCCCATTAGCGGCTGAGGCGGCGAGCTGCACCCGGCGGGGCTCCCCGGATTTCCCCCGCCCCACTTGCCAATGTCCGCTTGCCGTCGAGGAGGCGACAGGGTCGAAGGCCCCTAGACGGGCGTGTCGTCGTGCTGCTGGTTGTCGTGCCGCTCGTGGTCGCGGAGGTGTGGACGGTAGGACACGAACAGCCTGATGAACGCCGCCACTGCCGCCACGATGACGACCAGGGCGACGAAACCCACCAGCCCCGAGCTCCAGCCCGAGGAACGTGGCTCGGATTGCGGAGGGCGCGCTACGCCGCCTTTTGGATGACCGCGAGGCAGAACCGACAACCACGAAGAGCGAGGATCCGCGCACTCGGCTTTTCCCAGCCCTCGTCGTTGGTCAAGATGAAGGCTCGTTGGGCACGACACCAAGGGGGGACAAGTGCTGGACCGAGACCAAGACTTCCTGGACCTGAAGGCCCAGGTGGAAGCCCAAGCGGCCGAAATCGCACGGCTGAAGGCCCGCCTAGAAGGGGGCACAGCACTAACCACGGTCGAACGGAGCGACGGCGAGGCTGGTGGTCCCACCTCCCGCCGACAGCTCTTCAAGCTGGCCGGGGCGGCTGCGGTAGGAGCAGCCGGTGCGTCGCTGCTATCAGCCGCGCCGGCCGGGGCGACGACCGGCACCATGATGTTCGGTGCCGTCAACAACGCCGGGACCGATTTCACCGAACTGGATTCAACGAACGGGATTGAGACACTCTTCGTAAGCAATAGCGCCGCCGGCAGCTTGGCTGTGTTTGGCTTCAACAGTGGCAGCGGCTCGGTTGGCGTGGCGGGCCAAAGCCCCGCCGGTTACGGTGTTGCAGCCCAAGGCGGCCTTGCTCCACTAGTGCTTTCTCCTGCTGGGGCGGCTGGCCCGCCAACGACCAACACGCATGTGCTCGGCGCAATCTTCCTCGACAGGAACGGTGCGCTGTTCCAGTGTGTTGCAAACGGAACTCCAGGGACCTGGCTGCGGATCGGGTTCAACCCGCTGACCCCGGTGCGCATCCTCGACACCCGCACCGGCATCGGTGGTATCACCGGTCCGCTCACCGCGGGACAGTCGGTGAGCCTGACGGTGGGCGGAAACAACGGGGTCCCGGCCCAGGCGTCGGCGGTGGTGATGAACGCCACCGTCACCGATACCACCGCGGCCAGCTTCCTCACCATCTGGCCCGAGGGGGCAACCCGCCCCCTCGCCTCCAACCTCAACTGGGGGCCCGGCGTGACCATTCCGAACCTGGTCACCGTCAAGCTCGGCACCGGCGCCGGCATCTCCATCTTCAACGACCTGGGAACCGTGCAGGTGATCCTGGACCTGGCCGGGTTCTACTCGTAGCCGAGGCCTGCACGGACTCAGAGTTCGTGCCACCGATGGGGACGGACCATCAAGGGCCGCCCAGAAGGAGCTCGCCGAGCGCTTCGGGGGTGTCGTCGGTGCGGGTCCGGCAGTGGGCGAGAGGCAAGTAAGCGCGAGCGCTCCGTAACCTCACCGCCATGCCAGTCCAGTCCGGCGAACCCATCGGCCCCTCTCCGGCCGGCGTCGACCCCGTCGAGTACGACAAGCTCCGGCGCCGGGTGCTCTGGTCGATGCCGAGCGGGCTCTACCTGGTCGGGAGCCGCTCGGGCCTCAAACGTAACCTAATGACCCTCAACTGGGCGACGCAAGTGAGCTTCGAGCCCAAGCTGGTCGGCGTCAGCGTCGAGCAAACGGCCGTCACCCACCGATTGATCAGCGAGGGCCGTGCCTTCAGCCTGTGCCTCATCGACCGCGAGGACCGTGCCATCGTCCGGAAGTTCGCCAAGCCGGCCGAGGCAGACCTGGCCGCCGGGACCCTCAACGGCTTTGCCTTCCGCGACGGCAACGTCACGGGCGTTCCCGTCCTCAGTCAGGCCGTGGCGTGGCTGGAATGCCGGGTGCAGAACGAGGTGCCATGCGGGCATCACACCCTCTTCGTGGGCGAGATCGTCGACTGCGGATTTGAAAAGTCGGAGGAGACGCCTGTCCTCCGGATGGAAGACACTCGCATGAACTACGGGGGGTAGGGGTCGGCCCGGAACGGCACGCACCGCGCGCCGGTAAGAAAGCCGGCCATGTCTGGGATGAGCGGTGGCGGCAAAGTAGACTGTCGCTCGCCGGAGGGGGCGGCGCTGCCCATCGACGGTGGAGGTGTCCGGAGGAGGGGCGTTGGCTCTGCCAACT
>JBPYFR010000249.1:0-14742 GCA_051985685.1 Acidimicrobiales bacterium
CACCGACGACGAGTGGGCTAGGCCGAACGAGCCGGCTCTTCGACCTCGTCCTTGATCCGCTCGAGGGTCGTTCGCATTCCGTCCCGGTTGGTCTTACCTCGTGCCCAACCGAGCAAGGCCCAGTAGAGCCGCAGTGACCTGGTCGGCCGCAGCGTGAAGGATTCGGTGACGTCGCAGCCGTCGCCCGCGGGCACGACGTCGTAGCGCCAGACGTTGAGCGGCGGCTTTCCAGGCGAGCCGACGCCGAAGGCAAACGTCGTACCAGGTTCACACTCGGTGACGGTGCATGTCGTCCAGTAGATGGGCCCCTTGCCGTTGCGTTTGACGTGACCTCGGAAGCGAGCTCCGGTCGCTGGACCGGTGGCCCCGTCGACCCACTCGGCCTCGAACGTCTCGGGGCTGTAGCGCCCGATGCGGGTGACGTCGCTCAGGAGCGACCACACGCGTTCGGGTGGGGCTGCCATGTGGACAGTCACGGAGTCGTGCATCGTCGAAGCCTCAGGGCAACTCGAGGGAACGGAACACCATGCCGGTGCGGGGCTTCGGGCTGAAGTACGTGGTTTTGGGCGGCATCCGGCGGCGTTCGTTGGCCCATTCGTCGATCTGCTTGACCGAGACCGGCCGGAGCAGGAACGCGGCCTGTCCCTGGCCATCGTGGAGCGCCGCCATGGCCTCCGCGAGGCTGTGCCGGTGGGTGACCTCGTGGCTGGGGAGGCGGGGGAGCACCGCCGCGATCAAGCTGGAGTCGAGTTCGTCACCCACTTCGGCCAGAAGGTCGTCGTGGGGGAGGAGCAGGTAGGAATCGTCGCCAATGACCAAGGCCATGGAGTTCGCGTCCGAGAGCGCCGCGAGCGTGCGCTCGTCGGCGGGACCCGCTCGCACCACGTCGAACCACTTCGAGAGCGCCCGGACGAGGTCAAACTCGCCGGCAAATCCCCGCACGGTCCGGTGGATCGCACCGACGTGCAGCTGCTCCTCCGTGAGCTCGACCACCAACGCCATCACGAGGTCGTAGGGCCCGGGACGCCCGCCGTTGGCGGCGCGGGCTTCGGCCTGGTACGTGCGCGCCGTCTCGTAGCGGTGGTGGCCGTCGGCCAGCACGACCGCTGCGCGGGAGACCGCCGCCGAGACCGCCTCTATGGCATCGCGGTCGTTCAGCACCCAGAGCTGGTGGCGCACGCCGTCGTCGTCATAGGCGTCGGCGGCCGGCTCGTCTTCCGTCGGGTCGAACGTGGCGGTCACCCCGGCCGCCATGGAAAGCCCCCAGATCGGCGACAAGTTCGCCTGCGTGGCGCGCAACAGGTCCAGCCGGTCGCTCTTCGGTTTGGGCAGCGTCTGTTCGTGGGGGAGTATGTCGCTCTCCTCACCGGGCTCGGCCAACCCGAGTGCGCCGATGACGCCGGTCGAGGCGCGGCCGTCGCCGTCGATCATCCGGTACGGATAGAGGCTCGGCTCCTCGTCTGCCTTGATGATCCCTTCCGCTTGCCAGCGGGTGAAGAGCTCCGCCGCCACGGCGTACCGGTCCCGGCCGCCCGAGAGATCGGCCTCGGGCAGCTCGACCAGAACCGCGTTCGCGGGGTTGCGAGAGGCCAGGTGGACCCGCTCGGTCGGCGAGATCACGTCGTACGGCGGCGCGATCACCTGGACGATGGGAGCGAGCTTGGGCTGGTAGCGCAACCCGCGGAAGGGTTCGAAGCGCGGCATTGCGCCACTCTGGCACACCGGCAACAGGTCGCCGCAACACGGGAACCGGACACGTGCACGTTGGGGAGCCGTCCATGCGCCGCCCCGTACACTTGCAACGTGGACGACGAGCCGGGGCTGGATCGGATCCTCACCGCACCCAACGTCATCACGCTCGTCCGCCTTCTCTGTATCCCGGTCTTCCTGTGGATGCTGTTCGGAAGGCACTGGCAGACGGCCAGCGCCTTCCTCCTCGCCGTGTTGGGCGCGACAGACTGGGTGGACGGATACGTCGCCCGCCGCTACCACCAGGTATCGAACTTCGGCAAGGTGCTGGACCCCACGGCCGACCGGTTGCTCGTGGGCACCGCGGTCATCTCGGTGATGGTCTACGGCGCCGTCCCGGTGTGGTTCGGCGTCGCCACGATCACCCGTGAGGTCTTGGTGTCCGCGATGGTCGTCCTCCTCGCATCCCTCGGCGCGGCGCGGATCGACGTGCTCTGGGTCGGAAAGGCCGGCACGTTCGGATTGATGTTCGCGTACCCCGCGTTCCTGCTTGGGTACGGCAACGCCGGCTGGCAGGAGCCGATCAAGGTCGTCGCGTGGGTGACCGGCGTCACCGGCCTGGCCCTGGCGTGGTATGCCGCCGGGAGCTACATCGGCCCCGCCCGGAAGGCGTTGCAGCAGGGGCGGGCGGCGAGGCACAGCCCAGGAAGGAGCACCGTATGAAGCGGAGCCCCGTATGAAGGCCGTGATCATGGCAGGCGGTGAGGGCACCCGGCTGCGGCCGCAGACGTCGAACTTGCCCAAGCCCATGCTGCCGTTGGTGGGTCGACCGATGATGGAGCACATCGTGTCGCTGCTGCAGCGACACGGCATCACCGACATCGTCGTAACGGTCGCCTTCCTCCCCAACGCCATCCGTAGTTATTTCGGAGACGGCAGCGAGTTGGGCGTACGGATGGTGTATGCCACCGAGGAGTCCCCGCTGGGGACAGCCGGCTCGGTGCTCAACGCACGAGACGAGCTCACCGAGCGGTTCCTCGTGATCTCGGGCGACGTGCTGACCGACGTCGACCTCACGTCGGTGATCACGTTCCACGAGAAGAACCAAGCCCTGGCCACGATCGCGCTGAGTGCCGTGGAGAACCCGCTCGAGTTTGGCATCGTCATCACGCGGGAGGACGGGAGCATCGAGCGGTTCCTCGAGAAGCCCGGCTGGGGACAGGTCTTCAGCGACACCATCAACACCGGGATCTACGTGCTCGAGCCGGAGATCTTCGACGCGATCCCCGAAGGGCGGTCGGTGGACTTCTCCGGGGAGGTCTTCCCGAGCGTGCTCGAAGCGGGCAAGCCGATCTTCGGTCATGTCGTCGACGGCTATTGGGAGGATGTCGGGACGACCGCCGCCTATCTGCAGGCGCACGAGGACATCCTCGACGGCAAGGTGCAGGTCGAAGTCTCCGGCTTCGAGCTCCGGCCGGGCGTGTGGGTCGGAAAGGGCTCGTTCATCCATCCGTCGGCTCGGATCGCCGCGCCAGCGTTCATCGCCGAGAACTGCACCGTTGATGCGGAGGCCGTGCTGGGTTCGTACACGACAATCGGAGCGAACACCCGCGTCGCCGAGCGCGGTGAGATCCAGCGCTCCGTGATCGGCGAGAACGCGTACCTCGGACCGGCGGTCCGGTTGGAGGGCGCCGTGCTGGGGCGCTCCTGTGACCTCCGGACCGGGGTCCGCTGCGAACCGGGCTCGGTCGTGGGGGAGGGGTGCCTGATCGGCGCGCACGCCGAAATACGCAGCGACGTCAAGGTGTACCCGTACAAGGTTGTCGAAGCGGGCGCGCAGGTGAACGCGTCCATCGTGTGGGAGTCCGGTGGCACCCGCACGCTCTTCGGGCGCGACGGCGTGCAGGGCATCGCTAACGTCGACGTGAGCCCGGAGCTGACCGTGCGGCTCGCCAAGGCGTGGGCGTCGAGCTTCGAGAAGGGCTCCTACATCACCGCCTCCCGCGACACCAGCCGGGCTGCCCGGGTGCTCAAGCGCGCCCTCATGGTCGGGTGCAATGCCGTCGGCGTCAACGTCGCCGACCTGGAGCTGGCCACGGTGCCCGTCACCCGGCATCACATCCGGGCCCGGGGCAACCAGGCGGGCCTCACGGTGCGCCTCAGTTCGGACGACCCCCAATCTGTCGTGATCCGGTTCTTCGACGACCGCGGCATCGATCTGACCGAGTCCGACCAGCGCCGCGTCGAGCGCATGTACCACCGCGAGGAATTCCGGCGCGTGACGGCGGGGGAGATCGGCGACATCGACTTCCCATCCCGGACCATCGAGCACTACACCGGCAACCTCGTGGACGCGTTCGGTCTCCGCGCCGATCCGGACCGGACGGTGAAGCTCGTGCTGGACCTCTCCTACGGCGCAGCGAGCTTCGTCATGCCGAACCTTCTCTCCAAGGTCGGCGCCGACGTGCTGAGCATCAACCCTTACGCGCAGACGCCCGGGATGATCTCGCACGACCGTACCGTGAGCGAGGCGCGCGTCGCCGAGGCCGTGCGAGGCTCCGGCGCAGACCTGGGAGCGGTGATCGACCCGGGAGGGGAACGCCTGACTCTGATCGACGACCGAGGCGAGGTGCTGTCCGACGACGAGTCGATCGTCGTCTTCCTGGAGCTGCTGAGCGCATCTGGGGACAGCGGCCGCGTGGCCCTCCCCGTCACGGCCAGCGACCGCGTGCTCGCGCTCTGCGAGTCCCGGGGGATCGACGTCGTCCTCACCACGCTGTCGCCCTCGGGACTGATGGCGGCCGCGGCGTCGGGGGGAGTGTCCTTTGCCACTGATCGCAGCGGCGGCTACGTGTTCCCGGCGTTCCTGCCCGCGTTCGATGCGGCCGCGGCGCTCGTGCGCCTCGTGTCGTTGCTCGGTGCTGGGTCGTCCTCGCTGGCCGGCGTCGTGCGAGCGACGCCGGCCATGCCGGTCCTGCACGAGGAGTTGGCGACGCCCTCTGAGCAAAAAGGCCTGCTCATGCGCACCCTCATGGAGCAACTCACGGAAGAGGGGGTGGACCTGGTGCTCGTCGACGGGATCAAGGTGGTCACCGACAAGGGGTGGGTGCTGGTCGTGCCCGACCCAGAGGAACCGATCACCCACATCTGGGCGGAAGGGCGCGATGTCGCCGATTCGGAGCGCCTCGCATCGGCATACGTCCAACGCCTGACTCCATTGCTGTCCTGACGCAACGACATCCGCGGGGAGGAGGCCGCGTGCAAAGACCGCGTGCAGGTTCTTGGCTCGGACACCGAGTCACCGCGCTCCGCATGTCCGGTACTGTCACCCCTCATGAACATCCCTGAAGATCTGCGCTACTCCGAGGACCACGAATGGGTGCGCGTCGAGGGCACCCACGCGCGAGTCGGCATCACCGACTACGCCCAGGATGCGCTCGGGGACATCGTGTACGTCGACCTCCCCACCGTTGGGAGCGAGGTCGAGGCGGGCGGGCAACTCGGCGAGGTGGAATCGACCAAGTCGGTCTCCGAGATCTACACACCGGTGGCCGGAAGGGTGATCGCGGTGAACGAGGCCTTGTCCGGAGCGCCGGAGAAGATCAACCAGGACCCATACGGGGAAGGGTGGATCTGCGATCTCGAGCTCACCGCGGGAGTTGAGCCTGCCCGCCTCCTCGACGCGGCCGCCTACGGCGAACTCACGGATGCCTGAGCACGCACTTCGGGGCGCCGCACATGGAAAGGGAAGCCGTGTGTGGGGTGGGGTACCGTGGACGCCGTGTTTTGTAACAACTGCGGGCACCGGAATCCCGAGGGGGTCAATTTCTGCTCCTCGTGCGGGAACGCGCTGCTCGAAGAGGGGGACGACGCGACCATCACGTTGCACCCCGAAGAAGCGGAGACCTCAGAGGACAACCCCGAGGTCACCCTCGTTGCTGTGCCTCACGGCTCGGGCGTCCTCGTCGTCACCAGAGGTCCCAACGTCGGGGCGCGCTACCTGCTGGGCACTGAGGTCGTGCGCGCAGGACGCCACCCCGAGAGCGACATCTTTCTCGATGACATTACGGTGTCGCGGCGCCACCTGGAGATCACGCCCGGCGAGGACGGCACCTACTCCCTGCGCGACCTGGGGTCGTTGAACGGCACCTACGTGAATCGAGAGCGGATCGACGAGGCGAAGTTGGCTCCCGGGGACGAAATCCAGATCGGTAAGTTCAAGCTCGTCTATCTCGTGGCTGGGAACGAGTGAGCAGCCGGACATATCTCTCGATCGGAGACGTGCTCACGCTCCTGCGGGAGGAGTTCCCCGACGTCACGATCTCGAAGATCCGGTTCCTGGAGAGCCAGGGGCTCGTGAACCCCGAGCGCTCGCCCTCGGGCTATCGGAAATTCTTCGATCACGACGTCGAGCGTTTGCGCTGGGTCCTCCGCCAGCAACGCGAGCACTTCCTGCCCCTCAAGGTGATCCGTGACCGCTTGGCCGACGGAGATCTCGACGACGAATCTTTCGCCGGAACGGCGGAGGGAGCAGAGGACACGATCGACAACGGAAAAACGTCCGAGCCGGCCCGAGCGGCAGCGGCGGGTGTCGCGGGAGCAGCCGGGCCCTCGCTCGGGGCCGCAGGAGGGACGCCGGGAAGGGCCGGCGAGCGGTCCGACACAGATCAGGGATCTGACAAAGAAGACAAAGGGAATGACGCGATGGCCCGGATCCTTGCCGACGCGTCGCGCCGCGCGGCGCGTTTGCCCGACGTCGCGCCAGTAGGGCCTTCAGGTCAGGACACTCTGGCCGCGGAGCACTCCGCTGCCGCCGGGTCCGAGGCGGCACGGACCATGGACGAGGGTGCCGGGAGAGACGTCGTCGAGGCGGGCCAGGGACCCGGCGCACCGGCACGTTCGCGGCGCGTCGGTGCTTCGGCCGTTCGGGCCCCGGCCCACGACCGTGCCAGCGGTACGGGCGTTGCCCCACCGGCTGCCGGCTCCGCTGGCGGTGCAACGACGTTGTCGGAGGGCCGCACCCATCGGGGCGCCGATTCGGGTACACGCCAGGGCGGGACGGCCAGGCCGGACGCAGGCACAGGCACGGGAGCAGGCGGCAGCCGCGCGCCCAACACCACGGGAACACCATCTCGGGCCGTCCAGGGCCTTCCTACGTCGGTCGTGACCGGAGCGAGCCTGACGGCCGAGGAGTTGTGCTCGGCCAGCGGCCTCTCCGCGGAGGAGCTGGCCGAGTTGGAGGGCTTCGGACTCGTCGAAGCGGTTCCGGTCGCCGGGCTGCGGACGTACGATGAGAACGCCTTGACGGTGGCGAACCTCGCCGCGTCCTTCCGCGCCTTCGGCATCGAACCGCGCCACCTGCGTCTGTACAGGATCGCGATGGACCGTGAGATGGGTCTGATAGAGCAGGTGGTCATCCCGCTCCTCCGTCAACGCAACCCCGAGTCCAGGCAGCGGGCCGTGGAGGCCGCCGAGCAGCTGGCCGCCCTCGGTCAGTCGATGCGAGCCTCCCTGGTCCACGTGGCGCTTCGCCGGCACCTGGGGGGCTGACGCAGGACGAGCATCTGGCGCTACCCTTCAATCATGGTCCGAGTGTTACTCCGTGCAGTCAGGGTGGACCTGCAGTCGAACACCCCGGTGCTGCTCCTCCAGGAGACCGAGGGCGAGGGCCGTACCCTGCCCATCTTCATCGGTAGTCCCGAGGCGACGGCCATCGCCTACTGCCTCCAGGGCGTCACAATGCCCCGTCCGCTCACCCACGACCTAATGAAGGACGTCTTGAGCGCGCTCGACGTCAGTGTCGAGCGCGTGATCATCACCGAGCTCAGGTCCTCGACGTACTACGCAGAGCTGCACCTCGTGCGCGGCGAGGAGCGAACGGTCGTCTCCAGCAGGCCCTCCGACGCAGTCGCCATCGCGGTCCGGACCAAGACGCCGCTGTTCGTGTCGGACGAGCTCATGGAGTCCGAGGGAATCATCCTCGCCCTCGACAACGAGGAGGAGGACGAGGAGACGTCAGACGAGCTGGTGGGCCAGTTCCGTCAGTTCCTCGACTCGGTCCGCCCGGAGGACTTCGAGGCGTGAGCCACCGCACGGCGGCGCTCGCCCTGGTGGCGTGCGCCGGAGTGGTCGGCGCGGCCTGCTCCAGCTCCGCCCCAGACCGGTCGGCGACGACCACGACACACCGGCACGCGACCACCTCGACCACAACCACATCGTCCATTGCCCACTCCACGACCACATCGACGTCCCCCGGCCGGCCGGGATCGAACACCACGACGAGCACCGCTGCCTCAACCGGCTGCAACCGGATGTCGGCGTCGGCAGGCTCACCCCAGGGCGCGGCGGGGACCATCATCGGGGTCATCACGGTGACGAACACAGGATCGGGAACGTGCACGGCGCTCGGGTATCCCACGATGGCGCTCTACGGCTCGGGTGGCGCTCCGCTCACGACGACGATCGTCAACGGACTCTCAGTGACCTACCCCCAACTTCCGAAGGCGAACGCGGCGCCGGCCACCACGACGATCGGGCCCTCCGCGACCGCGCAGTTCGCGTACCAGTTCTCCGACGTGCCCACCGCGGGCGAGACCTCGTGCCCCACGTCGGTGAGCGCCTCGGTCACGATCCCGGGGGCATCGACCGCGTCGGCGAACTTCCCTCTGGGGATCGCCCCGTGCAACCACGGGACGATCCGGCTGTCGCCACTGTTCTCGACCGGCTGACTCGACCGGCTGACTCGGCGGGCCGAATTAACGACCCGGATCGACCAAGATCCGTCCGCGCACGGCGGCATCGAGCACGCGGCGGAGTGCAACGGTCAGTCCGTCCAAGCCGATCTCCTCGTTGACCATGTCCTCGCAGCGGGCGAGCGGGAACTCACCGGGCATCTCGTTCCAGAGCTGACGCCGTTCCCCAATGGGCGTGGACACGGTGTCAACGCCGAGCAACGCCACCCCGCGCACGATGAACGGGTAGACCGTGGTCGCCAGGTCGTTGCCAGCGGTCAGGCCGCTCGCCGCCACCGCGCCGCCGTAGCGAACGGTCCGCAACGCCTCGGCCAGCGCGAAGCCCCCCACGCAATCGACCACGCCGGCCCACAGCTGCGGGCCCAGGGTCCGGCCATCGTCCTCAGTGAACCGCCGTCCGACGACCTCGGACGCCCCGAGCTCCTTCAGGTAGTCGTGCTCGGCGATCTTGCCCGACGATGCGACCACCTCGAAGCCCGCCCGGGACAAGAGGGCCACCGCGGCGCTGCCCACGCCGCCGGACGCCCCGGTCACCAGGACCGGGCCGCTGTCGGGCACGATCCCGTGTTGGCGCAAGCGGCGCAATGACAGCAGGGCGGTGAACCCCGCCAGGCCGATGATGGCAGCGGAGCGGCAGGTGAGCGTGTCCGGCAGCGGCACCACCCAGTCGACGGGAACACGGGCGTACCCGGCGAATCCGCCGTGCTGCGCCACGCCCAGGTCGTAGCCCTGCACGAGCACGCGTTGGCCCACCTCGAAGTCCGGTGCGGTGCTCGCTTCGACCGCGCCGGACAGCTCGACCCCCGGCACGAGTGGGAAGCGGCGGGCAACTCGGTTCCCCGGCCTCGTGACCATGGCGTCCTTGAAGTTGATGGCCGACCACTCGACCCGGATGAGCACGTCGCCCGGTGGCAAGTCCCGATCAGAGAGCTCCTCGACCGCCGGCCGAATCACCTCACCCGCCTTCGACAACAGGTAGGCGGGAAAGCGCACCGGTTCACTGTAGAAGCCAGCGAAGGCAGTCAGGTGCCATGTGGTCGAACTACCGTCGTTGCGATGGCGACGACCGCTCCGTACGGGCACTGGACATCGCCGTTGAGTGCGGGCGACGTGGCCGGGGCGAAGGTGTCGTTGTCCGAACCGTGTTCGGACGGTGCTGCCCTCTACTGGCTCGAGTCGAGACCGGCCGAGGCCGGGCGCGTCGTGATGGTGCGGTCGTCCGACGGAACGACAGCCGACCACTCACCCTCCGGCGTGAGCATTCGCAGCCGCGTGCACGAATATGGCGGAGGCGCGATGACCCTGGTGCCCGGTCGGGGCGATGGTGCGTTCGCCTACGTCGACTACTCGGACCAACGGGTGTGGTTCTGTGCGGGAGCGCCCGCAAACGCAGTCACGCCTCGTCCCCTCACGCCGCCACCGCGCGAAGGAGAACGCCATCACCACGGGGGGCTGAGTGCCACGCCCCAAGGTGACTGGGTGCTGGCGGTCAGGGAGGTCCACCGATCAGGGAGGGAACGCCCGGAGCGGATGGTGGTCGCGCTGTCGACCCGGACGGAGGAACCCACTGAGTCCACCCTGCTCGACGGACACGACTTCTTCGGGACGCCGCGGGTGCACCCGGCGGGGGACCGGCTGGCCGTGGTCGTCTGGAACCACCCCGCCATGCCGTGGGACGCGTCGACACTCATTGTGTTGCCTCTCGCCTCGGCGCCGGGGACGGCCACGGGTTCGCCCTCGTTCGCGCCCGCGGGCAGACACTGGAGCGTTGCGGGTGGTGGAGACGAATCGGTGGGCCAGCCGATGTGGCAGCTCGACGGGACGCTCCGCTTCGTGTCCGATCGGAGCGGCTGGTGGCGGCCGTACCTCCATCCCGGCGTCGTGGACGGCTACGCCGTGGCCCTGACCGACGTCGACGCAGAGTTCCACGGGCCGGACTGGACCCTGGGCCAGGGGACCATGACCGAGCTGGCCGACGGCGCCGTGGCGGCGAAGATGACCGCGGAGGGTCGCGACGCGCTGGTAGAGCTGCGGGGAGGGGAAGCGCCGCGGGCGTTGCAGCAGCCATGTGTGTCGATCGCTGCGCTGTGCGGGCACCGCGACGGGGTGGCCATGATAGGGAGCAGCGCAGAGGCACCGGCGACGGTCTGGGTCTGGGAACCCGGTAGCGGAGCGCGCCCGGTGCGGTCAACGGGCGACGTAGGCCTGGCTCCAGACGACGTCGCGACTGGTGAGGCGTTCTCGTTGACCGGTCGGGCCGGGCGCCCTGTCCACGGCACGCTGTACCGCCCACGCCGAGTGGGCGGGCGCGGAACCGACGGCACCAGGCCGCCCGTGATCGTGTGGTGCCACGGCGGTCCGACGTCTGCTTGCCAAGCCGGCCTGGACCTGACGCTGCAGTTCTTCACGACGCGCGGGTTCGCGGTGGCCTGTGTCGACTACGCCGGAAGTACCGGGTACGGGCGCGCGTACCGTTGTGCGCTCTGGGGCCGTTGGGGTGTGGCGGATTCCGAGGACTGTGTCGACGCCGCGCTCCACCTGGCCGCGCGCGGCGACGTCGATCCGCAGCGGATGGCGGTCCGGGGCGGGAGCGCGGGAGGCATGACCGCGCTCAACGCACTGGCCGCGGGCGAAGGCTTCGCGGCGTGTGTGTCATGGTACGGAGTCACCGATCTGATGGGCCTGGTCGCAACGACGCACGATTTCGAGTCCCACTACACGGACACGCTGATCGGTCCGCTCCCGCAGTGCAGCGCTCTCTACGAGGAGCGCTCACCGGTCAACCGCGCCGCCGCCATGACCGGGTCGGTGCTCCTGCTGCAAGGGACCGACGACGCTGTGGTGCCGCCGGCCCAAGCCGAGCGCATGCGGGACGCACTCGGCGCGGCCGGGGGGCACTGCGACCTGCGCTTCTTCGAGGGAGAGGGTCACGGGTTCCGCCGAGCCGACACACTGGCCGCGAGCCTGGCGGCAGAGTTGGAGTTCTACCTGGCAGAATTGGAGCTGTAGTGCTCGATCGGTGGCCTCGCTGCCACCCTCGTGTGCCAGGTTCTCGAGACTTATGCCGACCAGCTTTGCGACCCCAATCCCGACCGCCCCGAGTGAGGGCCTCCGCTTTGGTGCGGTGCCGGCCGTGTTGCGGCGAGGGGGGGACCGGGTGCGACGTATCTCGCCCGAAGCGGGCGATGCGATCTTGTACTTCGTCAGCGCGCTCTTCGCGCTCGTCACGGTCTACACGTCGACGAACGCGCTGTACCAGGTGTGGGGACGCATGGCGCTTTCCCCCTTTGCGTTCGGCGCGCTGGCTTCTGCTGTCCTCTGGTTCTTGATACGGCGGGCCCGGCGGCGCCAGCGCGCCGACCTGACTCAGGCGCAACACAAGCGGGCCTGGTTGGCTCGCGTGACCGTGGCCGTCTGTGTGTTCACCGGTTCGCTCGCCATCCCTCTCGGGTTCGAGATCCTGTGGCGCTTCGACGGCGTCGCGGGCTCACACCAACAGCCAGAGGTCGTGTCCGTCGAGCGAGGCGGGCAGGACCTGGCGCGCGGACAGGACCCGTACCACAAGCTGGTCAAGCTGTCTCACCCGGTCAAGTACCACGCTCCCGGCGAGCCCGACTACGCCGGCTTCCTGCCCTACCTGCCGGTGATGGCGGTCCTGGGCGTCCCGAGCGACATCTGGCCCAACAACGGACTCAGCGACGCCCGCATCTTCTTCTGCTTGACCACGCTCGCCGTGGCCGCGGTGGCGCTTTATTTGTGCCGCGCCGACGGTCGCCGCAAGATCCGGGCCTTGCAGGCGCTCGTGATTCTGCCCCTGGCGTCCTTACCCCTCGCGACCGGAGGTGACGACATCCCGGTCGTCGCCTTCCTCCTGCTGGCCATGGTCCTGGCGCAGAGGCGGTATCCCTTCGCCTCCGGCGTGGTGCTCGGAATCGCATCGGCCATGAAGTTCACCGCCTGGCCCCTCGCCGTCCTCGCGCTGTTCGCCGCTCGAGGCAAAGACGGAGAGCGCCGCCCGCTGCGCATGCTGGCGGGGATGTTGATCGTGGCAGTGCCGGCGATCTTCCCCTTTGCATTGCAGGGTCCGTTCGCGCTCATCGACGATGTGGTGCTCTTCCCGCTCGGCCTGAGCGCCATTCACTCCACCGCAGCCAGCGCGCTACCGGGCCACGTGCTCGTCAGCGAGTTCCCTTCCCTCAGCCGGGTCCTGCCCCTGTCGGTCGGGATCGTGCTGGCCGCGCTCTTGGCCCGGCATCTCTACCGGCGCACGCCTAAGACTGTGTCCGAGGTGTGTCTGCTCGCCGGCGTGGTGATCTCGGCCCTCATCTTGCTTGCGCCCAATCCGCGCGTCGGGTACCTGCTCTACCCGATCAACTTCTTGGTCTGGGCGTACCTGATGGCCGAACCGGCGGGAAAAACCCGGAGCGATCCCTTGGACGGCGACCAGAACCCACTCGACGTCGCGACCAAAGGAGCTGTCGCAGCAGGCTGAGCTGGCGGAGGCATGTCGTGCCTCAACACCCAAGAAGCGAAGGCGTTGTCTTACGGGGGAGTCGCCACGCAGCCTCCGCTCCCGCGCTTGAGCGTACGGAGCTCAGAACTGGTCCGACTGCTGGAACAGGCGGAGGGTGAAGTCGGTCCGACCGCTGGACGAGCCGCCGTTCCCGAACGCGGTCGGTGAGACCACGACGCCCATCTCCCAATACCAGCCGTCCGAGCCCGCCAGCTTGCCGAGGACCTCGGTCGCCCCGGGGTCGTGGGCCGCTGGTCCCTGGTCGAAGACCTGCCACCCCTGCCGCCGCATGTCGGCGGCGAAGAACGCCAGCACGGCCCCTTGCGTCGCAGTCGAGCGCAGCCTGATCTGTGCGTCGTACTGCCCGGCCGAAGCGCTGTTGTCCTGGTGCGAGATCCGGACGGCGCCAGCGGGGACCGACACGGCGTTCACGATGTCGGCGGGGGGCTCGCCGGCCGACACGATCGGGGCCAACGCAGGAGCTGCCGGTACGGCCAGAAGCCCGCTGCCGGCCACGGCGTGGGGCGGTGCGCTCGTCTTGACGCTGGCCGAATGGTTGGACGTGAGCAGGGCGATGGCGGCAAAGAGTCCGAGGATGAGCGCCGCGAGGATGACGACGATCAGCGCCGGACGCATCGAGGTCCCCGTGGAGGTGGGCGGACGGACGGGCTTGGTGGCGGAATCCAGTCCCAGCGCGCCGGTCCCCGTGTCGTGCGGGGTCATCACCAGTGCAGCCTACGGCGCGCCCGACCAGCCGAAATGGTCGAGGGGGCCATGCCCACCCCCGAGACGCCATTGCGCCCCGCCTGCCAGGGCCAAGGCCACGAAGGCCTTGGCTGCCGCCACCGCGTCGTCGACGGCGTGGCCCAGGGCCAGGTTGGCTGCGATGGCCGCCGACAGGGAACAGCCGGTGCCGTGGTCGTTGGCGGTGGGGACCCGTGTGCCCGGCAGCACGCTGACCCCCTCGGGCCCGGCCACGACGTCGTCGGCGGAACCGGTCAGGTGGCCTCCCTTGACCACCACGTACCGTGCGCCCGTGCGGCGCAGCCGTTGCGCGATCTCCGACCTCGCGTCGGTCGTGGCGAGCTCCTCGGGCGGCACGCTGCCGAGCACGGCCGCCTCCCGGACGTTCGGCGTGACCACCAACGCGTGCGGCAGCAGCAGCTCCAGGTAGGCCTCGAGGCCGGAGGCGTCCATGAGGGAGTGGCCGCTGGAGGTGACCAGCACCGGGTCGACCACGAGTGCGGGGAGCATCCCCTCGGTGGCCATGCGAGCCACCTCGGCCACGATCGGCCCGTTGGCGAGCATGCCGGTCTTCACGCTGCGCACGTCGAGGTCGGAGAGCACGGTCTCGACCTGCAGGCGCACGAAACCCGGGTCGAGCGCCACCACGCCACGCACCTCGAGGGTGTTCTGGGCCGTGATGGCGGTGAGCGCGCTGGCGCCGTGGACACGATGCGCGGCGAAGGTCTTCAGGTCGGCCTGGATGCCCGCGCCGCCACCCGAGTCCGAGCCCGCGATCGTCAGGGCCGTGGGTGGAGTGGCACGCTCCGACACCGATCAACCATAGGCGGACCCCGGGGTATGGTCGTTCGGTGAGCAGCAGCGATGCAACGCTGAGGCCAGGACCAGACACCGACCCGGCGGACGGTCTGCGCATTGCCGGCGAGGTCTTGCGGTCGCGCCTCCTGGTGGGCACGGGCGGGACGACGAGCCTGCACGCGCTGGGTGCGGTGCTTGCGGAGTCGGGGACGGAAGTCGCCACGGTGGCGGTGCGGCGCGTCGAGG
>JBPYFR010000250.1:0-6309 GCA_051985685.1 Acidimicrobiales bacterium
CCAGCCAGTAGCCGTGGCCGTCGGGGGTCGACGCCATGCCCACGATGGGCCGGTTGAGGGCGATGGCCCCGGTCGAGCCGTAGAAGCCGGCGTCACCGAAGCTGAAGATGCCGCCGTCGGAGGCCACTAGCCGGTAGCCGTCGACAGGCGGAGGTCCAGGCGGTGCCGGAGGAGCACCACTCACGATGACGACATTGCTGACCGTATGTCGGTTCGTGAGATAACCCGTACCGGCGGTAAATCCGATGAGAGCCTGTTGGGGAATGTTAACCGCAAGCGCCAGCACCTGGGCGCCGTTCACCGACACGGTGAGCTGGCCGCTTGCTAGCTGCACCACGACGTGGTTGGTCGCTGACTGGATCGGCGAGGACAGGTTGGCCGACGCCAACCAGTGCAACGTGCCGTTAACTCCTGGGGTCAGACCGTCGGTCACGCCGATCAAGTTGCCCGTGGGATTGGCAGGATTCATGTATTCGTCAAGCGCGACCGCGACACCGGGTATCCCTGCGAAACCCAGACCGCCACCTGGTGCGCCGATCGCGGTGGGACTGCTTTGTGCCGGATCGGCAAACACCAGTGCCATGCCGTCCGCGCCCGTCCCGGAATCGACGGCTACGTCATAGCTGACGGTCAGGTTTGCGGTCGCTACGGGTGTTGGCCAAAAGGCCGATCCGGCTTGATTCGGTTGAGGAGGAGTGAGTTGCACAGTCGAGCCGGCAGCCGTCGCCGACCCGTTGATCGACCACCCGGAGGAGCTCGGTGGCGGTACTGGCGTGCCACCGCCATTTGCGGATCCTGCAAACGCCACCATTTGTGGACCCGTGGCGTCGTTCGCGGTGATCGACCAGCTGTCGGATGCAAGGCCGGCGGCGTTGGGGATGAAGGTAACGGCCTCGGTGAGCGCGCTGCCGGCGGGCATTGTCGTCCCTTCAGGGAGGGCCGTGTCAGCCACGAATGCTCCGGCCGCCGGTGGCTTTGACTTGGTGATTGTAAGCGGGCTGCCGCCCACGTTGTTCAGGGTGAAGGTCTGGGTCACCGCGCTTCCCACCGAGGTGGTACCGAAGCCGACCGTTGTTGTGGAGATCCTCAATACAGACGGAACGGTTGCCGACGCGGTTACCGTGACGTCGACATTGCCGCCATCCGAGTTGACGATGAGGTCCGAGGTGTAGTTGCCGGCGGTGGTCGGGTTAAAGGAGACGGTCACCGTGAAGGATTGGTTGGACGGGATGACCGCACCGCCGCCCGGGGCCCCACTGACGGCAAACGGGGCAAGCGGAGCGGTCACACCAGCGATGGTTAGTGGCTGCGCTCCCAGGTTGGTGAAAGTGACGTTGCCGGAGAGTTGTCCGCCGAGAGGCGTACCACCGAGACTGAGACCCTTGGTTTGGCTGGCCAGGCTCGGTCCGGGCGCCAGGCCGGTTCCCGCTAGTGGGAGGTTTAACACTGTGCTGTCGGTAATCGCCGTCAAGGTTCCTGAACTGTCTCCGGGACTACTGGGCGAGAAATCGAGCGGAACGCTCAGGCTCTGGCCCGCCGTCAGCTGAAGAGGGGTCGTTGGCGTTTGGGGGTCGAGAGCAAAAGAGGATCCGGACACGACCAGTCGACTGACCGTGACTGGCGCGCTCGCGGTTAGCGTCGTTGTCGCCCGGCTGACCTGACCCACTATGGTCGAGCTGAACGTGGTGGCGGTACCCGTCAGTGTCGGTGAGATGGGCGCGCCAAAACCTATGACATTGCCATCACGGGTGCCTACGTAGATCTTGTTGATCCCGACTCCCGGCTGGCTGAACTTTGTAGCTGTGCCGATCGGCCATTGGCCTACGAGCTGCAAGACTCCGTTGACCGGGACCGGGTTGTAGGCCTGGAGGTCAGCGATCGGTCCCGACGCGTCGGTGCGGATGATCCACACAAGCGCAGAGCCAGAAGCGGTGCCATTCGACGTCACGACAGGGCGTCCGGACCCATACCCGAACGTCTGGGAGGAAACACCATTGTTGGTCAACGTCGGTAAACCTTGTGCGGTCGCACCGAACTGGTAAGCCATGAGATTTCCGCCGCCAGGTTGGGACGGGTTCCCGGCCGTGGGAACGTAGACGTAGCCCCCATCGCCCGGCCAGGCGGCAGGTGACGACCACACACCTCCGTTCGGGCCTAATCGAGCAAGGGCGGCGTCCCCGCCTCCCGGACCCTGTTCCACGCCACCGAGATTGTCGCGATTGAGCAAGAAAACGTAGCCCTCCTTGCCGACCGCCACCAGCAAGTGGGGATCCGCCGGCGTCCCAAACTGAGCCGGCAGAGCGATGGGAGCCCCTGACCCGAAGTCGAGATCGCGTTGGTCAAGAGTTGGAGCGTCGTACGGCGTGAAGAAGTCCGTCGCCTTCAGGGTTTGGTCGGGCTGGACATTGAGCCGGACGACCGACTCACCCAGGTTCGCCGGAGGGCTGTGGCCGGCGATGCTGCCTGAGGGTGAGGTATTGGGGCTCATTCCGTTTCCCGTTGCAAGGAGAAGCTGATTGGGCCCGTCGGAAACGAGTCCTCCGCCCGCTTGCCAGATCCCCGCCCCCGAACCGTTCCCGAGCCCGATCGTGCTCCAAAGCGTTGTCAGTTGGCCACCCGTCGAGACACCCGCGACCCAACCTTGGTACGGAGTCCGGTCACAATGAGAACCAAATCCGGCGTAGACCACCCCGCCGAGCAGAAGTAGAGCCGGGCGTTGCAGCTGCATCTGAGCCTGAAAAACCTCGCTCGGATTGTTTTGCGCCTCTCCCTGAATCTGGACGGGGAAGCCTGGCTGCTCGGCTCCGGTGGCCGGGTCAACGGCGTGCATGAAGTATCCAACCGGACCCGAGTTCCCCGAGAGGTATGACTTTGCCGTGACATAGGCGATGCCTGTAACTGGATCGACCGTCGGCGTCGACGTCACACCTACAGTCGGTTCAACGTCAGGACAAGCGAGCTCGCTCGCGTTCCACGGAGAGCCGATCTGGCGTGACCACTGTATTGCACCACTCTCGGGATCGAGGCCGTACAGCCAGTCCGTCTCAGTGCCGACGAGGAGGGTGCCGTTGACGAGGAGGGGCTGCCCGTAGATTGGTCCGTTGACGGCTGTCGAGAAGAGTTGCCCGAAGTTTGACGATGCCGCGACCTGCGGTGTCAGCCCCGGCTCGTTCGGATACCAGCCACTCCGCGTAGCGTCTGCTGCACCCGTTGGTCCATTCGGATCGCCGGTCGGGGTAGCAGCGCGGGCCGTCGACGCGAGGGGACCCACGATGGGCCCGACTGTTCCCAGCGTCATAACGATGAGAAAAAGGAGGATCGGTGTCCGCCGGCCCCGTAGCACGTGAATGTCCCTTCAATAGCCCCGTCGTTCGATTGTGCCGAGGAAGCGACCGAACCGGGGCGCGACTCGTCGCCAATCTCCGGCGGCTCTCCCACGACATCCGTTTCCGATGGTCGTCATCAGAGGCAGCGTCCAGCCGCTCTATCTGTTCTAACGCCCCCGGTAATAAGGGTGTTACTGCTTGAAACCTGAGATGTTGTTAAGAACCTGGGCGGCCCTCAACGTCCCGTCCCACCACGCCACTCCCGCACTTGAGAAGCTCAGGAGCGCAGGACGGTCCAGGTTCCGCCTCGATCCGCCAATCCGCCTCGGTTCGCCGGCATCCGCCCTGCCCCGCGAGCCTCGATGACGGCTCGCAGGGCGGCGACCTTGAAGAGCGTGGCAGTGCCGGTCAGGCCGAGGGTCTTGCCGTTCCGACGGCGGACATCGCGCCTGTAGCGTACTCGTTGCGCTGGAGCATCCCGACCATCCGGCCGTCCGAAACGGCCGGTAAAGTGGATCTCCAGGGCTTCAAGGCGTCGATGGGATCACCGACGACGTCGAACACCTGACCTCTAGAGAACTCCAGGCCGGGCGAGAGACCATTAGGACGCGGATGGAGGAGCTCGCGAGGACGGCTCGGAGGAGGGGAAGAGCCGCCGAGCTTTCCGTTGACGCATGCCCTTCAGCACGGCGAAGTCCTCGGCCAGTCGGTTGACTGCACCGATCAGCCGCTCGTCGAGGCGTGCAACGCGATCGTCGAGACGATCGATCCGACCCGCGAGATACCAGATGAGCGCCAGGACCGTACCGAGCATGAACACCGACAGACTGACCACGACGGTGAGGCCCCAGCGCTGCTCATACGAGAGTGTCCGACTGACCGATGACCGTTAAGAGACTGGGTCTACGAGAACCTCGCCGGGCGATGCGGCGAAGCTGTTCTACTGGTTTGGGCAAGCGCGATGGCGGTTTGGAAGGCGGCGTACGCCGGCTTCGGGCTACCGTCGAAGCGGCGCAGTCCGTAGAAGTTCTCGGGCGTCGACGGATCCGTTCCCAGGTCCTGGTAGGAGTACCAGAACAGGCCGCCGATAATCGACGAGGCCGCTGCCAGCGTGACTGAGTCGGTCGCCATTTTCGCTTGCAGTGCCTCATCGACGTGGTCGGGAGATTGGTCCAGCTGATAGTTCGTCAGGGTGGCGCCCACGCCGGGGCCGTTGGTCGGCGCGCCGTACTCTGTCAGCCACACCTCCTTTCCCGGGGCCCCGTACGACGCGAGCACGCTCTTGAAGCTGGGGGTGGTGGTGGCAATTTGGGCCCAGGCGTTCCAGGGTGCGTCATAGCCCGGGGGGACCGGATAAGAGTAGGGGTGGTAGCCCACAGCGTCGACGTACCGGAGGCCCCCCTGGGCACAGAACGCCTGCAGGAAGTCGAGCTGGGAGATGTCACCACCGGCGGTGGCGGTGGGCGCCAAGCCCCCTGAGATCACTCTTGCCTGGGTGTCGACCGATCGGATCGACGCCGCACTCAGCTGCACCAGCGTGACGTAAGCGGCAGGGTTGGGAGCAGGTTGCCAAAAGCCAACAGTGTTGGGCTCGTTCCAGATCTCCCAAGTGTGAACACCGAGGGACGCGTACCGATTCACCGCCGCTCGCGCAAAGGCAGCGAACTGGCTGGGGCTGGCGGGCGCGTCCTTGTCCGAGGTCGATCCGGGAGGACGCGCCCAGGCCGGGGTGTAGTCGAGAATGGGCAATACGTGGAGCCCCCTGGCCGTGGCGGCAGCGACGACCCGATCAAAGTTCGACCACTGCCACTCGTTCGGCCCGTTGGGCTGAATGTCATCCCAGGCCAGGTCGGCCCGCACCCACCGGACGCCAAGCGCTACCGCGTCGTCCAGGGTGTGGTTCAGCACCGGCTCGCTGAGAAAGGGCAATGTGTCGCCGTACGAGGTCCCCATGGGCTTTTTCCCCTGGATAATCGCGGTCTGTATCGCCGCCGCAGCGCGGTCGCGCTGGCCTGCGACAGCCATGGTCACCAGCCCTGCGATCAAGCCGACCGCAACGCCGATCCGGATGAGGGCGGGAACCCGCACGATTCCTCCTTGTCAGGCTCAAGCCCCCTCCAAACAGGCACTGCTGATCGCCGCAGGGCGTTAGTCAGTCGCGTTAGGCGTCTTTTTTCCCTTCGCTCTCCCGTCGCAAACCTGCGTTACATCCAGGGCGTACGACCGAGCCGGAGACGCTCGGGACAGCACTAATCGGGCTCGGTACGGACGTGTGCCGGATTCTCCCGGCCGCCGTGAGGCGGGTGAGCGTGCGAGCCCCGTGCACCGCGGCTTCGTTCCGGGTCGGTCAGGCGAGTACCGCATAGGAGCACCCGCGCACCTTACAAACACGGAGCGAGAGGGCGCCGATTCGGCTCGTGGAGATCAGCCCGATACGAAGCCGTTCTGCCACGAGAAGAGCTAGTGAGCCGCCGGCGTCAGCTCGGTGGAACGGGACCCATTGTCGCCGCGCCGAGCACGCTGTTCCTACACCTCGATGCCTGCCCCCGTGTCACCAGGACCGCAGACTTCGTGTGGAAGCTGATCCTGGGCAGCCTCGACAACGAGCCGTGAGCACAGCGATGTCCTGGGCGACGCCGGCGACAGCCAGTTCGGAAGGTGCCGTCAGGGTTCGTCACGCAGATCACCGCGCGGGTGGACCTCCGTTACATATCGCGCTGGCGATCACGTCTGATCCGCGGGCCGTCCGACTACTCGAGCGTCGGTAGGTTTTTGGATGCTCGATCAGCCCAAACGAGGCCCACGCCCATCCCCGTAGGCGCCCTCGATCGGGGCTCGCCTAGCCTAGCCGGTGACCGGCGGCGGGCTCGCCAGCAGTTGGGTTGCCGTCCACGCCCCCGGGTCGCCTACCCCGTACGGGCCGCCTGTGTAAAAGTCCTCGGCCTGCCAGTTCGGAGTCAGGTAGGTAAACCGGCCCATACCG
>JBPYFR010000251.1:0-5961 GCA_051985685.1 Acidimicrobiales bacterium
TCGTAGGCGGACGTCTCTCCGTGGACCAGTTCCTGTTGGACCGTGTGAGAGATCTGCGCGATCAGTTTGTCGACGACCTCGTCGCGCTCCACGAGCACTTTGGCGGCGTCGCGGTCACCCGTCAGCAGCGCGTCGGTCGCACCGGCGATGCCTTCGCCGACGAGCGCGAAGACCTGTGCGAAGAGACGGTCGACCTCGTGGGGCTCGGGCTCGGTGCGGGGCCACAGTGGCTGCTCGTTCACCATCGCCCGCTCGGCCCGCGCTGGCCCGGCGTCCTCGTGGGTGCAATCCCTCTTCGTGCTGCTACCCAACCGGAAGGGCACCGCGTCACGCTACCGGCCCCTGAAAGCGACCCGGACGCGCCCTGTAGAAGGGCTCGAGCCCTGCTCCCGGCACAGCCGGGAAGCCATCCCCGCCGCTGATACAGCCCGCCGTTACCGTGACGGGATGACCCTGGGAGTCATGCTCGGAGTGGCCGTCGGGCTGGCGCTCGGTGTCGCGTTCCACCTGGTCCGGAGCGCCCGGGTGACCGCGGCCGTCCGCTTGGCGGAAGGCCGCCTGGCCGACGCCCAGGCGCTCGCGTCCGAGCAGGCCGAGCAGCTGCGGGCGGCGTCCGACGCGGCCTCGGCGGCGCAAACCGCGCGGGCCGAGTTGGGCAAGGAGCTCGAGCTGCTGCGGCAGTCTCAAGACGAAGCTGCGGCCCGGGCGGAGGACGAGCGAGCCCGCCTCGCCGGCACCTTCGCCGAGCTGTCAGCGCAGGCGCTGGCCCAGAACAACGAGCAGTTCCTCGCGCTGGCGGACACACGGTTCAACGAGGCCCGGACGGCCACCCAAGGTGACCTGACCCAGCGTCAGGACGCCATCGCGCAGCTCCTCAACCCTCTCAGCGAGACGCTCGCCCGCTACGAGCGCGGACTGCGAGAGATGGAGGTCGAACGCAAGGGGGCGTACTCCGGTTTGAGCGAACGGGTGGCGGCACTCCACCTCGGGCACGAGCAGCTTCAGAAAGAGACCCGGAAGCTGGTGACCGCGCTGCGGTCACCCCACCAACGCGGACGCTGGGGCGAAATGACACTGCGGAACGCGGTGGAGGCAGCCGGCATGCTCGAGCACTGCGACTTCGACGAGCAGAGGTCCACTCCGGGCGACGAGGGGTTGCAGCGCCCCGACATGGTGGTGCACATGCCGGGCGGTGGCCAGGTCGTCGTCGACTCCAAAGTTCCCCTCGACGCCTTCTTGCAATTCAACGAGACGGACGACGAGGAAGAGCGCAAGACACTGCTGCAAAAGCACGCCCGCCAACTGCGGAGCCACGTGGACGGACTGGCGAAGAAGGAGTACTGGAAGCAATTCGAACGCTCGCCCGAGTTCGTGGTGGCCTTCATCCCGGGCGAATCACTGCTCGCGGCCGCCTGCGAGGCCGATCCCTCGCTGCAGGACCACGCACTTTCCAAGCGAATCGTTCTGGCCACGCCGAACACGCTCGTGGCTGCCCTCCGCACCATCTCCCTGTCCTGGCAGCAGGAGACGCTGGCCGAGAACGCGCGCGAAGTCAGAAAGCTCGGCGTTGAGATCTACGACCGTCTGCGCACCATGACCGGGCACATGCAAGCGCTCCAACGCAACCTGAGCTCGAGCGTCGAGGCCTACAACAAGGTCGTCGGCTCGCTCGAGTCGCGCGTCCTCGTGTCGGCGCGCAAGTTCCCGAGCCTGGGCGTGGTCGGTGCCGAGTCAGCCGAGATCGCCGAGTTGTCGCCGATCGACACCGCGCCGCGCCACCTGGAGGCCGTCGAGTTCGAAGACGACGAGACTTGGTCCTCGACCATTCTGGCGCTCCCTGAGGGCGGGACCACCGAGGGCACGTCGGCCTGACCAGCCCTCGGCTCCTTCTGCTCGACGCGCCCGGTTGCAACACGGGCTTCAGCTCGCGAGATTCCGCGAAGATGGACGGCCACCCACCGAAAACCTTGCGCACTCACGTCAGTTCCAGTCCTGTCACAGGTTCATTTCAGGGTGATGACCCATGATGACCGCACTCCGCGACGGGAGTGGGGGCCTGAGGCAACAACGGGCTGCCTGACACCAAGGGACGAACAAAGGAAGACGATGAAGATCCTGGTTCTCGGGGGAGACGGTTACCTCGGTTGGCCGACGGCGCTCCACCTCTCCGGCCGGGGTCATCAGGTCACGGTGGTCGACAACATGGTCCGGCGTGAGTACGACCGGGAGATGGGCGTCGAGAGCCTCGTGCCCATCGCCTCGTTGCACGAGCGCGTGACGCGCTGGGAGCAAGTCTCGGGACACGCGATCAACGTCCGCGTCGGCAACCTCACCGATGCAGCCTTCACCTACGGCGTGGTGGCCGAGGCGCGTCCTGACGCGATCGTCCATTTCGGCGAGCAGCGCTCGGCGCCGTACTCCATGATCGACCGGGAGCACGCCGTCTACACGCAAGTCAACAACGTCGTCGGCACGCTGAACCTTCTGTACGCGATCGCGGAGACGGACCCCACGATCCACCTGGTGAAGCTCGGCACGATGGGTGAGTACGGCTATCCCAACATCGACATCGAAGAGGGGTTCATCGAGGTCACGCACAAGGGGCGCCGCGACGTTCTGCCCTATCCGAAACAGCCGGGCTCCTTCTATCACCTCTCCAAGGTGCACGACTCTCACAACATCATGTTCGCCTGCCGCATCTGGGGGATCAGCTCGACCGATCTGAACCAGGGCATCGTGTACGGGCAGTCCACCGACGAGACCGACCTCGACCCGCTGCTGGCCACGCGCTTCGACTACGACGGCGTGTTCGGCACCGTGCTGAATCGTTTCTGCGTGCAGGCCGTGACCGGCCACCCCCTCACGGTGTACGGGGCCGGCGGCCAGACCCGCGGGATGCTCAACATCCGCGACACCCTGGCCTGCGTGGCGCTCGCCCTCGAGAACCCGGCCGAGCGCGGCGAGTACCGCGTCTTCAACCAGTTCACCGAGTCGTTCTCGGTGCGGGACATGGCGGAGATGGTGCAGCGCGTCTGCCCGGACCGGGTCGACATCGCCGAGGGCCTCTTGAATCCGCGCGTCGAGCACGAGGAGCACTACTTCAACGCTGCCCACACCAAGCTGCTCGACCTCGGGTTGCACCCGCACCTGCTGACCGACGAGGTCTTGACCGGGGTGTTGCAGCTGGTCGAGCGCTACCGGGACCGGGTGGACCTGCAGGCCATTGCACCGACGGTGGAATGGCGGGCCAGTGCGAGCACGCTGAAGACGGGCGACGAGACATCGGACGCCTCTTTTCTCGCGGTGTAATCGGCCAACCCCCGCTGTAGCTTCATGTGGCGATGCCACGCCGGTCCCGTCGCGCGCGCCGTCGATCCGCGGCTGGTCTGCTGATCCTCCTCGGAGTGCTCGCGGCCGGCACCGTGATCCTCGTCGCCGGGCTGAGCCGGGCTTCGAGCCAGTCGGACGGGTACCACACCAGCACGGACCGCTCCCTCGCTGCGCTCGGCGGGGTCGTGGCCGACCAGTCCAACGTCACGTCCGGCCAGGTGAACAAGCTCAGGCTCGGCCTGAGAGGAGATGACCGTCCCAAGCTCCAGGCGGGCCTCGACGACGCAGTGAACCAAACCAGCAGCGAGTCCGCGCACGCCGTCCTGGACGCTGGGACTGCTGCTCCGGGGACCCTGGCCGGCGACTTCGCAACGGTCTTCGAGGACCGTGCCCGTGCCATGAGCGAGGTGCGGGCCGCGGTCGACGGACTCCTCGGCATGCACCCGTTGCCGGCGTCCGGCGCCCCTGGGACCGACGCTCCGGGCTCGCCGCCCGTGCCCATCTCGGCGACCGACGCCACGAACCGCATCGTCGCCGCCGGCGCGTTGTTGTCCCACGCGGACCAGCTCTACGCCTCGGTGCGCACAAGCCTGGCCCGTGCACCGGGCCACGCCCGCCTTCCGAGGTCGGTGTGGGTCCCAGACCGGCACCTGTGGCAGCCCGAGGTGGTGGGAGCACAGGTCGACCAGCTGTCCACGTCACCAAGTCTGCAGAGCACGCATCAACTCGTTCTTAGGACGATGCGTGTCGATCCGCCCGCACTGCCCGCGGCGCCGTCGACGCCACCGGGGACGTCGGTGCTCAGTCCCACGACCAGACTCGGGGTCGCGGTCGTGGTCGCCGACGAAGGAACGATGGACGAGGCCCACGCCACGGTGCGCTTCGCGTTGGCGAGCCCGACGCCCGGGGAGAGCAGGTCGCTGGTCCGCACCGCGCCGGTCGTGTCCGGCGCGTCGGTCACCCTTCCCGAGGTCACGTTCCCCGTCAAGCCGGGTACCACCTACGTCCTCACGTTGTCGATCGTGCTCCCAACCGGGCAGACCGACACGGCCGGGACCGCGACCCAGCAGACACTCCAGATCGCCCCGGCCACCTGAGCCCTTTCGAGCGGTCTCGAGCCGCGCGCGCCGTGTCCACCCCCTTCCTCACCGGCCCATAGGATCGAGAACGTACCTACCAGAAAATGGGAGGGGTCCTCACGTGGCCGAGACCATCACGATTACGGACAATCGCAACGGCGAGTCCATAGAGATCCCGCTGGTCAACGGCGGGGTCTCTGCCGAGGAATGGGCCAAGCTCCTCCCCGGGGTCTGGTTCTACGACCCGGGCTTCATGTCCACGGCCGCGTGTGAGAGCGCCATCACCTATCTCGACGGCGAGGCGGGGATCCTGCGTTACCGGGGTTACCCGATCGAACAGCTGGCGGAGGAGTCGTCCTACCTCGAGGTGGCGTACCTCCTCTTGAAGGGAGAGCTCCCGACCGAGGCGGAGTTCGAGGCCTGGCGTCACGAGATCACGTACCACACCTTCATCCACGAGAACGTCCGCAAACGATTCCTCGAGGGCTTCCACTACGACGCCCACCCGATGGGGATGCTGGTCTCCGCCGTAGCCGCCCTGTCGACGTTCTACTTGGACGCCAAGGACATCTTCGATCCTGAGTCGCGCAACAAGCAGATCATCCGGCTGATCGCCAAGATGCCGACGCTGGCCGCGGCGGCACACCGCTTCAGCGTCGGGATGCCCTTCGTCTATCCCGACAACTCGCTCGATTTCGCCCCCAATTTCTTGTCCATGCTCTGGAAGGTGGCCGAGCCGCGGTTCGAGGCGGATCCGGTGCTGGCCCGCGCCCTCGATGTCCTCTTCATCCTCCACGCCGACCACGAGCAGAACTGCTCCACCACGGCCATGCGTGTCGTGGGCTCCTCTCACTCCGATCCCTACTCCGCGACGGCCGGTGCGGCGGCCGCGCTCTACGGTCCTCGCCACGGGGGCGCCAACGAAGCCGTCATCCGCATGTTGACCGAGATCGGCAGCATCGAGAACGTGCCGGACTTCATTGCGTCGGTGAAGGCCGGCCACGGCCAGCAGCGGCTCCAGGGTTTCGGCCACCGCGTCTACAAGAGCTACGACCCTCGGGCCACCATCATCAAGCGCACGGCCGACGCGGTGTTCGAAGTCACCGGCAAGAACCCGCTTCTCGACATCGCCCTCAAGCTCGAGGAGATCGCGCTCAGCGACGAGTACTTCACGTCCCGCCGCCTCTACCCCAACGTCGACTTCTATTCGGGCCTCATCTACCAGGCCATGGGCTTTCCGCTCGAGATGTTCCCCGTGCTCTTCGCCATCCCGCGCACGTCCGGCTGGCTCGCCCACTGGCAAGAGATGCTCGACCAGAACTCGAAGATCGCCCGGCCGCGCCAGCTCTACATCGGCCCCGACGAGCGCGACTACGTCCCCATCGACGCGCGCTGACGCGTCCGCCCGCTGAGCCGCGCTAGCGCTCGAGCACGCGGGCCAGGCCCTCCTGGGCCAGCGACACGCAGAGGCGTCCCGTCCGGTCGAACAGAAACCCGCGGGCCAGGCCGCGACCCTGTGCGGCGACGGGCGAGTCGGTGTCGTAGAGCAACC
>JBPYFR010000252.1:0-2142 GCA_051985685.1 Acidimicrobiales bacterium
ACGTCGTCCGGGCTGGAGGCATTCCTGGCCTTGTCGGCGTGCCGGATCACGTCCGCCTCCTCCGTGCTGAGGAGCACCAGCGAACGCGTGACGAGTTGGTCGCCCTGGCTGATCGTCACCGTGCTGCTCGCGACAGAGCGGCCGCCGTGCAATCGGTCGACCGTGATGTCGAGCGCGCGGTCGGGAGTGGCCCCGCGGGCGAACACGGTGTGGATCGTCTTGACCGACTTGCCCTCCTGCCCGGCGAGTCCCGCGATGACCGATTGAGCCAGGAGCTGTCCCCCGAAGACCACGTTGTGCTCGGCGGGGAGATTGGAGGCGCGGTAGTGGTCGTCGCCGTTTGGCTCGAGGGTCAGTGCCTCGAGGAACGCATCCATGGGAAACATCGGGCCTCCTTTTCCACCGCCTTCTCCACCGTTTTCACCACTGCCTACTTCATGGCGCGGGACCGGGCTGCGCCGGTTCGTCCGGGGGAAGGCGGTCCAGCCTCCGCAGCCAGGCCGTCGTGGCGGCGCGAGGCCGGCATCAAAAGGCGGCGGCGATCCTACAGCGATTTTTGACGACGACGTCAAAGTCAGATACCCTCCGAAACAGGCGTCCGAGGGACGCGGCCGGGCACGGTCCGCGTCGCGCCCGGCGCTCCAAGCCCTCGCGGGATGGGTTGAACCGACGACGAGAGGAAGTGGACCGTGGCCGAGGCAGTGAAGGTCAATCCCGAGCACCGAATGCTCGTTGACGGCAAGTTGGTCGAGGCCGACTCGGGCCAGACCTTCGACAACGTCAATCCCGCCACCGAGGAGGTCCTGGGGCAGGTGGCCGACGGCTCCAAGGTCGAGATGCAGCGGGCCATCGACGCCGCCCGGCGCGCCTTCGATGAAACCGACTGGGCGACGAACCGCGCTTTTCGCAAGAGGTGCCTCGACCAGCTGCACGAGGCGCTGCAGGCGGAGCAGGAGGAGCTGCGTGAGCAGCTGATCCTCGAGGTGGGCTGTCCGCGCATGACCACGCAGGGCCCTCAGCTCGACGCGCCGCTCTCGGAGGCAATCGCGTGGCCGGCGAAGCTGATCGAGGAGTACGAGTGGGAGACCGTGCTGCCTGACGCCACCAGCATCCAGGGCACGCTCGACTCGCGGCGGATCTGGCGCGAGCCCGTGGGCGTGGTGGGCGCCATCGTGCCGTGGAACTTCCCGTTCGAGGTGACATCGCACAAGCTGGGGCAGGCGCTCGCCACCGGCAACACGGTCGTGCTCAAGCCGGCGCCGGACACGCCGTGGAACGCCACGTTCTTGGGCCGGCTCATCGCGGAGCGGACCGACATCCCCGCCGGCGTCGTCAACGTCGTGACGTCGTCGGACCACCTGATCGGCGAGGAACTCACGCTCTCGCCCAAGGTCGACATGATCTCGTTCACGGGTTCCACCGCGGTGGGGCAACGGATCTTGGAGAAGGGCGCGGCCACCATGAAGCGCGTCTTTCTGGAGCTCGGCGGGAAGTCGGCGACCGTCGTCCTCGAGGACGCCGACCTCGGCACCGCGACGCTCATGGGGATGGGGGCCTGCTTCCACGCCGGTCAGGGCTGTGCCATTCAGACCCGGATGCTGTTGCCGCGGTCGCGCTACGACGAGGGGGTCGAGACGCTGAAGGGCCTCTTCTCCGCGGTGCCCTACGGCGATCCGCAGCGACCGGACGTGATCATGGGGCCCCTCATCTCGGCCAAGCAGCGCGAGCGGGTGCTGGGCTACATCGAGAAGGGCAAGGCAGAAGGGGCGACGCTGGCCGTGGGCGGCGGACGGCCCTCGGGCGACGAGTTCGCCCAGGGTTGGTGGGTGGAGCCGACGCTGTTCACCGACGTCGACAACTCCATGACCATCGCGCAGGAAGAGATCTTCGGCCCGGTCCTAGTGGCCATCCCCTACGAGGACGAGAACGACGCCGTGCGCATCGCCAACGACAGCAAGTACGGGTTGCAGGGCGGTGTGTTCTCCGGCTCGCTCGAGCACTCGCTCGCGGTGGCGCGGCGTGTCCGTACCGGCGGCCTCAGCATCAACGGCGGCGCGCCCTACGGTCCGGACCTGCCCTTCGGCGGCTTCAAGCACAGCGGCATCGGACGTCAGAACGGGGTCCCCGGGTTCGAGCAGTACC
>JBPYFR010000253.1:0-17160 GCA_051985685.1 Acidimicrobiales bacterium
GGCACCGCCGGGAAGAAACGGAGCGACTGGCGCCCGAGCGCGCCGTAGCCGACGCGGGCGATGGACTCGTACCAACCGGCGTCCCATCCGAGCAACCCGGCGTGGACCCTCGCCCCCACCCCGGCCGCAGCGGGGTGGGTTCGGTCCACGATGAAGTGCGCGAGCCCGAGCGCTCCCAGCACGACGACCCGGGCGACGGCGTAGGGCAGCAAGGACTCCCGGAGCGACTCGGGCACGCGCGCCCACAGCTGCTCGACGGACGTCACGCGCCCGGTCCGGGCGTCACGAACGTCCGGACCGGGCCTCACGGACCCGTCGGCATGAACTCGGTCAGGTTCATCGGCTCGTAATAGAACTTCGGGTGGTTGATGACGGCGTTGTGTCCACCACCCCCGGCACGGGTCGACGCCACGAGGAGGTCGGACGCGATCGTCTCGCACTTGATCCCGTAGGTCTGGTAGCCGGGCATCCACGCGAGCCAGATGTGATGGCCGGTCCCGGTGCGGCTGATCAGCAGGTCCGCGTACGCCGGAGGCGAACCGGCACTGACCGCGCTCGAATAGTCCACCCAGTTCACGATCGCCGGTCCGGTCTCCCGAGGGAAGGTGATCATGTGGTATTGCGACGGATTCTCGATCTGCCGGTAGACAGCCGGCCCGAGCTGGTCGGGGCAGAAGCCGATCACGTCGCCCGGCCTGGCTTGCGCGTTGATCACGGCGGCGACCTGGTTGGCCTGCGTGCGCTGCGTCGTGACGTTCTGCGCGGACGAGACGAGCCCGGCCACCGCCGCAAGGGCGACAACCACGAGTCGGACCCGCGGCGAGAGCAGAGTCGTGCTGCCCAGTGCGACGAGGAGGAGCAAGGGGAGGAAGACCACGGCGGCGTAGCGCGGCGAGAACGCGCTCGACGTGAGGATGCCGCCTGCGATGGCGGCGAACAGCGTGCCGACGACGACGAACGTCGTGCCGCGCGCACGCGGGCGCGTGCGCAGGTCGAGCTCGACGACGCGATCCGTCTTGCCGACGCCGAACAACGCCAGGGCCAACATCGAGAAGTAAATGATGGCCAGCAGCCGCCCTTGGTTGGTCCCTGTCTGCTGCGTCGACGCCTGGTTATCAGCGAACCCGGTCACCGCGTTGATCACCGCCGAGAAGTTGGGCGGAGCCGCCCAAGGCGTCCCGGTGTGCTTCGACTGGTAGAGGAAGATCGGCAGCCAGGGCACGAACAAGAGGCACCCGACACCGATGGCGACCAACGCGGCCCACGGGGCCTCCTCCGGATGCCCCCGGCGACGAGCGCGCGCAATGGAGATCACGAGCCACAGTGCGACCACCCCGACGAGGTAGAGCGACCAATACTGGGTGTAGAGCAGTGCCGCCGTCACCACGGCGGTCGCCACCAGGTTGGACGGCCGGGGTGCGGCGACGGCGCGCTGCAACGCGAGGAATCCCAGTCCGGTGAGGAGAATGATCAGCGAGTACATGCGCGCCTCGGTGGCGTAGTAGACGGCGAAGGGCGCGCTCGCCAGCAACACGAGCACAGTCCAGGCCTCCGACCGGCCAGCGAACCGCTTGCCACAGAGCCACGCGACCGGGAGCGTGAGCACGGCGAGCACCCCGGACAGGGAGCGCACGGCGTCGTCGGACTGGCCGAACAGCCGGATCCAGAAGTGCAAGAGGACGTAGTAGAGGGGCGGTGCGCCGTCGTGCTTGAGGCGGGTGGGGAGCTCGTGCAGCGGGAGCCGGGCGACGTCGACGGTCAGCGCCTCGTCCAGCCACATGCCCGAACGGGTCCAGAACCGCAGGAGGAGGCCGGCGGCCACGATAACGACCACTCCCACCAGGGCAACAGTGCGCGCCCGTCCGGTGAGGGCGGGAACCTCCTCGGGCATGGGGCGCATGGTAGGACAAGGGGGTCTCGGTCTAGGATCATTCGCCGCCGGTGGGAGACTGTTACACAGCCGACAAAAGGAACCGAGGACAAGAAAGGGGGGGAACGAGGCGACGTGACCCGCTACATCATCCAGAGGATCGTGTTGCTCGTCATCATCATCTTCTTCGTCTCCGTCGCCTCCTTCTTCCTGGTGCACCTCCTCCCGGGCGACCCGGCCACCACCATCCTCGGGCCCAACTCCACCCCCCAAAACGTCGCGAAGGTCAACGCCCAGCTCGGACTCGACAAGCCTCTATGGCAGCAGTACTTCACCTGGATGGGCAACATCTTCCAGGGCAACCTCGGGCAGTCCTTCACGACGCACCAGACGACCACGAGCATCATCGGTCAGTCGTTCCCGATCGACCTGGAGCTGATCATCTTCTCGCAGCTCATCGCATTCGCGGTCGCCTTCCCGATGGCCATCACCGCCTCCAAGCGACCCAATCGCCTTTTCGACCAGTTCTCCAACAGCACCACGTTCGGCTTGCTCGCCCTGCCGCCCTTTGTGATCGGGCCAGTGCTGGTGCTGATCTTCGCGGTCCATTGGCACGTCTTCCCGGGCCCGGCCTCCTACGTCCCGATCACGCAGGACTTCTGGTCGAACATCCACACGATGATCCTCCCATCCCTCGTCCTGGCTCTCGGCTCCATCGTCGTGTACTTCCGGCTGCTGCGGAACGACCTCATTACGACCCTGCAGGAGGACTTCATCACGATGGCCCGGTCGAAGGGTCTCTCGGACCGGCGCATCATGTGGCGCCACGCGTTGCGCCCGTCGTCGATCTCGCTGTTGGCCGCGGTCGGCGTTACGATCGGCGGCCTGATCGCCGGGACCTTCGTCGTCGAGCTCTTGTTGCAGATGCCGGGCGTGGGTTACCAGCTCATCTACAGCGTGAACCAGAACGACTATCTAGTGATACAGGGCCTTGTCCTATTCATCGCCGTCTTCATCGTGCTGGTCAACTTCTTCTTCGACTTCCTGTTCACCGTCGTCGACCCGAGGATCGCCCGTGAGTAGCCTCAGCCTCACCCATCCGACCAACGAGGCCTTCGCTGACATCCGGGAGGAGGTCGCCGCCGAGGAAGCCGCCGACGTCACCCAGAAGAAGCTCGGCGTCTTCTTCTGGATCTGCGCCGGCTGGATAGGCCTCATTATTGTGCTGGCCGTCTTCGCCAGCGTCCTGCCCCTCCCGAACCCCACCCTCGGTAACTACGCCAGCGCGCAGAACGCAGGGCCGGGTTGGGGACATCTGCTCGGCACCGACGATCTCTATCGAGACATCCTGAGCCGGATGATCTACGGAGCACGGGTCTCTCTGGTCGTCGGTTTCGGCGGCGCGCTGATCGGACTGATCCTCGGCGGGATCCCCGCCATGTTCTCGGCCTACCGGCGTGGGCGCGTGGACACCACCCTGAACACGGTCTCGTACGTCGTGCTTGCCTTCCCCGCCCTCGTGGCCGTCATCGCCATCGTGTCCTTCTGGGGGCACGCGCTTTGGAAGATCACCCTCATCATCGGCGTCTTCGGCGCGCCGTCGATCTTCCGGGTCGTGCGAGCCTCGACCCTCTCCTACGCAACCCGCGACTTCGTGCTCGCGGCCAAGGCACTCGGCGCTAGCGACACGCGCATCCTGGCCCGCGAGATCCTGCCCAACGTCATGCCAACGATCGTGTCCTTCACCCTCATCGCAGTCGCCGTCATCATCGTGCTGGAGGGCACGTTGGCCTTCCTCGGTCTGTCGGTCTCACCACCGACACCGAGCTGGGGGAACATGCTCAACGAGGGGTCCAGCCTGCTCAGCGGCGCCAAGGGGCAGACGAACCCGTGGCTGGTCATCTTCCCGGCCGCGGCGATGTTCTCGCTGCTGTTCTGTCTGAACGTCGTCGCCGACAAGCTCCGCACCTACTTCGACGTGTCGGAGATCAAGCTGTGAGCGGCGGTCCGCTTCTGCAGGTCGAGGACCTGCACGTCTCCTTCGCAACCAGCAGAGGCCCGCTCAACGCGGTCAACGGTGTCTCACTCACGCTCGAGCAGGGCAAGACGCTCGGGATCGTGGGCGAGTCCGGTTCGGGGAAGACCGTGCTGTCGCGCGCCATCATGGGCTTGCTCCCCCGCACCTACACCACCCAGACCGGATCGGTGCGCTACGACGGCAACGAGATCCTCAACGCGCCCAACGATGAGCTGCGCAGGCTGTGGAGCACCCACATCGCGATGGTGTTTCAGGATCCGATGACGTCCCTCAACCCCGTCCAGCGCATCGGGCACCAGATCGTGGAGCCCCTCAAGGTCCACCTCAAGCTCGGCAAGGAGGAGGCCAAGGAAACCGCTCTCTCGCTCCTCATGCAGGTCGGCATTCCCTCGCCGGTCGAGCGCTACAACGCCTACCCCTTCCAGCTGTCGGGCGGGATGCGCCAGCGGGTGATGATCGCCATCGCGCTCGCCTGCGCCCCCCGGCTCCTCCTGGCCGACGAGCCCACTACCGGACTCGACGTCACGATTCAGGCGCAGATCCTCGACCTGCTGTCCAAGCTGCAGAACGACCGCGACATGGCGATGATCCTGGTCACGCACGACCTGGGCGTCGTGGCGACGCGGACCGACGAGATCATCGTCATGTACGCGGGCCACGTCGTCGAGCGCGCCCCCACGAACGTGCTCTTCAAGAGCATGGCCATGCCCTACACCGAGGCGCTCCTCAACTCGCTGCCCAGAATCGCCAACCCGAGCCACACCCGGCTCACCGCGATTGAAGGACGACCGCCCGACTTGCTCCGTCCGAGCCCGGGCTGCCCGTTCGCACCCCGCTGTCCCTACGCGCAAGAGAAGTGCCACGTGGAGAAGCCGCCCCTGGTGCAACTGACACCCACACACAGCTACGCCTGCTGGTACCCCCTGAGTGGAGCGAGCCGCCAGGAAGAGACGGTGACGGCGTGACCGACCTCGCCCAGCGGACGGACGGGGCGGTCACCACCGAGCCCCTGCTCTCCGTCGAGGACCTCCACGTCTTGTTCCACAAGGGGAACTCGACCGTCCAAGCCGTCGCCGGGGTGACCTTCGAGATGCGCCGGGGTGAGACGCTGGGTCTGGTCGGTGAGTCGGGCTGCGGCAAGACCACCGCAGGGCGAGCCATCGTTCAGGTGGAGAAGACGACATCAGGTCGGATCCGCTTCGGCGACACCGAGCTCACCGCCTTGAAGCGGAAGGACTTGCGCACGCTGCGCACCCAGGTGCAGATGATCTTCCAGGATCCCATCTCCTCCCTCAACCCACGCCGGAAGGTGGTGGACGTCGTCGCCGAGCCCATGAACATCTGGAAGGTCGGAAGCAAGGAGGAGCGTCGCGAGGCCGCCAACACGATGCTCGAGCAGGTCGGCATCGACCCCTACATCAACGGGAACCGGCATCCCCTGGAGTTCTCCGGAGGGCAGTGCCAGCGCATCAGCATCGCCCGCGCGTTGATGATGAAGCCCAAGCTGTTGGTGTGCGACGAGATGGTCTCGGCGCTCGACGTGTCGGTGCAGGCGCAGATCCTCAACCTGCTGCAGGACCTGAAGCGGGAGTACCACCTGACCCTCCTGTTCATCGCGCACGACCTCGCCGTGGTGAAGAACGTGAGCGACCGGGTCGCCGTGATGTACCTCGGTCGCCTCTGCGAGATCGCACCCTCCGACCTCCTGTACGAGGCGCCCGCCCACCACTACACGGCTGCCCTGCTCACCTCGGCGGTGGAGCCGGACCCTGAGTCCAAGCGCGAGACCATCCCGCTGGCCGGTGAGCCGCCGAGCCCCATCAATCCCCCGTCCGGTTGCCGCTTCCGCACCCGTTGCCCTCGGGCCGAGGCTCGCTGCGCGCAGGAAGTCCCTGAGATGCGCGAGATCGCGCCCGGCCACCAGGTGGCCTGCCACTTCCCGATCGGGACCTAGAGCCCGACGGCCGCGCGGCGACCCCCGCTGCGCCGCGAACTACAACAAGCGGTCCCAGAGCTCGGGCGTTTCAACATCGTCTCCACGACCGTTGCGGCTGCCCTGGCCGATCAGTTCAGCCATCCCCGAACCGTTGATGTGGCCCTGGCGGATCATCATTTGCCCGATGGAACGCGCAGCCACTGCGTCACGGCACTCTCGATGGCAAGGGCGAACCGGAAGGCCCCGGACGAATACTCGTCACATGGTCCGGTGACCCCAGCGGTCGCCGTGGTTCCGTCCGGGCAGAAGTGAATGCCGTCGGGTGAGCGCACGATGTTGGTGCCCTTCGCGCCACAACTCGGCTCGTTGCTCAGGCAGGGCAACTGCCAGGTGAAGCCACCGCTCGGGGACTCGACGGCGGCGCCTGCGTTCACGTAGGTCACTGCGAGGGGCTCGGCCTGGGCCAACTGTCGGTAGATGTCGTCGAGGTTGTCCCACCCAGCCACCGAGGACTGGTCGATTGGGGTTCCGACCACGAAGACGTGGGCGCCCACTGCACTGAAGATCGCAATGGCCTGCTCGGTGTAGCTGGCGTAGAGGTCGTAGTACTGGGGACTCCCGGGGGCGACCCCCTCCATACATGGCGTGAACGCGTTCCCCGAGAACACCAGCACAGCCGCCTGGGGATGCTCGGCGGCAGCGGCGGCCATCTTCGTCAGCCAATCGCAGGTGGCGGTGCCGCCGAAAGTGTGGTTCGACACGGTGTAGTTCCCGGCGTCTGCGAGGAGCCGGTCCAGGTAAGGCTCGGCCTGGTATCCGAGCGAGTCCCCGAAGAGATCCACGGTCTCGTGGACCGTTGCGGCATCCGACCCGGGTAGAACCAACGCGCCATACACAGCCGTCAGGGTGGCGATGGCGGCGGTGGTGAGCAGCACCCACCAGCGCTTCGCTGTCCCCCGCTTTCTGTCGTGTACACGTGCTGATCGAATCCTTCGCATTTCAAGCCGTCTGTTTGTGCGAACCGTTTTCGGCAGCTTGAACTCGACGGCATAACAAGGGGGTAACAATCTCGGCGCGTGACGGTCTTCTTCCTCGACGTGAGTTCCCTCAGTTCGTCGATGGCGCCGTTGCTGTTGATCTAGGGAGCGAGCGCGACGAGCTCGTTCTCCGCCTTGCCGAAGTGCGAGTCGTTCTCATGACCTGCAGTCACAGCACCTGCCCGAGGCGTTCGGCGCTTATGGTCTTCAACTTGCTGGCGACGGCTCTCAAGCGCTTATGAGCCCAACAACCACACAAGTCACCAATCCGATGCGCCCTCAGCGGGCATTCAGGGGCAGTTTCGTCTGGGTCGGTTCAGCAATCCACCAGACCGTCGACGATGGCGAGGGCGGCGGACGTGACGGAGGAGAATCCCGCGTCGGTGTCAAGGAATTCAACCCTCCAAGGCGCACCGAGAAGCAACCGGGCCGCTCTGCGCTCAAGCTCCCCTAGGTACTCGGCAACCTCACCGATACCTGATACTTGTGGAGCGCCCTCGTACGTCGAGACCTTGAGGACGTGTCGGTGGAGCCAGTCACCGCCCTCCCTGGCTCCCGCCCGCGTGAGCCCCGCTTCAAGATCGCCAACGAGGTGGATTTCGAGAACTGGGCTCTCGGCGAACAACTCCGCCATTCGCTGCATGAAGTCAGCAATCTTTCGGTCGGAATATCCCCACGCGAGCAGGGACGGTAGATAGGCGAACAACGCATCGAACACGACGATCTCTGCGGCACTCTTCGCAATCTCGTCCAGATACTTCGACGATGCCCGCAGTAACGTCGCCAGTTCGACCCGACTCGAGGACCTGAACTCCTCCATGACGCAGTCGAAGGACGGATCTGTCTCGATGTCCTCTTCGGCAAAGAGCACAACCCGACACCCAGTAAGGCGAAGGCGTTCCGCCAGAGCGCGGGCCAGTGTCGATTTTCCCAACCCTGGACCGGAGCCCGTGACGAACAGCAATGCTGCCAGTTGCACCTGGCCATTCTGCAGGAGGAGGTCGGAGGCGTCCCCCTACCCGTTGGTCTGGGACAGGTGATTGTCGCAGACGGAGGATGTTCCGATCCGTCCAGCCAAATGCGAACAATTCGCATCAATCCCTGCCCCAGTACGCCGGCTATGAGGGTACAGCAGCCGCCAGCACCCTCGAGGTTTTCGACGTGCCAGCATTCATACGTGTTCGCGGCATCCGATGGGCGCGTCAGAGAGTCGTAGGTGAACCAAGTCCGATGGTTTTCGACCTCGTCCTCATCGGGTTGGCCATGGCGCTTTATCCGGTAGCGCTCACCATCTTCATCTTGATCGTGGCATCCAAAAGAGGTCTGCGGAAGGGCGCCGGGTTCATCTTCGGTTGGCTAGTGGCCCTGGCAATCGTGGCCACGGTGACCATCTCGGCCACGGGGAATACACCCCCCGCCAGCGGCACGTCGCCGTCGATCGGCATCTTGGTGGCCAAGCTCGTACTCGGTCTTGTTCTATTGGGTATCGCGGAACGACAGCGTCGTCGGATGGGTCAGCCTCGGGTGCCGAAGAAGGAGCCTGCTTGGCGAGGGCGTCTGGACGAGATGTCGGCAGTCTTCGCCGTTGGCCTGGGTGCCTTCTTTCAGCCCTCGTTTCTGGTCGTCACCGCGGCAGCAACGATTACCGGGGCAAAACTCTCATCGGCAACCGACTATCTGACACTCGTGCTGTTCGGCATTCTGTCGGTATCGACCTATCTGACCATGGAGATCTATGTCGCACTGCGCCCGGCGCAGAGCGCCGAGGTCCTGCGACGCTTGGACACCTGGATAGACCGCCACACAGATCTGATCATCATCGTCGGCGCAACTGCGCTCGGCCTATGGCTGATTGGCAACAGCGCTTACTTGTTGGCGACTTGAGTCGAACGCCTGAACAGGGCGTCCCGCAGCTGACCTAAGGACGAAACCCGGGGACAGTCGTGTCCTAGAACGCCGGATCGGTGGGGCGCTAAACCTCGTTGACCGTCACGTCGGTCGAGTGCTCCAAGGCGTTCAATCTTGCAGCAACTGCCTCCACTTCCCCGTCTGTCGCCTTAGGAGAAAATGTGACTACAAGCTTCGGTGGCCTTCCTGAGGCTGCGCCGACTCGCGTGCCCCCGAACACCGGGTCCGCGCGCCAGACGATCTCGGCATAGCCTGACCACATGGCCACAATGGCAGAGCGATTGGAACGTGCTCGAATTCAAATCGACAGCGCGCTGCGAAAGGTACAAAGTGATGACGGGGCATCGCCGGTGCTCCTTGCGGTGGTCAACGAATTCGCCAGCAAGGCCGAGAAGGCTGTTGGGCTCGCCGACCACCGCACTGCAGTCATCGAGCTCGAGCAGGCCGGCGACAGTGCCAAGGCAGCTGTTGAAGCGGATCGCGGCGCATCGCCCGCCACTCGTGATGCAGTCCTCGAGGCGCACACGTCGATTTGCATCGCCAAGGGCAAGCTCGAAACTTGAGCAGGCCCTTCGGGGCGCGCCACAGCGTCCCTGAACAATCGAGAGAGACGTCCGCAAAGGTGTCACCAACCACCGGCAGGGTGACACACTGCGGCGCTTCAGCGGCGGGCACCCTTGGCATACGGGTAGCGATTCATTGAGCAGACAGCGATGATCTTTGGGTGACTGTCAGCCATGTCTTCATCCACCCCGATGACTGGAACGGACTGAACGAGGTGGCGCGAAACGAATACAGAGCCTCGGCGGCGGTGCACGGAGTCGCATTGACACTTGGCCCTGGCGCAACGACCAACCCCAACCAGCTCTTGACAGTCAGTGACGGTGACTTCACCGCAATCGCTGCTCCTTACTACTTCGGTCCCGTGCAGTGTGACCTGGCACGTTGGGAGCACAATCTGCGGGAGCTACTTGAGATGGACGACCCCTGCTTTCCGAACCATTTCCGCGACCAACCCGGGTCGATCCGAACCCTCTAACGCCTGAGACTGCCCCACAACACCGGATAGGTGGACTTACACCTCGACGCTGATTTCGATGCGGGGTGGACCGATCACGCCCCCCCTAGCCATGGCGTCTTTCAAATCGGGATCGTTGGCGAAGGCGTGAGCTTCATCGACCGAAGAGAACCAGTGCAGCCCCGTAAGCTCGTTCGGATCATCGGCATTACGAAAGACCGTGGCGTCGGTGACCCCGTGCCTGTCACGTATCGGCTGCGCCTTGTCATATTCGATCCGCCAAGCGTCGTAGTCCTTCACTGGATGCTGCACAACCATCAACACCCTTTTCATCTGACGCTCCTCAATGTTTCTGATCAGTGAAGGTCTGCGCTCTCAAGGGTACTCCCGGTCGCCTCGTCCGAAAGCCCTAGATGCCCCAGATCACCGGGACTGTGGCGCACTCGGGCACTGCCGCTTCACGTCGCCGAAGCCGTGGCATCGCCCGACATTCGATTCTCCGACCAGCAGGAACGGAGCCGTGAGTCTGACGTGAGCGGTGCTCTCTGTGCGGTTGTAGCGTCAGCGCCAGGGGTGCCGGGATCACCTGCGAGCGACCGGGTTCACGGAGGGACAGACGAGCAAAGGTAGGTAGTCATGAGAAGGACCTTCGTCTTGTTCGCTGTTCTAGCCGTCCTCCCTGTTACTCTCAGCCTCACCTTCTTAGATGCCACCGCGTCAGCGACTCCTCCAGGTGGGCAGGCAGTGCCCTGGGTCGCCATAGGAAGCGGGACGGTCACATCAACGACGAATCTCGTAACCACTTCGGTTGGCCAAACGTTTGGCATACCGATATTGCGAGGGACAACAAGTGGCTCGGAGGTCGCGGCCGCCCCACCGCCACCCTGCAGCTCTGGCGCGAGCAGCCCGGTCACCGGTTCGAACACCACAACCGCATCGACTGGCGACCAGTTGTTCGCCTCATTGAACGGAACCGTCTGCCAGTCATCTACTACTCCTGAGAGGTTCTTGGTGTCGCTCACAGACACCGTCACGGGTGGTACGGGTGAGTTCGCCAAGGCGACGGGCAGTGCTAGGCAATATGTGGTTGTCACTCTCTCTGCAACCACGTTCGGCAGCCAGGGGCCCTTTACCTCGTTCCTCTTCGGCGTCATTCGTCTCGCTGATTGACGAGAGCCAAGCATCCGCTGATTTTTTTAGGGTCGCAGCGACACGCCGGATAGCGCCCCATACCACCGGATAGGTGGGACACCGATGCCCTAGCGGGGGACCGCAAGCCATCAGTCGGCACCGAACCATGGAACCCGCCCACGACCCCACATGGACGGGGCCGGCGTCGAGGGTTCGCCCGTTCGGTCACCACGACGAGCACGGACCGATTAGGCGGTGAGGTCAGGGCGGTTCGACAGCGGAGATGACGTACCGCATGACGTTCCCCGACTGAATCGGCGGCGAATCAGACGCCGGCTGTCCCGCGCCTCGGAAGGCCAGCAGGTCGTCCTCGCTATCCCAGCGCTCGAAGATGTTGATCCGAGTGGGGTCGAGCGGATCGGCCGCCTGCACAAAGTCAAGGCAACCCGCCGCTTGGCGGGCTTGGGCTACCACGTCCCCGTTCGCCGCAAGAAAGGCTGCCCGGTCGTCCGGATCAAGGATCAAGCTGCCAGCGATGATCAACACGAGACCACCCTAGACAGCGAGGGAACCAAGCGACTCATAGAGTACGGGGTACTGTCGCCCGGCACCGAGGCGCTTTGATCAGAAGGTCCAGAGGGTCGGAGACGTGGTGAACTCGGTCTCTTTGAGGGCAAACACAGAGGCGGGCGTCATCCGATATGTCCCTCCACCACCGAGGTTGGCGTCGAAGAAGTCCACGGTGTAGACGTCCTCAAGCCACTCTGCAGTGTACTTTGTGCGCACGATCTCAGTGAAGGCGACAACGTCAGACCGGTCGGTGACCAGATCAGCAGTACCCTCGACGATGACCGGCTCAAGGGCGTTGTCGGTGGTCACAACGCAACGAGCGTCATGGCGCAGGTTGCGGGCCTTACGAGAAGTCTGATCCGTGCTGAACCAAAGACCGTCCCTGAACCAAGCACCCCAGACCGGCATGACGTGGGGCCGGCCGTCAGGCCAAACGGTTGCTAGCCAGTAGTCGTGTGATGAGATGAGTCGCTCGAGCGCGAACGACCAAGACAACATTCCGTCGGGTTCTGTCGGAACGCCGTAGCCGGGCATGTGGGGGCGTCGGGACCTGGGCTCAGACATAACTGGAACGGTAGCTGGCGCAACTAATTGCAAGAAGGTGTCCCACACCGTTCCGCGGTTGCCCCGTAGAGACCCGCCCCTAACACCGGGTTCGGCGCCATTCTCTCCAGGCGCCGCTTGAACCAGCGGTAGCGTCTACTCCCGTATGGCTGAGACCTTTGCGACTGGGGTTCAAATGGGTGAGTCCCCGCGGTGGCACGAGGGACGATTCTGGATGTGCGACTGGCTGGCCGGTGAAGTGCTCGTGTTCGACGCCGACGCGAACAGCGATGTGGTAACGCGCATAGATGGGATGCCCTTTTCCATCGATTGGCTACCCGATGGCAGACTCGTGGCCACGACGCAAGATGGGGTTGTGACAGGCCCAGACCTATCCCCCTACGGGGCCACCGGGCAGCCCTTTAACGAGATCGTCGTCGATGCCGTTGGCCGGGCCTGGGTGGATATGCCCGGCTCGATGCCATGGGAGGAATCGAAGCCGGGGACCTTGACCGTCGTGCTGCCCGATGGGAGCAGCCGCCAGGTCGCAGACGACGTTTGGTTCCCGAATGGGATGGTCGTCCTCGGCGAGAACACCCTCGTGCTCGCCGAGTCGCATGCGGATCGCCTGACCGCTTGGACCATCACCGAGTCGGCTGAACTGATTGATCGCCGTGTCTGGGCCGACCTGGGGCCGGGTTCCGCTCCGGACGGGATTTGCGCTGACGCCGAAGGGGCGATCTGGTACGCCAGCGTCCCGGGTCAGTGCTGCACGCGAGTGGCCGAAGGCGGCAAGGTGCTGCAGACGGTCGTCGCCGACCGCGGTTGTTTCGCGTGCATGCTCGGCGGCGACGATGGCCGCACCCTGTACATCGCCGCGAATAACTGGAGTGGCGCCGGTGCGTCGGACGGCGTTGTGCTGATCCAATCGGTCGCTGTGCCTCGCGCCGGACGACCCTGAGGTCCGTCTTTCACCAGCCGTAGCCTGTCGGAATCGCCATGCCCACTCCTGATTTCGGCGTGGCGACCGTGCAGAGATGCATGGGGTGGCTTCAACGCGGGATGGGTCGCCCATAACACCGAATCGCGGATGGCTGAGGGACAGACCCCAGTCGAGCGAACCGTGCGTGGGAGTACCGTCGCAGGAATGGTGGAGACTCGATACCACCCTCAAGCCCGCGATACTCACCCGGGCTTCATTGGCGACGTGTTGGCGGGGCCGGTTGGCTGACTCCGCTGGTCCAACAGCACACTCTGCCAACTACGCGAGTCAATGGGCGTCACCCGCGCCGCGTCGCGTAGAGCCCCCATGGTCTGTCGGCAACGACCGATCGAGATCGGCGGGCGCTGTCCGCGACAAGATGGTAACCCCCACGGCCATGACGCAGAAAGCCACCCCGGCGACGGTCTTCTGGGCCGGGCTCACGGTGAATCGCTCGTCGAAGATCCAGACGCTCAATACGATTGCCACAGCGGGGTCGATCACGACGATCAGCGGTTGGGACACGCTCAACGGGCCGACCTGCAAGGCGGCCTGTTGGAGCACCGAACCGAGGACTCCGGTGGCGACCAACGCGTAGATGGGCCAGTGCGCCAGCATGCCCACCGGGCCCGATGTTGCAAGCACGTTGGTGGTCGCCTTGATGAACGCGGCCATCAGGGCCCATGTGATCGAGGTCGCGGTGGCGTAGAGCGCAGCCCGACGCACGGGAGATCCCCAGCGCGCCATGACTGCCAACACGGCGACAGCCCCGCCGAAAACGGCCACCGCGAAAGCCCAATCGGCCGCGTCCGGTTGCACACGGCCACCATGGGGCTCGGCCGTGGTCAGGAATAACGCCAGAGCCGCACAGGTGAGCAGTGCAGCAGTCCACGCCATTTTGGCGATGTGCTGGTGCACCCAGAACCGGCGCAGGATGAGGGCGAAGACCAGTTCGGTGACGAGGAGCGGCTGGACGATCGAGAGCTGCCCGTTGTGGAGTGCGACCGCCTGAAAGGCAAATCCCCCTGCCGCTGCCGCCAAACCGAGGAGCCAGAGGGGCTGGCGGATCAGGAAGCTAACTAGCTCCCAGCCACGATGCTTGTTGGACACACCGACACTGGCCGCGTGCTGGGTCATGAGGTGCACCGCGTTTGCCAGGGCGGCGCTGAGAGCGAAGATGATTGTGAGAGTCACGTCACGACTTTCGATCCAGCAGCTCTACCGTCACAACCCATTTGGCGGATTCTGGACGCTGGCGGGATGCCGATCCAGTGCGGCTCCCGTCATGCCCAGACCCGCCCGCTCATGACGACACCGCCCCTACCCGATCAAGCACGTCGAGCCTCGGAGCCTGTGCTCAGCCGCGGGGAACCACGTACCGGTGACGATGGCTGCGCCGAACAGGAGGCAAGCGCGCACGACGCATCTTGAAGCATGACGGAGCCGGTCCAGAGCACCTCGTCAAGACCACGATCTACGTGGTTGGGCGGTAGGACGACCTTCGTACGGCGTGGGATGCGGTGGCGGCGCAGCTCGCGGCCCACCGCCCACCGAGCACACTTCTCGGGGTGTCACTTCTCGGATATGAGGGCCAGCTGATCGAGATCGACGGGATCGCCGCGCTCTCTGCTTAGTCGATCGCCCTTTGGAGCCCATGTCCCATAACACCGGATATGAGACCGTTAGCGCACCTCCTCAGTGGGGACTCTCAGGCGACGACCGAGTACAGGTGCCAGGTCCCCGGGACTCCTTTTAGTTCGTGCTCTCCCCGGTCCTCGAACTCGATGCCCGAGCCAGCGACGAGGTCGGTGACGGTGCGAGATGCGAGTACCTCCCCGGCGGAAGCGAGCGCCGACACCCTCGCCCCGATGTGGACGGCCATCCCGGCCACGTCGTCGCCACGCAACTCGATCTCCCCTGAATGGAGACCTGCCCGGATCTCGAGGCCCAGCGGGCGCACCGCGTCCCGGGCCGCGCAGGCGCAGCGGACAGCCCGGCCCGGCCCGTCGAAGGTCGCCAGTACGCCGTCTCCGGTTGACCTCACAAATCGACCGCGGAACCGCTCCACTTCGGCCCGCAGCAGCTCATCGTGGGTAACGAGCAGTTCCTTCCAGCGACGGTCGCCCATCCGGGCCACGTGCTCGGTGGAGCTGACGACGTCGGTGAACAGGACGGTCGCCAACACGCGGTCGAAGCGATGTGCCGGGAGGGCACCGGTGAGGAACTCCTCTATCGCGTCGAGCATCGGCCCGGTGTCCCCGACAAAGAACAGGTAGTCGTCACCGGGCACCTCTATCTGCCTGACTCCTGCGATGCGCTTGGCAAGGGAGCGGGTCTCTGCGGCCGCCGGGGAGTCGCTTCGCCGGTGGAGGACCAGCGTCGGGGCCTGGACCAACGGGAGCACCGCACGAAGATCGGCCTTGGTGGCCGCCTGAACCCGCCACTCGGCCTCGTCGGCCGTGCAGGTCAGGCGTTCGCAGCGCGCTAGCCAACGCCGCAGCCGGTCGTCATCAGCGACGCTCGGGGCCATATCATCCAAGCTCGCTCCGGTGCCCCAGTCCCGTCGAAGTCTCGACGCTGCGTGCTCAAGCTCATCGTTTGCTGTACCGGTTGGGAACAAATTCCAAAGCCCGAAGCGCCCGGTGTTGAGCTGGATGAGTGCTCTGGTGCGTTCGGGGTGAGAGGCCGCGAATAACGTCGATGGGCCGGCTCCCAAGCCAAGCACGGCCACGCGCTCGCAGCCCAGGAAGTCCAAGAGCGCCAACATGTCGTCCGCGAATGCTTCGGCGAAGCGTTCCTCTGCGTGGGGCAACGGGTCCGATGCCCCCCGGCCACGCGCGTCGAACCAGATCGAGCAGGTAAAAGAGGCCAGCCGCTCCAAGAAGCGCACGAGAGTCGGCTCATCCCACATGAGGTCGATAGGGAATATCAGCGGATGATGTACGAGAAGATCAGGGTTGCCTTCGCCGACCAGCTGGTAGGCGATGCGACCCACGGCCGTGTCCGCGTACCTTGTCTCTGGGACAGCTGGCACGCTCACAGTCTGACGAGACCAGCATTTAGGTGCTCGAATGGACCGGGGCCGGGCGCTGGTCGGGACCGCCCCTGATCATCGTGTTCGGGGATGGCCCGCCTCTTCTGGACCCGCTGACCTTCCCACCACTCAGGGCAGTCCATGAGAAGTCAGTTTCCTATGACAGGCAGCAGACTTCTAGCTCCAAGCCGTCGACATCGCGGAAGAACAGGGGCTGACTCCGTAGTGGCCGGCCCAGCGTCTGGGACCTTTGCCCGCCGAATCGCCCTGATCGACGTGATCTGTTCCCACGCCCGGGTCAGAGAGCCTTGAGGTGGATGGCAAGGTTCTCTCCCCGTCCGATGAAGCCGAGCGAACGAGCGACAGCCAGTGACGGCAGGTTCGTCTGAAGGGCCGAATAGCGCACCACTCCGACGGCCGGCAGCTGCTCCTCCGTCATCCGCGAGGCAAGTTGTCGGGCCAAGCCTCGGCCTCGGAACCGTGGGTGCGTGATTACGCCAACATCGGCCGGCATCCCCCGGTAGTCGATCATGGTGCCGGCGGCCACCATCAGACCGCCCACTCGGAGCCCATAGACGAGCTCCCCCGGCTGCTCAAAGCCGGCTTCAGTCCATTCCTGCTCGCCGCACGCCCGACCTAGGTCTGCCAGTCCAGGGTCGTCACGCTCCACACGCTCTCCGGCGCCCTCAGAGGCGCGGAAGTGAGCGGCGTCAACGAATCCATGCCAATGGGGCCCCACGACCACCTGGCCGTCAGTCCCGGCGATCTTCAGGCAGGACTCGGGGCTGAATACACCTGCCGGCGGCGCCGCGGACAGTACCTGGCGAACTGCCTCCTCGTGGCTGGGTGGCGCATACACAAGCACCGAGTCACCGAGGCGGGCCATGTAGACGGCCCGGTAGCCGCCCACTTTTCTTCCACCAGGAACGAGATGTACCCCTGGGGACTGGAGGAGGCTCACCGAACACCCAAGAATCTCGGCCCACGCCGCGTCTACGAGATCGAGGAGTGCCTCCACGGCGCCGATTGTTTCATCTCCGTTCCGTGGTCCGGGATACGGAAGTCCTTTCGAAGGCGAGCAGATCGACGGATC
>JBPYFR010000254.1:0-24982 GCA_051985685.1 Acidimicrobiales bacterium
CCGCCGGTGTTCTGCTGACCACCGTCGAGCGGGTGATCGGTTGGGCGCGCAAATCCTCCACCTGGGGCGCGACCTTCGGTCTGGCCTGCTGCGCCATCGAGATGATGTCCGTCGGGGCCGCCGACTACGCCATCAGCCGGCTCGGCATGGAGGTGTTCCGTGCCTCGCCCCGGCAGGCCGACCTGATGATCGTGGCCGGCCGGGTGTCCCAGAAGATGGCCCCCGTCCTGCGTCAGGTCTACGACCAGATGATGGAGCCCAAATGGGTCATCTCCATGGGGGTCTGCGCGTCCACGGGTGGGATGTTCAACAACTACGCCATCGTCCAGGGCGTGGACCAAATCGTGCCGGTCGACGTCTACGCTCCCGGTTGCCCGCCGTCGCCCGAGACTCTGCTGCATGCAATCCTGACGCTGCACGAGAAGATCCGCACCGGCGAGATCACGCGCCGGCCGGGGACGTCGGTTCCGGCGGGAGAGCAGGCGACCGGCGGCTGGGTGCCCAAGGTGCCCGACGCGGTACGGGTGGCCACACCCCGATGAGCGACACGACCCCGACCACCGCGCCATCGCCATCGCCGTCGCCGACCCGGGTGCTGCCCGAGGTGCCCCGGCTGCCCGACCGCCTCGTCGACCAGCTGGCCTTCCCCAGCCGAGACACCTATCACCGGATGGTGGTCGCGTTCCGCGACGCCGGCTTCGAGATGTGCGCCGACCTTTGCGGTGTCGACTACCTCACCCACCCCGGCCGGAGCGTGCCCGAGGGCATCACTCCCGAGCGCTTCGAGGTGGTGGTCAACTTGCTGTCGCTCTCCTTGCGTCAACGGGTCCGCATCAGGGTGCAGGTCCCCGAGTCCGACCCCTCACTGGACAGTCTCTTCGACGTCTATCCCGGCACCGAGTGGATGGAGCGCGAGGCGTACGACTTGATAGGCATCCTCTTCGTCGGCCACCCGGACCTGACCCGGATCCTCATGCCCGAGGACTGGGAGGGTCACCCCTTGCGCAAGGACTACGGCGTGGGGCGGGTGCCGGTCCAGTTCAAGGACGCCCCCGGGCCACGATGAGCGGACCAAACGACCGCAACCACGGCGACGACCGCGACGCGCCCGGAGGCGAGGAGGAGCTCGGTCTCGAGCACACCGAGCGGGAGCATCGCGAGGCCGATGAGCACCGCTACTTCGTGGCGGAGACGTCCGAGGGCGCCCAGGAGCTGCGGCCCCGCGACAAGACTGGCGCCGCCGAGCTTCGGAGCGAGGTGGGCGCGGTCCTGCGCGTGCCCGAGGGGGGCTACATAGATCCGGCCGCCATCGACGTCGAACGCCGCCCGGACCAGACGATGATCATCAACATGGGGCCCCAGCACCCCTCCACCCACGGTGTCCTGCGCCTCATGCTCGAGCTGGACGGGGAGACCGTGCTGCGCACGAAGCCGATCATCGGCTACCTGCACACTGGTATGGAGAAAACGGGGGAAGAGCTCACTTACGTCCAGGGCGCCACCAACACGACCCGCATGGACTACCTGTCGCCACTGCACAACGAGCTCGTCTTCTCGCTGGCGACTGAGACCTTGCTCGGTGTGGAGCTCCCGCCGCGCGCGACCTGGATTCGCATGCTCATGACCGAGCTGAACCGGATCTCCTCCCATCTGTTGTGGCTGGCCTCGCATGGCTTGGACCTCGGGTCGACGTCCATGATGATCTACGGCCTCCGGGAGCGCGAGATGGTGCTGGCCTTCTTCGAGAAGACGACCGGGCTGCGCATGAACCACAACTACATCCGGCCCGGCGGCGTCGCCGCAGACCTGCCCGACGGATGGGAGGACGACATCGACATCATCTGCGAGACCGTCCTGGCCCGCACCTACGAGTACGACGAGCTGCTGACCGGACAGCCGATCTTTCGCGACCGCAACGAGGGCGTGGGCAACCTCGCGGCCGAGGAGGCCCTCGCCCTGTGCTTGACGGGGCCGGTGCTGCGGTCGACCGGCGTGCCCTGGGACCTGCGCCGCACCATGCCGTACCTGGCGTACGACAAGCTCGACTTCGACGTCATCGTCGGCAGCTACGGCGACAACTTCGACCGCTACTCGGTGCGGCTCAACGAGATCCGCGAGTCCATCAAGATGGTTCGCCAGATCGCCGACATGATGCCGCCGGGCGACTATCGGGTGCAGGACCGCAAGGTGACGCCTCCCCCGCGGGCCCGCATCGACGAGAGCATGGAGGCGCTCATCCACCACTTCAAAATCTTCACCGAAGGCTTCCGCGTCCCCGAGGGCGAGGTCTACGTGCCGATCGAGTCTCCCCGGGGCGAGTTGGGCTGTTACATGGTGAGCGACGGAACGTCCAAGCCGTACCGCATGCACATCCGGGCTCCGAGCTTCGTCAACCTGCAGGCGTTGCCAATGCTCATGCGCGGCGGCCTCATCGCCGACGCCGTCGCCGTGATCGGCTCGATCGACCCGATTATGGGCGAGGTGGACCGATGAGCCACCTCAACGCCGACATCACCGAGCGGGCCAAGGCGCTGGTGGCGCTCTACCCCCACCCGCGCTCAGCGCTGATCCCCTTGTGCCACCTGGCGCAGGAGCAGGACGGCTGGCTCCGCCCGGAGGCCTTGGTCGAGATCGCAGAGCTCTGCGGCGTCACCGCGGCCGAGGTCCGGGGCACCGCCACCTTCTACGACATGTTGTTCACCGAAAAGGTGGGCACCTACGTGGTGGCGGTATGCACCAACATCGCCTGCATGCTCAACGGCGCACTTGAGCTTCTTGAGCACGCGGAGTCGGTGCTCGGGGTGAGGGCCGGCGGGACGACTGCCGACGGGATGTTTACGCTGCACGAGTCCGAGTGCCTGGCCGATTGCGACCGCACCGTATGTGTGCAGGTGAACCACCGCTATGTAGGGCCGCAGAATCCGGAGAGCTTCGACGCACTGCTCGACGACCTGCGCGGCGGCAACCTCTCCGACACGGTGCCACCGCACGGCACGCTGATCCGGGTCCGGCGGAGCGTGGGGCTCCAGGCCGACCGGGACGCGATCGTCGCCGAGCGGGCCGCCATGGCCGAAGCCCAAGCGGCGCGCGCCGGCACGGGGACTGGAGGCGGGACGGGAGGTGGCACGGCCTGATGGCCCTCACGGACGCGCCGCGCATCATGACCGCCCGCCTCGGTTACGACGACTCCTACACCCTGGAGCGCTACCTGGCCACGGGTGGGTACGAGGGGCTGCGCAAGGCGCTCACCATGACGCCCGAGGCGGTGGCGGCCGAGGTTGATGCGGCCAGCTTGCTCGGCCGCGGTGGCGCCGGTTTCCCGGCCGGGCGCAAGTGGTCGATGCTCCGCAAGAACCCGCTCACCTACCTGACCATCAATGGCGACGAGTCGGAGCCCGCCACATTCAAAGACCACATGCTCATTGAGCGCGACCCGCACCAGATCCTCGAAGGCGTCCTCATCTCCGCCTATGCGCTGCAGGTCAGTCTGGCCTTCATCTACGTGCGCGGCGAGTTCGCCCTGGGTCTCGAGCGCCTGCAAACCGCGCTGAACGAGGCCTACGCCTACGGTGCGGTCGGGGCCGACATCTTCGGGTCGGGCTTCTCGCTGGACGTGATCGTGCACCCGGGCGCCGGCGCCTACATCTGCGGTGAGGAGACGGCCATGCTCGAGTCCCTCGAGGGCAAGCGCGGCTTTCCCCGCATCAAGCCGCCCTACTTTCCCGCCTCCATAGGCCTCTACGGGGAGCCCACCGTCGTCAACAACGTCGAGACGATGGCCAACATCCCCTGGATCATCTTGAACGGAGGCGCCGCCTTCGCGGCACTCGGCGCCGGGCGCTCGACCGGAACCCGGCTGTTTTCACTGTCCGGGCACGTGCGCAATCCGGGCAACTACGAGGTGGAGATGGTCAAAACCACCTTCCGCGACCTCATCTACGCGCCGGTGCTCGGCGGCGGCATCCGGGGCTCCAACACGCTGAAGGGCTTCATCCCCGGTGGGGTCTCGGCGCCCTGGTTCGGGGCGGACAAAGTGGACCTGCCGCTGGGGCAGGACGAGGTGGGCGACGCCGGCTCGATGCTCGGCTCGGGTTCGGTGGTCGTGATGGACTCGGCGACCTGCATGGTGCGGGCCGCCTGGCGCATCACCAAGTTCTTCTTCCGCGAGTCGTGCGGCCAATGCACCCCGTGCCGCGAGGGCTCGGGCTGGCTGGAGCGCATCCTGTACCGGATTGAGAACGGCGCCGGGCGCGAGGAAGACCTCGACCTCCTTATGGACCTCTGCGACAACATCTCACCGGGTGTGAACTGGCCGCCCCAGCAGACGACGATCTGCGTGCTCGGGCCGTCCATCCCCTCGTCGATCGCTTGGGGTATCCGCCTGTTCCGCGACGAGTTCCTCGTGCACATCAAGGAAGGGGGCTGCCCCTTTGACTGACACGACCGGGAGCAAGACATCAGACGCCAACGCGGACGCGAACGCGAACGCCGACGCGAACAAGCTCACGTTCACTCTCGACGGCCGCGCGGTCACCGCGACCAAGGGTGAGCTGCTGATCGCCGCGGCAGAACGGGCGGGCACCTACATCCCGCGCTTCTGCTACCACCCGCGCATGGACCCGGTCGGCATGTGCCGGATGTGCCTGGTCGACGTCGAGGGCCCCCGCGGCACCACGCTGCAGCCGGCCTGCTTCATCGAGGCGACCGAGGGCATGGTCGTCGACACCACCAACGACCGGGTCAAGAAGGCCCAGGACGGCGTGCTCGAGTTCCTCCTGGCCAACCATCCGCTCGACTGCCCCGTCTGCGACAAGGGCGGCGAATGCCCCCTGCAGGACCAGACGCTCGCGTACGGCCCGGGGGAGAGCCGTTTCATTGAGGAGAAACGGCACTTCGAGAAGCCGATCGCCATCTCCGACCTCGTGCTGCTGGACCGGGAGCGCTGCATCCAGTGCGCGCGGTGCACGCGCTTCGCGGAAGAGGTGGCCGGCGAGGCCCAGATCGACTTCGCAGGGCGCGGCGAGGCAGTCGAGGTCGCGACGTTTCCGACCGAGCCCTTTTCCTCGTATTTCAGCGGCAACACCGTGCAGATCTGCCCGGTAGGGGCGCTCACCGCGACGCCGTATCGCTTCACCGCTCGCCCCTGGGACCTCGATCAGGTCGAGTCCACGTGTACGGCCTGCTCCGTCGGGTGCCGGGTCGCGGTGCAGTCGTCGCAGAACCGTCTCACGCGTCTGCTCGGCATCGACTCGGAGCCGGTCAACCACGGCTGGCTGTGCGACAAGGGCCGCTTCACCTACGAGTCGGTCAACGGAGACGAGGTCGCCGCGGGGCCCCAGCCGGAGCCCGTGGCCGATGTCGCCGTGGACGTGGCGCCCGCGACCGCGTCCCAGGTGGTCAGCCTGGGGGTGAGCCGCGGCCAGTTCCTCGGCGAGGCGCGCGAGACAGGCCGCTTCGAGCACGGGCGCCTCATTGAGCCACGCATTCGTAAAGAGGGCGAGTTGGTGCCCGTCAGCTGGGGCGAGGCCCTCGCCGCTGCGGCGGCGGGTCTCCGTGGTGCGCGCGACGCCGGCGGACCGGGCGCGATCGGCGTTATAGGCGGCGCCCGTCTCACCAATGAGTCGGCCTACGCATGGGCAAAGCTCGCCAAGGCCGTCCTCGGCACCGACTCCGTCGACGCCCAGCTGGGCGACGGTCTTCCGGCCGATCTCGTGCTCGGTTTGCCACGGGCGACGATCGACGAGGCCTGCGCCGCGCCGGTCCTCCTCACGCTGGCGGGCGACCTGCGCGAAGAGCTGCCCGTTCTGTTCCTGCGCCTGCGCGAGGCCGCGCAGCGCGACGACACCCGACTCATTGAGATCGCCCCGACGGTGACCCCGCTGTCACCGCTCGCGGCCGCGACGCTGGCCATCCGGCCCGGCGACGCGCCGCTCGTCGTCCGGGCCCTGACCGGAGACGAGGCCGCGGCCTCTTCCCTCGACAGGCACCACGAGGGAAGCGCGCTCGCGCCGGGCGTCCTCGACGCGGCCCGCCGGATCCTGGCCGATCACCGAGGCGGTGAGGGTGTCGTGATCGTCGCCGGACGCCCCTCCTACGCCGAGTCCGGCGAGGTGACGGCAGAAGCACTTCGCGCGCTCGCATCTGCGCTGCCCGGGGCGAGATTTCTGCCGGCGCTGCGCCGAGGCAATGTGTTCGGTGCGCTCGACATGGGGCTGGCCCCGGGCCTGCTGCCTGGACGGGTGTCCCTGCAGGCAGGGCGCGGACACTTCACCGCGCACTGGGGCTCTGTTCCCTCCTCCCCGGGTCTCGACACGGCCGGCATCCTCGCCTCCATGGCGGGCGAGCGCGACGCCAAGACCGACACCGACACCAAGACCGACACCAAGACCGACACCAAGACCGACACCGACAAAGACACCGAGCCCGATGCAGAAGCGGGTGACGGGCAGGTCCGGGCTGTGATCCTGCTCGGCGCCGATCCGCTCAGCGATTTCCCCGATCACGCGGTGGCGAAGAAGGCGCTCTCGTCGGGCCACTTCGTCGTCGCGGTGACGGGCCATCCCTCGCAGTCGGTCGATGCGCACGCCGACGTCGTACTTCCCTGCGGGGTCGCTCACGAGCGCTACGGCACCACGACCAATCTCGAGGGCCGGGTCAGCCGCCTCGGCCCGAAGCTGACCGCGCCCGGGTTCGCCTGGCCCGACTGGATGATCGCCGCCGAGCTCGCCGTTGCCTTCGGCGCCGACCTCGGTCCCCGCAACGTGAACGAGTTGGCCGACGAGCTGGCGCGTACGGCGCCCGCGTACGCCGGTCTTACCGAGGACGTGTTGAACTCAGACGCCGCTCACGACGGGGTCCTGGTACCGATCGAGGATGGCGGACACCGCCGCGCCGACGTGGAGCCGATCGACCCGGTTGCCCTACCGGGAGTCGACTCGGTGGAGCGCCAGGGCGCGCCGCCGCGCGTGGGCACCGGCACGCGCAATCCGGTTCTGCCGGCGTCGCACGCCACGGGCAGCGCGCCGCCCCTGCTCTCCGGGACCGGTGCCGGCGGCTCCGAGTCGCTCGCCATTCCCATGCCCAACGCATACGCCTTGCGCCTCGTGTCGGGACGGCGTCTCTACGACGCCGGCAGCTCGGTCACCGGCTCGCCCTCGCTCACGCCGCTCGTGCCCGCGCTCGTGGCGCGGGCCAACACGTACGACTTCGACCGGCTCGGTGCAAAGACCGGCGACCGAGTGCGGGTGCGCTCGGCCCGGGGCGAGCTGACGCTGCCGGCGCAGGCCGACGACAACGTCCCCCGCGGCGTCGTCGCCATCGACTTCAACGTCCCGGGTGGCGAGAGCGCGCCAGGCAACGCGGTGGCTACCCTCATCGACAGCCGTCAACCGGTGACCGACGTGCGACTGGAGTCGGTGTGACCGCCTCATTGCTCGTCGCCCAGTCCGGCGTGTTGGCCCATGGCGCAGACCACGGGACTGGGGATTCGTTGTTCGCGCAGGGCCTCAACTGGCAGGTCGTTCTCATCGTGCTGATCAAGTGCGTCGTCGTCTTCGTCGCGTTGCTGGTCGCCACCGCGCTAATGATCTGGTTCGAGCGCAAGGTGATCTCAGACATGCAGAGCCGGGTGGGGCCAAACCGGGCCGGCCCGTGGGGTCTGCTGCAGACGATCGCCGACGGCACCAAGCTGGTCTTCAAGGAGGACCTGCTCCCAGACCGAGCCGATGCGTTCGTCTTCAAGCTCGCGCCCTATCTCTCGGTCATACCCGCCATCCTCATCTTCACCGTCGTGCCCATCGGCGGCGTCATCACCATCGGCAACCACACCTTCGAGTTGCAGCTGGCCGACCCGCCCATGGGGATCTTGTTGGTCCTCGCCATGTCGGGCATCGCCGTCTACGGCGTGATGTTGGCCGGCTGGTCCTCGGGCTCGAAGTATCCGCTGTTGGGCTCGGTACGTGCCTCGGCCCAGGTGATCTCCTACGAGGCCGCGCTCGGCATGACCACGGTGATGGTGGTCCTCGTGAGCCGATCGCTTTCCACCCGGGCCATCGTGGCCGCGCAGTCCAACGGCTTCTGGAACTGGAACCTGATCCGGCTCGGCTTCCTGCCGTTCATCTTCTTTATGATCGCCATCACCGCCGAACTGACGCGCCCCCCGTTCGACCTGACCGAGGCCGACACGGAGCTGGTGGGTGGCTTCCACACCGAATACTCCTCCATCCGCTTCGGTCTCTTCTTTCTGGCCGAGTACGTGAACGTCATCACGATGTCGGCCGTCGTCGTGACGCTGTTCTTCGGCGGGCCCAACGGCTGGATCCCTCCGATCCCTGGTGCGACGATCTACGTGCCGGTCATCTGGTTCCTCCTCAAGACCGCCGTGTTCTGCTTCGTCTACGTCTGGTTCCGGGCCGCCCTGCCCCGGCTGCGCTACGACCAGCTGATGGACCTGGGCTGGAAGCGCCTGATCCCGATGACCCTGGGCTGGCTGTTGCTCGTGGCCGGCGTCGTCGCCTGGGGTTGGCGCGGTCTGATCCTGGTGCCGTTCGTGCTGATCGCTGCGGTCCTTCTGTTCCGCGCTAGCCAGCTCGGAGAGGGGCGCAGCGAGGAGGACGTGCTCGACCTGACCACCGGCCGCCGAGTCACGCGTCCGCCGCGACTGACGCCGGTCGACCCGACGGGAGGTGACACCTAGTGGGCATCGGCGACGATATGAAAGAATCGCTGTCCTTCCTGGGCGGCTTCCAGCTGACCTTCGACCACCTCACCCGGCCCCGGGTCACCACGATGTACCCGGAAGACAAGAAGCCCAAGCAGCCGCGTCAGCACGGCCGCCACGTCCTCAACCGCTACGAGGACGGCATGGAGAAGTGCATCGGGTGCGAGTTGTGCGCGGGGGTGTGCCCGGCGGACTGCATCTACGTGCGGGGGCTGGACAACCCGCCTGACCATCCCGTGTCGCCCGGCGAGCGCTACGGCTTCGTCTACGAGATCAACTTCCTGCGCTGCATTCACTGTGACATGTGTGTGGAGGCGTGCCCAACCGAGGCGATCACCGAGTCGAAGCTCTTCGAGTTCTCGTTTACCAACCGCTCCGACGCGATCTACACCAAGGACGAGCTGTTGGTGAACGACGACGGCACGCCGAAGAAGCTCCCGTGGGAGGACTGGCGCGAAGGCGATGACCTGATGACCAGTGGCTGGATGCGCGCCACCTCACCCTCGGGCAGCGCCGCGTACGAGGGCGAGGTGCAGTGGTCCGGCGAGCTGGGCTACGGCGTGCGGGCGCCCGAGGGCGGCCAGTCGGGGCGGCGCGACGACGAGGCGACCGGGATCAGGCCGTTGCGTCAGGTGCTCGAGCCCCACCTGCTCGACGAGGACATCCCGCTCGCGCACCGGGGCATACGCGGTCGGGTCTGGCGGGCCAAGAAAGGGGCGGCGCGCAACCGGAAGAAGCTGGAGGTGTTCCGGGACCGGATGAAGGAGCTGCGGGCGGCCCGCAAGGAGGAGAAGGCCGAGGCCAAGGGGGCCAAGGCCGAGGCCAAGGCCCAAGAGGCCGAGGCCGAGGCCGCGGCGGCGCGGCACGACGAGGAGACTGCGCGCGGGGCCAGCGGCCCCGTAGGACGGGACTGACGGTGTACGCCGCCCACCTGGTGCTCGCATCGACGCGCCCCACCTGGCCCGACATCCTCGTCTTCGCGGCCGCGGCGGCGGTGATCCTGGTCGGCTCCATCGGCGTCGTGACCTCGCGCAACCCGGTGCACGCCGCGCTGAGCCTCGTCATGACGCTGTTCGGCGTCGCCGTCCTGTTCATTGAGCAGGCGGCCGACTTCCTCGCGGCGGTGCAGATCATCGTGTACGCGGGAGCCATCGTCGTCCTCTTCCTCTTCGTGATCATGTTCCTCGGTGTCGACCGGGACGAGGACGTCGTGATTGAGCCACTGGTCGGGCAGCGGCCGCTGGCCTTCGCGCTCTCGGCCATCACCCTGGGTGGGGTGATCGCAATGGCGGCCACGGCCCACTGGGTGACGGGCGCGCACCACGTGGTCGGCCCGATCCAGGGCCACGTCACCGCGAGCGCGTCATCGCCGTCGGGTGAGCCCGCCCAGCTGGGCAAGCAGCTCTTCACCACGTACCTCTTCGCGTTCGAGGCGACCGCCGCCCTGTTGGTGATCGCGGTGGTGGGCGCCGTCGTGCTTGCCCGCCGGCCTCCGACGGTGCGCACCGAACCCCAGGACGGCACCGAGAAAGAGCTCGAGGTATGAGCGTCGCCGGAGCCTGGTACCTCGGCCTGGCCGCGATCGTCTTCTCGATCGGCGCGGTGGGCCTACTGGTGCGCCGCAACGTGCTGATCATGTTCATGTGCATCGAGCTGATGCTCAATGCGGCCAACCTCACCTTCGTGACCTTCGCCCGCATGTTGGGCGACATCGCGGGCCAGGCCCTCGTCTTCTTCGTGCTCGTGGTCGCCGCCGCAGAGGTCGTGGTGGGGCTCGGCATCGTGGTGACCAACTTCCGCCGACGCTCGACGACGGTGGCCGACGACCTGGACTCGCTGAAGGGCTGACCCGTGGTCCATGTCGCCTACCTCATGCTGCTGTTCCCCCTCGCGGGCTTCCTGATCCTCCTCGCCGTCGGGCGGCGCGTCGGCGATCCCGTCGCCGGATGGATCGGGACCGCCGCCGTCGGGGGCGCGTTCGTCGTGGCCTGCATCGTCCTGGCCGGCCTCCTCGGGCTGCCGTCCGACCACAGGGTGGTGGTCCACAACTACTTCACGTGGTTCAGCGCGGGCGGGCTCTCGGTGCCGGTGGGCACGCTGGTCGACCCGCTGTCCATGACGATGTGCATGTTCGTCACCGGCGTGAGCGCGTTCATCCACCTGTACTCCATCGGGTACATGAAGAGCGACCGGGACTACTCGAAGTTCTTCATCTACATGAACCTCTTCGTGTTCTTCATGGTGCTGTTGGTGCTGGCGAACAACCTGGTGCTCACCTTCGTCGGTTGGGAGGGCGTGGGCCTCTGCTCCTATTTCCTTATCGCGTTCTGGTTCCAGCGCGAGTCCGCCGCGTCGGCGGGAAAGAAGGCCTTCATTTACAACCGCATCGGCGACGTGGGGTTCCTGCTCGCCATCTTCCTCATCTTCGAGAAGACCGGGACGGTCCAGTACGAGAGCGGGTCGGGCGGAGGGATCTTCGGCCAGCTTTCTCATCTGGGCGGGGGAACGGCCACGGTGACGGTCCTGCTGCTGCTCCTGGCCGCCACGGGCAAGTCGGCGCAGATCCCGCTGTTCAACTGGCTCCCCGACGCAATGGAGGGCCCGACGCCGGTGTCGGCGCTCATCCACGCCGCCACCATGGTGACGGCCGGCGTCTACCTGCTGAGCCGGATGAGCCCGCTGCTGCACCTCACGACGCCCGGCATGGCCGTGATCGCTGTCATCGGCGCCGCCACGGCCTTCGTCGCGGCCACGATCGCGTGCGCGCAGCAGGACATCAAGAAGGTGCTCGCGTTCTCGACCGTCTCGCAGATCGGCTACATGATGCTGGCCGTCGGCTCGGGCGCGTACGAGGCCGCCATCTTCCTGATGGTGATGCATGCGTTCTACAAGGGCCTGCTCTTCCTCGGCGCCGGGTCGGTCATCCACGGCCTCGAGGACGAACAAGACCTCAAACGCATGGGCGCGTTGCGGCGGTACATGAGGTGGACGACGGTGACCTTCACGATCGGCTGGCTCGCCATCATCGGGATCCCGCCCCTGTCGGGCTTTTGGGCCAAGGCGGCCGTGCTGGACAACGCCTACGCGCACTATGAGGGCCTCTGGGTGGTCGGGCTCGTGACCGCCGTCCTCACCGCCTACTACATGAGCCGCCTGGAGATCCTCGCCTTCGGTGACGAGCCCCGCTGGGACAAGGTCGGTCCCCACGGCGAGCCCGCCCACCACACGCCGCACGAGTCGCCCTTGATCATGCTGGTGCCGTTGGTGGTCCTGGCCTTCGGCAGCCTCTTCGGCGAGCTACTCGACCTGCCCTGGGTCCACACCCACAACCTGAGCACCTTCTTGGCTCCGGTGTTCGCCCACACGCTGTACGACGACCATCTCACCTCGACCGCCGACTGGGCCTTGGGCCTGGCCGACAGCGCGGCGGCGGTCATCGGTGTGATCATCGCGGTGACGCTGTGGCGCGGCGCCGTGGTCGACAAGCCCGCGCTCGAGCCGGCGTTCCTGCAGCGGGTCTGGTACTGGGACGACTTCTACGACCTCGTCATCGGCCGCCCGAGCCAGCGGCTGGCCGCCTTTTGTGCGTGGGTCGTCGACGCCCGTGTGATCGACGGCGCGGTGAACGGCACCGCGCACTTGGTCAAGACCACCGGGACCGCGGCCCGCCGGCTCCAGACCGGGTACGTGCGCAACTACGCGCTCGGGATCGCCCTCGGGGTGGCGCTCGTGATCGCGTTCATGGTGAGTAGGACGTGGTGGGGATGACCCACAGCGTTCCCTTCCTCACCATCCTCATCCTGCTTCCGGGCGCCGGCGCGCTGGCGCTCGGCCTTCTGGGCTTGGACCGCCGCTTCCCCCGGGAGCTCTCGTACGCGCTCGCCTTGATCGTCTCGCTTGTCACGCTCGGGTTCGCCATCTCGGCGCTCGTGGCCATGCGGGAGCACGATGGCGGCTACCAGCTCGTCTCGAACCACATCTACACCGGGGACAGCCTGGGCGTGAGGTGGTACCTCGGCGTCGACGGCATCTCGATCTTCTTGGTGCTGATGGCCGCGGTCTTGTTCCCGCTGGCGATCGTGCTCGGGCGCAACCGCCAGAACAGCCGTGCCTTCTTCGCCTGGATCCTCCTCCTGGAGGCGTCGGTCATGGGGAGCTTCCTGTCCCTCGATCTCATCGTCTTCTTCTTCATGTTCGAGCTCACGCTCGTGCCCTCGTACTTCATCATCGCGGGATGGGGGCACCAGCGCCGCGCCTACGCGGCGATCAAGTTCTTCCTCTACACGTTCCTCGGTTCGGCGTTCCTCCTCGTCGGGATCCTGGCGCTCGCGTTCATCCACGAGTCGCAGTACCACTACCTGACGTTCTCCCTGGGCCCCCTCATGCAGACCCACCTGTCGTCGACGACGGGGATCCTCCTCTTCCTGGCCTTCACGGCGGCCTTCGCCGTCAAGGCGCCGCTGTTCCCGCTGCACACCTGGTCCCCCGACGCGTACACCGAGGCGCCCGAGGAGGGGTCGGTCGTGATTGCCGGCGTGTTGGCCAAGCTCGGCACCTACGGCATCATCCGGTTCGACCTAAACCTCTTTCCCCAGGCGACGAGGACCTTGGCCCCACTCGTGCTGACGCTGGCGGTCATCGGGATCCTCTACGGCGCGGTCGTCGCCTGTGCCCAGCGCGACCTGAAGCGCCTCGTGACCTACTCCTCCTTGGCCGGGATCGGGTTCATCGCCCTCGGCACGATCGGGCTGAGCTCGCAAGGTCTGGCGGGCGGGGTCCTGCTCATGCTCAACCACGGGCTGATCGTCGGCGCGCTCTTCATCCTGATCGGGTTCATCTACCAGCGGCGGGGCACGTGGCAGACGAATGAGATGCGCGGGCTGCAGAAGGCGGCGCCCGTGTTGGCCGGGGTCTTCACGGTGGTCATGCTGGCCTCCATCGGGTTGCCCGGCCTCAACGGCTTCGTGAGCGAGTTCCTCGTCCTCTCGGGCACCTTCATCACCCACCGCTGGTGGGCCGTGGTGGCTGTGATCGGCGTGATCATCGCGGCCATCTATCTCTTGTGGGCCTACCAGCAGGTGTTCCACGGCGCGCCGCGGGAAGCCGACGAGAAAACCCGCGACCTGGCCCTGCTCGAACGCTGCGTGATGGCACCCCTCATCATCCTCATCGTGTTCCTGGGCGTGTACCCCAAGCCGGTGCTCGACCGCATCAACCCCTCGGTCAACCAGCTGATCACTCATGTGGAGTCCGTCACCGGGCAGCACCAACCGCCGGTGGCGGTCAAGGGTGTGGAGGGAGTCAAGTGATCGCGCCGCTGCTGGCAACCGCGACGCACCACTCAGACACCATTGCGGTCCCGCCCATCCGTTGGTTGGCCATTCTGCCTCCCGTCATCATGATCGGCGGCGCCATCGTCCTCCTGGCGATCGCGTCGCTCGTGAGCCGGCCTCTCCGGGTGCGAGTGGGCACAATCGCCACCGTCGCGATCTCGGGCGGTGCGCTCGGTGTTGCGCTCTGGCAGTGGACCGACGTGCAGGATCACGGTGCGCACACCTACGTCGCACAAGCGGTCGTGATGGACGGTTTCAGCGTGCTGTTCATGATGCTCGTCTCCATCGCCATGATCCTGAGTGCACTCGTGGCAGATGGATACCTGCTGCGAGAGGGGTGGCATGGAGCCGAGTTCCACGTCCTCGCGCTGGTGTCCGCGTCGGGCGCCATGTTGATGGCGATGGCCAACGATCTCATCATCGTCTTCCTCGGTCTGGAGATCCTCTCCATCGCGCTCTACGTGCTGACCGCTTTCAACTACCGCCGGGCCGCGTCGGGTGAGGCGGCGCTGAAGTACTTCATCCTCGGCGGCTTCTCGTCTGCGACCTTCGTCTATGGGATTGCCCTGACCTACGGCGCCACCGGCTCGACCAACCTGACGCAGATTGCCGACTTCTTGTCCAGAAACGTGGTCCTGACCAACGGGCTCCTCTTGGCCGGACTGTCGCTCCTGATGGTGGGCTTCGGGTTCAAAGTGGCGGCGGTCCCGTTCCACATGTGGACGCCGGACGTGTACCAGGGGGCCCCGTCGCCGGTGACCGGATTCATGGCGGCGGTGGCCAAAGCAGGTGCCTTCGCGGCTCTGTTGCGAGTGCTCTTCTCCTCCTTCGGCGTGGTCTCCTCCGACTGGCGGCCCATCGTCTATGGACTGTCAGTGCTCTCGCTGGTCCTGGGCGCCTTCGTGGCGCTGCGCCAGCGCGATGTAAAGCGGATGCTGGCCTACTCCTCCATCAACCACGCCGGGTTCATCCTTCTCGGCGTGGTGGCCGGCACGGCCCGCGGCACCAGCGCCGCGCTCTACTACCTGTTCGCCTACATGCTCATGACCATCGGGAGCTTCGCGATCGTCACCGTGCTCGGACGGCAGGGCGACGGCGACCACGACCTGGCGCGCTACCGCGGCCTCGCTGGTCGCCAACCCGTGATGGCTCTCGCCTTTGCGGTGTTGTTGCTGGCTCAGGCCGGCGTGCCGTTCACGACTGGGCTGTGGGCCAAGCTGCAGGTGGTCTTCGCTGCGATTGCAGCGGGCTACGTGCCCCTCGGTGCCATCGCCATGGTGACGGCGGCTGTCGCGGCGTTCTTCTACTTGCGAGTCGCCGTGCTCATGTACGCGGCCGGTGGGCTGGGCGAGCCTGAGGCCGGAGAAGAGCCGCCCGCCGCGGCGGTGTCCGCAGCGCCCGACGTCGAGCCCGTCCCCGCGCCCGAACCGGTCGCTGCCCCAGCGTCAGCCGCACCCCTCGCTGGCGACGCCTGGGGTTCGCAGGCCTCCGCGTCGGCCGCGGTGAGCACCCTCAACGAACAGATCCTGTTGGCCGACGAGGAGCCAGAGGGGGCCGAGGCCCTCCCCGAGGCGGTGCCGGTGCCCGCGCTGAGCGCGGTGGCCATCGGGGTGTGCGTCGGGGTGACCGTCCTGTTCGGCGTCTGGCCCCAGCCTCTGATCGACTTCGCCAACCACGCCACGCTCTTGTTCCTGCCCAAGTAAGCGCGCGTCCGATGCGGCCTCCCCGCTAGGGCGCCGACGCGCTCGGTACCTCACCCGCCGCGATCGCCTCGACGAAGCGCCCGTGATCCCGCTCGTTCTGGTCCGCGTAGCGGTGGGCGAAGCGCTTCATGGCGTCGGTGAACGCCCGTCCCTTGCCGAGGTAGGCGTCGATCACCATCGGGTCGCCAGACCGGGCGTGGGCCCGCGCCAGGGTGCTGCCGCATGCCGTTGCGAACTGCACGAGGCGGGGCGCGATTGTGTCGGTCGAGGGGATCACCTTCATGTCCCGGAATTGCCGGGCGTAGAAGTCGCGACCCCCAAGGGAGCCCCAGCCCACGAAGATGTCGGTCGCGCTCTGGACCATCCGCTTGCCGGCGACCACGCGAGCGCCGTGGTTCTCCCGGGCGCTGCGGCGCGTGTGTGTCTCGTACACCGATGGGCCTGCTTGTTTGAACTGGAGGAAGAGCGGGTCGGCCCCCGTACGGCCCTCGAAGAGGACGAGGTAGACGACCATGCCGACGCTCCCCACCCCGACGACCTGGCGCACCGTGTCCGCTTCGGTGAATTTGTCGAACAGCGCGCGCCTGTCTTCTTGGAGGGTGAGGCGGTAGTCCGCGATCAGGTGGTCGACGAGCTCCTCCTGCTCGTCGTCTGAAAGGGTCACCCGCAGAGGGGGAAACGTTGTGATCCGGGGCCGACCTTTGGCTACCTCGGTCAGCTTGGCGAACGCACCGCGGCTGGTGCGCTTCTTCTTCCGCTTCTCGATGTGGACCTTCACCCGTCCCCGGTCGGCGGACTCGAAGTAGTCGACGAACGCGTCGACGCGCATGCCGTCGTACCAGATGTCGAGCTCGGGCATCGTCGCGTAGCGGCGCATCCTCCCCCAATAGGAGCCGACGGCCGCCTCGACCGCGGCGTCGGCCCGCGAGGCTTTGAGGTGCTCCTGGCGGGCCGCGACTACCAGGCTGGCGGCCAGCCGGGCCACGTCCCACTCGAAGGGGCCGGGGAGGGTCTCGTCGAAGTCGCGCAGGTCGAAGTTCAGATTGCGTTCGGGGGTCGCCCACAGGCCGAAATTGAGGACGTGGGCGTCGCCGCAGAGCTGCACCTCGAGGCCGCTGTGTGGGCGCGAGGCGAGGTCGGCGGCCATGACGGCGGCGGCCCCGCGGTAGAAGTTCCAGGGGGAGGCGGCCATCCGGTGGTGCCGGACAGGCACCAGCTCGGGAACCCGGTCCCCGTTCTGGGCCAGCACCGTCCGGAGCGGGTCATGCCCGCGGTCCGCCTCGTTCCACGCGCCCAGCGAGCGCCGCGGCGCCGACCGCCGGGCGGCTCGTCCCATGTCCTTTCGCTCCGTCGGGGTGTGGACGAGGTCGTGCAGAAAGGTCGGGCAGCTGAGCTCGACACGCGCCTCAGGCATTGGATGAAAAAGGCTCCCTCAGCCGAACTGCTTGGAGAAGTCCGCGCTGAACCAGCGCTCCGGTGCCATCCGGAACACCACGTTGCGCGCGGCATCCTCGGCCGTGGCGGCCAGGTAGAGAGCACCGATCTCCGCGCCGAGATAGCGGTACGCCATGTCACGCATCTCGCCGGGCCCGAGGGTCTCACCCACGACTGTGATAGGGCCCTCGACGCTGACGTACGCGTAGGGCGGGGTCTCGGTCTGCGCGCATAGCGACACGCGCCCGGCGGCGCGCATGCGGCTCGCTTTGCGACTGCCGCTATCAGTGATGATGTCGACCGTTCCCCCAGGGTCGTACGAGTACCAGACGGGCACCGTCAGCGGCCCGTGCCCGGGATCCTCGACCGCGAGGACGCCCACGTGAACGCCGGCCAGGAAGCCCTCGCGCTCGGCCGGGGTCATGGTGATGGTCATCGCCGAGGGCCCGTCCGCTGCTCCTGGCACTCGGCACCCGCCCCGTTCGCCTGGTCCATCTTCTCCTGGGACATCGCAGCGAGCACCTCCTCGGGCACGGCGGGGCCGGCCCGCTTGGCCACGCCGGTGGTGAGGAGGCGACCGACGACGGGGACTTCTGTCAGCGACTCGGCCCGCATGATCTGGACCCCCACGGGGACGAACTGCTCGGCCGAGTCGAAGACGATGTAGCGGGGAAGCCATCTCGGCTCGTACTTGGCGTTGAAGCGCCACAACGTCTCTATCTGCAGCACACCCGACAGGCGTCGCAGCGCCCAGCGCTCGACCCGTTGGGTCACACCGTCGCCGGACTCACCCTCCAGGATCGAGCGCAGTGCGGCGAAGTTGAGGCTGAGCCCGCGCATCCCCATGTCCCTCAGGTAGCCGATGGTCGAGCAGAGCGCGAAGTCGAGCAGCCCGTTCGGGTGGTCGCCCGGGTCGCGCCGCATGAGATCGAGCGAGTACCCCTCGATCGCGGGGGAGGGCACGAACTGGCACATGGCGACCGGGGCGCCGTCCGGACCCTCGACGAGGGTGAGCAGGAGGCCGGTGTCCCGGGGGTCGAACAAGCGGCCCAGCATCATGGAGAAGCCCCGTTCCTGCTCACCACGGCGGCTTTTCGCCATCAGCTCGGCCATCTGCGCTGCGTCCTCCGCGGCGAGGTGCGCAGGGTCCAAGAAGCGCACCGTGTAGCCGTAGCGGGCCACGCGGTTGACCGCCTGACGCAACCCTTTCATCTTGCCTCCCTCGAGGGAGAACTCTCTCGGGTCCACGACGGCCTCGTCCCCGATGTAGATGAAGCGCATCCCCGAGGCCTGGTAGGTGGGGAGCCACTCCTCCCCGGCTCCCATCACGCCCAGACCCCAGCCGTTGCGGTCGACGAACCGTCGGAACGCGTCCCAGACGTGGGCCCGCTCCGAGAACGGCCCGATGGGATCGGGTGAGACGAGGCAGACGCCGCCGAAGACTGCGTAGGCGACCATGGAGTCGCGGTGGAAGAACCATTGCTTGTCGTCACGCAGCGCGAAGTAGTCGAGCGTCCCGGTTCCGTGGCGGCGCACGAGGTCACGCGCCCGCAGCTCCGCGGCACGGCGACCCACGACGGCCCGTCCAGACGAAAGCCGCCGATCGACCACGGGTCGGGTGAACAGGTACAGGGCCACCACGATGAGGCAGAGGCCGACCGCGAGGAGGCTGATCGACACGTAGCGATCGATCGTGGTGGGGAACGAGACCCATCTGATGCCGACGAGCCGCTCGGCCGACCCGAGCAGCACGTCGGGCCAGCCCGGCAACGGATGGTGGTGGACTCGGCCGGCCACCTGCACTCCGACGAAGCCCCCCAACGTGGCCATGAGCCCGCCAACCGCCAGGATCACGACTGCGGTGACCATGGTGGCGGGTTCGGTCTGGGCACGGAAGACCTCACGCTGCACGATGAGCAGCACGAGGACGGCCGCGCAGATCAGCAACGTGACGATGTACCCCGCATGCAAGAGGTGCAACACCAGCGAGGCGGTCAGCAGCGCGACGGCGACCAGCCAGGACCTGCGCTGTCCTTTCAGGACGCCGCGGGAAAGCATGATCATCCCGATCCCGGCGATTGCGGTCAGTGCGCCTGCAGCCTGGACGGCCGCGACCGGCAGGTACTGCGCAATCAAGTGGAGGTTGGCGCGCAGAGGCGCGGTGACCGACGACAGCAGGTCGATGGCGCCTGCCACGAACAGTGAGACCGCCGCCAGGCGGCGGATGCGCCGGACCCGGATCCGGTCGGCCGCGACCTCGGGGGCCGGCGGCCAGGACGCACCGCCCGGCCACCCCGCCGCGAGTTCCGCATGCACTTCCGCCGCTCTGGCCCGGCCCTTCGTGACGACGCCCGCGGTGGCGAGCCGCTCGCCCAAGGTGGCCGTGGGCAGGTCGGCGTCGCCGAGGATGAGGCGGACGTGCAGCTCGGCCCCGGTCTCCATCTCGAGTGTGGACTCCTGCCGGTGGTGCAAGAAGGTCGGGGGCAGGCCGAGATGCCCCCGGTGCTCGCGGACCACCTCGGAGGTGGCGCCGGGGCAGGCGAAGAAGCCCGCATCGAGATGGGTGAGCTCCGGGACCAGCGCGCCGCCAGCGATGAGGCCGACCGCGCCTGCCTCGAGGGCGGCACGCGTGGCGTCGAGCGCGTCCCCGCCGTCGACCTCGATCTGGGCGTGCGCGACCGGACGGGTCCCCGACGAAGCTCTCTTCCACGGAGCCGGCAACCCCTCGCCGCCCAGCGCCCGCCAGATCCCACGCGAGGTGACGGCAACGATTGCGGCGAGGACGGCCAGGAGCACCACGCCGATGACCACGGTGACAATGACGCGCGAGATCCAGGTGGCGTCGTAGGCCCGCTGCAGGGCGCTCTGCTGGGCGGGCGAACGGAAGATGCGACCGAGGCCGTCGACCACGAAGTCGAACCGAAGGAGGAGAGCGATCGCCGCCAGGATCAGCGGTGGTGCCCAGAGGAACCGGCGCAACCGCCGGTAGAGGAGGCGCGAAGTCACGAAGCGTCGGGCAAGCAACGGATCGTCCAACCGCTCCAGGCCGGCCAGCCACGGCCGGTCCTCTGCGGGCACGACGTCGATCGGCGGGTCTGCGTCGGACCGCATCGACCCGGCCCGAACCAGCACCACGCGCGTGCCCGCTCCCGTCTCGCAACGCAGGTCGACCCCGTTCCGCACGCGCAGTCCCCGGGCCGCCAGGGCGCGGACGAGCTGGGAGTCGAGTTCCGACCGGGGCGCGACGACGACAACCTGTGAATCGGGCCGTGCGGCGAACGCGGACAGCGCGTCGGCGAGGGGCGCGTGCGCGTCGAGCGCGGCGGCCGGCCCGAGGCCGCGACCGCAGCTGGGCGCGACCAACCTGCCACAGAGGATGACGATGCCCGGCCCCTGCCAGTCTTCGAGCCGCCGCTCGATGTCGCGGCACGCGGCGAGAGAGCTGTCGGTGGGTCGCTGCGGGAGGAGCAGGTCGCCGATCACCTCGACCCGCCGGCCCAGGGCCACATCGATGGAGGTGTCCGGCCGCTCGGCGAGGGCCTTCCCGTGAAACTCGCGACCCTCGTGACCCACCCTGTGGTCGAGGCTGCTCATGCGGAGTCCATCGTGTCACCTCCAGAGCCGAAAGCGCCTCCTTCCGAGGGCTGAACCTCTCCCCCGGAGGGAGGAGAGGGCGCCGTTAAGGTGGACTTTCGTGCCCGCGGGGCCCGGCGGCGTCGATCACGCGAACTGGACGTGGCGCTCGGGCGACGGCGGCGACCACGTGGGCCGCCCGGCCGTCGTCTTCGACATCGACGGCGTGCTTTCCGACGCAGCCGGACGTCAGCACTTCTTAGAGCGCGGGCGCCGCGACTGGACCGCGTTCTTCGAGGCCTGCGGCGACGACCCCGTGATAGAGGAGATCGCTCGGCTGCTCGAGCTGCTCGACCCAAAGCTGTCGGTGATCCTGCTCACCGGGAGGCCCCAGCGCGTCCAGCCCCAGACCCTGGCCTGGCTGCAGCGATACGGGCTGCGCTGGGACCTCCTGGTCATGCGCGCCCGGGGGGACTACGGCCAGGTGACCAATTTCAAAGAGGAGACGGTGCGCGATCTGCGCGCGCATGGCTTCGTTCTCAGGCTCGCGTTCGAGGACGACCCGTCGAACCACGCGATGTACGTGGCCGCCGGCGTGCCCTGCGTATACATCCACTCCGGGTACTACGACTGACGCAGCTGCCGCACCCAGCCGGCCCCGAGGGCCAGCGCGGCGAGCACGAGCACCGGAAGATCACCCCAGTGGTCGTAGGGGGTCAGCCCGCGGCGCAGCGCCACCGTTGCCGTGAGGACCTGGCGCCGGCCGAGCACGCTGCGCTCGACGACGTCCCCGCGATTCGACACCACTGCGCTGAAGCCCGTGGGCGCGGCCTGCACGAGGTCGCGCCCGGTCTGCACCGCCTGCACCACCGCCGCGGCCATCTCTTGGCCCGGCACCTGGGAGGTGCCGAACGACGATGTGTTGGTGGGGACCGTCAGCAGCTCAGCGCCCGCTCGCACCGACGCGTGGCTGCGCGCGGGGAAGAAGACCTCGAAGGAGACGAGCACGCCGAGGGGGCCGGCCGGTGTGCGCATGAGCCCGGTGCCGCGCCCCGGAACGGCGTCCTCCGGCACGCCCGAGAGATCCGCGAAGTGGGAGAAGAAGGATCGGAAGGGGACGTATTCGCCGAAGGGCACCCGGTGCACCTTCTCGAACTCCGCGACGATCGTGCCCCGCGGTCCCCACGCCACGATCTCGTTGCGGAATGTGGTCGGCGTCGGGCCTGGTTCGGTCACGCCGGCAACGAGCGTCGTGCGCAACGCCCGGGCGAACCGGCTGAGCCGCGCGGCCTCGGGCGAGCTTCTCAATGGCTGTCCGAGCGCGACGACGTCTTCGGGCCACAGGACCAGTTCGGGCGACGCGCCGCCGTGGGTGACGGACTCCGTGGCCGCGAGCTGCGCGCGATAGACGGTCGCCGGCGGGACGTCCTCCTTGCTCACCCCGCGGTTGCCTCCCCCCTGGACCAGCGCGACCCGCAACGAACGGATGGGTGCGCCGCCGTCGGGCACCGCCGTCCCCACCGCGACGAGCGCGGCGAGCCCGCCGAGGACGATCGCAGCACCGAGCAGCCGCGGGGCGCGTTCGTGGCGGCGCTGCGACCACGCCCAGCTCGCGATGGTGGCCGCTCCCACGCCGGCGGCCCACACACCTGCCGTGAGCAGGAGCGGCCCCCCGAGGCGGGCCAAGTCGACCAGGGGCCCGTTGGCCTGGCCCAGGAACACGCCGCCGAGTGGCAGCCCGCCGAACGGCCACGTCATGCGCAGGGCCTCCGCCAGGGTGTACGCACCCACGAACGCAAGGGCACGCCCCTGGGCCGGCGGTGTGAGGCCCGCGGCGACGGCAAAGAAGATCGCCTCGACCAGCACGAGAACCAGCGCCCCGTACCAGTTGAAGGCCCGCGCCCACGCGAGCCCGATCGCGAAGCAGCCCAGCCCGGCCAGCCAGCCCGCCCACAGGCGTGACCGCAACGGCAGCCCGGCGAGACGCCAATAGAGGATCCCCGCCCCCGCCACGCCCAGGGGCCACCAGCCCCAAGGGGGAAGCGAGAGTGCGAGCAGAATCCCGGCCGCGACCGAGGGGGCCGCCACGCGGCCTCGCCGCCGGGGGTTCACAAAAGCGCGCGTGCGGCGCTTCGGCCGCTCGCGATGCAGGCCGGTATGCCCACGCCGCGATAGGCCGCGCCGGCCACGGCAAGCCCTCCCACCCGGGCGACGGCCGCATCGACTGCCGCGGTGCGCAGAAGGTGGTGCACCCTGTATTGGGGGAGCGCGGCCTGGTGGCGCGTCACGATCGCGTCCTTGGGTGCACCCGTCACGCCGATGAGCACGCCGAGCTCCTGCCAGGCCCGGTCGCTGGCCTCGGCGTCGGTCCACCCCCCGGGGCGCTCGTCGTCGATGCGGCCCAGAGAGGCCCGCAGCAGCACCTCACCTTCGCGCGCCAGGTGCGGCCATTTGCGGTCGAGGTACGTGCAGGCGGTCAGGGCCCATGCATCTCGGCCTTCGGCGTGCGGGCTCGTGCGCGGCACCAGGAAGCCGGTGCCTGACAACGGGGGCACGTCGCCGGCCGCGGCCAGGAAGGTGACGAGCACCACCGTGGCGTAGTCGATGGCGTCGAGCAGTCCGGCGGCCTCTTCGTCGTGCGGCTGCAGGAGCTGGGCGGTGACCGGGGCCGGAGTGGCCAGCACGACCGCGTCGCAGGGGAACGACCGGCCGTCCGCATGAACCGTCCATGTCCCGGCATCGCGAGCGAGGTCCGTGACCGGGGTGGAGAGCCGGATGTCCACCCCCCGCCCGCGCAAGGAAGCCGCGAGCGCCTGGACCAGCGACGCCATGCCCCCAACCGGCGCCCAGAACAGGGGCGGCCCGTCGGGGTCGGGCGCGGGGACCTCGGCCCGCAGGGCCCGCATCAGCCCGCCGCGACGCTGGGCTGCGTCCAGGAGCGGCGGGAAGACCGCCGCAGCGGACATGGTCTCGACCGAGCCGGCGTGAATGCCCCCGATCAACGGGTCGACCAAGACGTCGACGACGCGTTGGCCCAGCTTGCGCGCCACCAAGGGGCCGATGGAGCGGTCGCCAATTGGCCCGCGCACGTCTGGCCTCGGCAACAGCACGTCGCGAGCGAGCGCGGCCCGGCCGCGCACGCCGAGCAGCCCGGTCCGGGCGGTCGCCCAGAACCGTGTCGGGATGCCGAGCGCCAGCGCTTCGGGAAACGGGCGCAGCCGTCCCCTCGCCCAGACCGAGGCGCCCCGTTCGGCGATCGGGGCCAGTGCCTCGCCGAGGCCCACGTCGCGGCACAGCTCCAGTGCCTCGGACCGCCGCCCGAGGAACCCGTCGGGGCCCACGTCGACCATGCGCCCACCGAAGGACTCGCTGCGCAGCGCGCCGCCGAGGCGGTCGGACGACTCCATGACCATGACGGCGGGGGCGCCCGGCGCGGTGGACGCTCCGCCGGTCAGCTCCCACGCCGCGGCGAGGCCACTGATACCGCCGCCGACCACGACGACGCGCGCCGGTGCCACGCGGTCAGCCCCCCTCGTCGGCGGCCATCACGACATCGGCCAGGACGTCGATGAAGGCCGGGTCGTCGTTGAGGGAAGCCGTGCGCCGGTACGCGATGCCGTACTCGGCCGCCACGCCGGCGACCTCGACGTCGAGGTCGTAGAGCACCTCGAGGTGGTCGGCCACGAAACCGACCGGGCAGACCACCACTGCGTCGACGTCGCCCGCCTCACCCAGACGCCGGACCTCTTCGCGCACGGCAGGCCCGAGCCAGGGCTCTGGGGTCTGGCCGGCGCTCTGCCACGCGACGGACCAATCCGGGGCGCGGAGCCCGGCCGCAACGGCGACGAGACGGGCTGACTCTTCGACCTGCTCGGGGTAGGTGTCGCCGCTTTCGCGCACGCGTTCCGGCAGGGAGTGGGCCGTGAAGAAGACGTGGGACCGGTCGCCCGGCGTCTGCCGCGCCTCGGCGACCCGCGCCGCGAGGAGGTGGATTAGTTCCGGCTTGGCGTACCAGGGCGGCACCCGCACCAGACGGCCCGGGGCTAACGCGGCGGCCGCCCGGTCGAGGTACTCCTGCGACCCCAGCGACGAGCCGTGCGGCGTGAGCACGAGACCGATCACTGGCTCGAGGCCGACCGACGCCAGGGCAGTGGCCGTCTCCTCAATGGAGGGATCGGTGTGCTTGGCCCCGAACTCGACGACGTAGCGCCCGGGCCGGC